>NC_007614.1:955272-1273697 GCF_000196355.1 Nitrosospira multiformis ATCC 25196
CACCGCTTTCAAATGCGTCAACCAGATCCCTCATCCATTTAGGAATACAATCGCGGCAGAACCCAAACCCGACAATCGCCAGCGCCCCTGCCCAGCATGCATAACATGCTGCCGGACCTCCCCCGAGGCAGGCCGCGGTACATAAAGTCACGCCGCCTCCTATTGCAACACCACATGTGATTCCCTTAATCCATCCGCACGCTTGTGGAGCCAGGGTTACATGTCCATCACTTGAGAAATTGCCGCCGGCAGTCAAGTAATGGTTGTTTGTACGATAGAGTGATGAGTCTGCAGTAAATCCAGGCATATTCATCGTATTCACTTCACACCTCCTTTATCGGTTGAATTGATGTTCATAGTACGGAGAGAT
This sequence comes from Nitrosospira multiformis ATCC 25196, assembly GCF_000196355.1. Lineage (NCBI taxonomy): Bacteria > Pseudomonadati > Pseudomonadota > Betaproteobacteria > Nitrosomonadales > Nitrosomonadaceae > Nitrosospira > Nitrosospira multiformis. The sequence continues at coordinate 955,643 of NC_007614.1, forward strand.
CTTGGTGACGAGGAAAGGGAACTCCTCGGTCACATCCACGCGCACGAAGTACTTTTCTGTAAAATCTGTATTGCGGTTGGTGTAGGAGAAAATAACCTCGACGATGTTGCGCCCGCTGCTTAAAGCCGAGGGACGCACCTCCACCCCTGTCAGGGAATGATCTTCCGCGAACTCTTCCGCCGCCTTGGCATAAATGGCGGGATAGCGCATGGCAAGGTAGTTCAACGCCCGATGTTCATCCGTGGCGCCTGCGTTATCGGTCATGTGCATGATGCGATCGAACAGTTCTTCGGCAGCAGGGCCAAATCGCTCTTCGGCCATCTTCTTGGGCCTCGGGATTGCCTTGATCAATTCATTACGGCCAAAAGAATAGATCTGGTCGAATACCACAATCGGCACCATCAGCCCGTTGCACATCTGGGGTGGCGCAATGGGGCCACGCATTCCGATGACCACGTCGATATCCTGGGGAGCAGGTGCAGGCCGGATGGCATCGATCAACATATCGACGTCAGCAGGATCGCGTGGAACCAGAAGGTAGGTTTCCAGTCCCTGTACCGTCAGCACCCAGCACAGCTGCCGTACCAGATACCGGTTCTGTCGCTGGGACAGGACTTCATGGAAGGCCTGCTGGTCGGTTTTGCCAGCGGTTTCCGCCCGACCGGTTGCCTGGACAAATTCCTTTTCTGCGGAAAGATTGGGGAAACGCGCTTCCACCCGCCCGATGGCGTAGACAAACGCGTTCGTGCCGTCATTCGAACCCGTGCTTACGCTGTCGGTATTTTGCATCATCTGCCCTGCGCCACAACCGCAGCTTCCTCTGCCCATCTGGGGAGAGATCGGAGCGTTGCCACGAGTTTGGGGATAGGAAGCGTGATGGGAAGTGGGAGGAACATCATTTCTTTCACCCCGCCTTTGCTGGTCTGGTGTGTTTTCCATCGATTGTTCCAAAATTTCCCTTTGTTCACTCATATTGCTCCTCCTGATAATGGCAGTAGTAGTGCTATCGGTTCTAAAAAAGGAAACTCCTAGACTCCTGATCCAATGATTCTCTTTCTTCGCTCTTACTTCTGTCGGCGCGGTGTGAAAGCGAGCCAGCGATTGAGTGCAACCCCACGGCGTTCACACCCTCCACAAGGTTTTATCCTAAAATAGGAGGAGGTGCGTTTGATGGCATCCCCCAGCCGGATTTCCTCATCGGTAATGAAGCCGGGCAGGCGGACGTGGTAGGTTGCCTGTTTGCTCTTGTTGTCTGGGACGCTCTTGCCCTCATCCTTGATCATGCTGTTTGCCTCCTTGTACTCATTGCAGAAAGCATTTGATAGGCTGCTTCTGCATCGAGCAGGGGCGGCACTATCGAAGCGCGTCGTGGTCCGTAGCTTCGGGTAGACAGGAAGCCGCCTTGCATGAAGCTGCCTTGGCGGAAGGTTTGGGGTTGGCGCATGATGGCGAGTTTGATCTGTGCAACCGTTGCATCGGGAAATTCCGACCACAACAGCGCGATGGCGCCGGTAACAAAAGGCACGGCCATACTTGTGCCGCTTAAGGTAATGGCCTGGCCGCCAGAGTCCAGACTGGTGATGTTCTCGCCCGGGGCGCTCAAACCCCGCATGCCGATACTGCCGCCAAGGTTCGATTCATTGATCGGACGGCCACGCAGATCGCAGGCCACCACAGGAATGACCCAAGGGTGGCGGGTGATGACGGAACCGCCCAAAGTGCCTTGATTGCCGGCTGCCGCAACGATCAATACGCCCTGCTTTAGCGCCTGAGTGAAGGCTTCATCCAATACCTTCTCTCCCCTGGTGGAAGGTCGCGCCAGGGCAAGGCTTAAGTTGATGACGCGCGCACCCGCGTTGATACAGTCAAAAATTGCCGTTGCCAGCTCCTGAGGCGTTGCGCTGGGCATGTGCTCACGGCCGAAAGTGGCCTCAGAAAAAATGGGGCGAATGAGCAAGGTGCAGTTGGGACAGATGGCAGGTGCGGAGGAAGTGCGTCTGGCAGCCAGAATACCGGCGACAAAGGTGCCATGCAGGCACGCTCCGCTATCTGTCTGAGTGCAACTCGCCGCGTTGCGTCCACCAATCTCCATAAGTTGTCCCTGAACGAGGTCGGCGTGTTGGGTGAAGACAGGGCCGTCGATGAGTCCAATCCTGACTTCCGGACTGCCGCTGGTGCGTTGCATCAACGCCGGGAGTTTCACGAGTTCGGTGGGGAGCAAAAGCGTTCTCCTGAATCAAAGTTATAACCCTTCGACGAAGGTTAATTGCTTCAATTTAGGTGATGGAATTCAAGCTGTCAAAGCAGATTGGGAACTTCACGGGCCGGAACCAGGAGTCGCATACCCGGGGCTATGCCATCGATCATCCTGCGATCACCGCTGCCGTCGATGGTTCTGATGGCCATGCTGGTTGCCAGCATCGCAGTGGGACGCGATATCTCCTTCTCCCAGTCTTCACCTGGGGGCTCACGTTTCGAACCCGGGCAATGCGGGCGTTTGACGAAGGGGTCAAAGACCGGTCACAGGAGACAGTTTTCAAGGCAGGAGCGTCCGGATCACAAATATTGAACTCACTGCCACCAGAAGAACCTTGCGTGCAAGGAGGTACGGCTACAGTAACGATCTCCGCTCCAATAATGCAGATATCATAGTTGCCAATCAACGCTATACCTTTCATTTGTTCCTGGCCGAGTTCATGCAAATCTGGACGCCAGTTACGAAAGCGCCACTCGGGAGCAAGGGGGTGAGCTGATCTCCGATTTTATGCCCCGCGCATTCCGAAAACTTTAATGATGGTTGTGCTTCCCAGGTTGCCACATCCCGATATTTGATTTCCATATAACATGGATCGTCAGAATCCTCACCGATAGTCACGCCGTAGATCGACCCATTCGGGGAAGCTGCCTTAGCCAAAGTCCTGTTTGTCGGCGTCTTGCCGGATGTCGAGGCGGAACTGGATGATTTAACAAATGCTGAACAGCTGCGCCGGGTGCCGAACTCGTGGGGGAACCTGGTTTGCCTGGCCGTTTCTTGGGCAGTCCGGATCTTGTGGACACGCTGCTGCATTGCATACGAATCCTGTCCACAGGAGGTGGACTGCTCGGCTATCCAGCGGCTATCTCAACAACCTTTCTCGTCTGTTCCACTGTCACGCTTCCCGCGCTGCTGGCGAGCAGCAGAATCCCGATCCAAATTATCATAATCCGTCGGCAGCCCCTAATTCTCTCCTGGCAAATCGTGAGAAAGCATCGATGTGGTTTCGCGATAATCTATGCTCGATACAATCCTTTATATGTACGCTACCGCCCCCGTTTTCCAGGTCCTCGCTTTCGCCGGTTCAAAAGCAGGCATCCAGACATGATTAAATTTTCCATCCCAGATTTAAACCACTGGCTTTAGCTCGTCAGCTTTAGCATCTTCGTGTGTTATTCCCCCTTGTTTTTTGGAAAGCGTGATCTATTTTTAATAGTGTTTCCTTGCCCCTGACAGAAAAATGGTAAATGGCGGAATTTCTGCGACCAGCAAGGAAATACAGGCGAGCATGAAAAGAATCATCGGCATGAGAAAGGCGCTATCCACTCAAGGAGGACGCTAATTGCCGCGTGTTGAAAAAGAGCTGTGGGTCGCCTGCTCCATGAGTAACTCCACCAGGAGGGAAGAAAGGGTCGGTTACGTGATCTTGTTAACTTAACTATTGGTGAGAGGAAAAAATGAAGAAATTAACTCATGCTTTTCTATTGGGAGCAGTACTGCTGGGCTCCATCGCCGTTATTGCCCAGCAACGTGAAGCTGGTGGAACCACCGGTGATCCGGCAAACCGTGCTGTAAACATTAACCTCGGCAGTACCGGAGGTGCGCTGGATAATTCCGCCCTGATGACAATTCGCCGGCAGGTCGGCAAGGCCATCTCCTCGGAGGCTGTCGATACTTTTATTGTCTACAGTCCAAAAATCGGTGGTTCCGTGCAAGTTGAAGGCGGTCTCAACGCCTGCGCGGAAGAAGGGTTCAGCGCGAAACCTAACCAGTTCAGGGAGTTTGTACACAAGTTGCGCGAGATTCGTCCACGAACAGGTACCTTCCTGAATATCGAGCTCACAGGCCAGTGTAAACCTGTTGGTTCCGGGGCAGGGGAGGAGAACGTTTGCGGCGGCATTGCTGGGAAACGTTGTCCCGATGAAAAACAGTACTGTGATTTTGGTGTCGGTCAATGCAAGATCGCGGACGCGCAAGGCACCTGCAAGACAAAACCAAGAAATTGCACGCGCGAATTCCGGCCCGTTTGCGGCTGCGACGGAAAAACGTACGGGAACGCATGTACAGCGGCAGCTGCAGGAGTATCAATCGTCCATCAGGGTGAATGCAAGACTGAGCAGCAAGCGTGTGGGGGAATCGCAGCGATTCCATGCCCCAAAGGCAAAACCTGTGTGGACGATCCTTCCGATGATTGCGACCCCAAACAGGGCGGGGCTGACTGTAGCGGCATTTGCGTGAAGTAAAGCCTGAAATAGCACTCTGTGACTTGCTATTGTTTGGCCGCTGTAAGTGTATCCTTCGCCGCGCTCGGGATTACGCCATGCTCGCAGGCTTCCGAACCCGTTTCAGCGGAACGTATCGATGCAGCGAGCATGCGGCGCATAGGCACAGTCGATGAGCGGTTCCAATCTTACAACATCGAAATGATCGAAGTCATCGGTGGAAGATTCTGGAAGCCATACAGGGATATCGACCCTCTTCTCAAGGGGGGTCCTCCGGCGCACAATCGAAAAAGAATTCGACAACCCGTGGGTATGAACCCGAATCTGTACCAACAGCGTCCGCCGATTGACCTTGCCAACCTGCGCTTGCACAAGCTCGCAGCCGCCTTGGGACCTGCTTATGTAAGAGTCACCGGAATGTGGGTCAACAGCGCCTACTTCCACAATTCCGATCAGCTCGCACCGAAGAGGCCTCCAAAAGGCTTCAGCGGAGTATTAACCCGTCGGCAATGGAAGATCGCGCAGCGGAGACAAGGAGTGGGGGCAACTCGCCTATCACTATCAGAGAGGTCAACCAGACGGTTGGTCCATGATGCAGACGGGAGACATTCGTGAGTAATTTTATTGTTGTTGTCTTCCCGACGGAAAAACAGGCAGACGAGGGCAGGAAAGCGCTCAAGGAACTTCAGGAGGAAGGCAAGCTTACGATTCATGGGATGGCCATCATCACCAAGCAAACAGATGGCAAGGTCTCGATGAAGGACCAGGCTGACAAAGCGCCCTTTGGGACGGCGGTAGGGACAGTCGTGGGTAGCCTTATTGGTTTGTTGGGAGGACCAGTGGGGCTTGCCGCAGGCGCAGCTGCAGGTGCTTTTTTAGGATACTCGGTCGATGCTTCCAATTACGGCTTGGGCACGGAGTTCGTTGATGAGGTATCACGGAATTTAACGACCGGAAAGAGCGCGCTGGTCGCCGAGGTTGACGAGTATTGGACCGTACCGCTAGATTTGACGATGGAAGCGCTAGGCGGAATCATAGTTCGCCAATGGCGCCTGGATGTGGAACAAGACCTGATTCGGAATGATGTCCGCGCTCGCAATGCCGAGCTTTCCCAACTCAAGGCTGAGTATGGGCAAGCCGAGGATGAGCATAAGGCGCGGTTGGAAGTCAGGATCAAGATTGTCGAGGCCAAACTGAAGGCCGCCTTGGAACGTGAAAAGGCCAAGGTGGAAGCGTTAAAACAGCAAGCAGACGCGAAGATCAAGGCCCTCCAGAAACAGGCTACAACGGCAAGCCCGGAAACCAGAAACATAATCGAGCAACGGGTCGCAGAAATTCAAGCGGAATCAGAGAAGCTTGCAAAACAGCATGGGACTTAAAGCACAGGCTCAGAATAGGTTCGTCTTGGCGTGATTGACCGAGCGTTTGAAAAACTGCCGACGAGGTAACTCACCACCTTCTTATTCATACAAGTCTCTTTCTGCGAGTGCTTGATTTGCTCGCTATTTTGTTGCGCTATTAGCAGACCCCTTTCCAAGGTGTGTCACCGAACGGACGGGAAGATGCCACGGCCCCTATAACTGCTTCCATCATTCAAGTTTCAACCGCGCTTCGATTTTGAGCTGAGCGTGACTTTAAAGTGCAAAGTAAGTGTGCTTTGCTACCTTCTACCATCCCAGGAGGAGAAAAAGATGTCGGAAAAAGGGGAAATAGTTGTATTGGGATTCAGGGATCCCGAAGAGGCCGATCGCGTTTTATCCAGGCTTTATATGCTGCCCAGGGAATATCTGGCCGGTGAGGATGCGGTGGTCGTAGTGCGGGACGAGACAGGCTATGTTCATATCAAGCAAGGCAGCGATCTTGTCAAAACCGGGGCGAAGGACGGCTTTCTTACCGGGAGTTTATGGGGCACGTTCGTCGGGCTGCTGTTCCTCGATCCCCTTATAGGATTCGCAGTAGGCAGCGCTCTGGGTGCCAGTACCGGTGCTCTGGCAGGCTCTCTGACTGATTACGGCATCGATGATGATTTCATCAAGTCGCTTGCTGAAACCTTCCCCAATAATTCGTCCGGGCTTTTCCTTCTTTTCCATAAGGCTCAGCCGGAGAAAGTTCTGGCGGAACTTTCGGGCGTGAAAGGCAAGGTACTTCGCACTTCACTCTCTCCCGAACAGGAAAAAAGGCTGCAGGAAGCTTTAAGTGGATCAGCCCCATGACTCGTAACCTAATTGGGATGAAATCCCCGCTGGTAATGCATCCGCCTGGCAATGCCCGTTCTCCAGTTCAAGACGGAGTCCACACAAGTCGAGGATGAGCTCCTTCTTTTTCCCTTTGCGAGTGCCACGACACTTTGTACTAATTAGCATCATTGTCATTTTCTCTTTTTCTGAAGGCTGCAGCGAGCCCCCCGAGGAAAAGCCCCCACCCGTTGCGGAGGTCACTGCAGTCAGTATCGAGCCCAGAGATACGCCTATTGAACTTGAATTCGTGGCGGAGACCCGAAGTTCCCGTCACGTAGAGATTCGCGCCCGGGTCTCTGGGTTCCTGGATAAGCGCCTCTACACGGAAGGCGAGGTGGTACAGGCTGGGCAGAAGATGTACCAGATGGATCGCAAGCCTTTCGAGGCTGCCTTGCAGTCGGCGGAAGGGCAACTCGCACAGCAGCAGGCACGGCTTCAGGTTGCTGAGGCAACGCTAGGCCGGGTAAGGCCGCTTGCGGAAAAAAATGCCCTGAGCAAAAAAAATCTTGATGACGCCACAGGAGCTGTGCAGCAGGCCAGGGCGGCAGTGCTTGCGGCAGAGGGAGAAGTTCGAACTGCAAAGTTGAATCTCAGCTATACAACGCTTCGTTCACCGCTCCACGGGCTAGCCAGTTTCAGTTTAAGGCATGAAGGGAGCTATCTGAGTCCGGGGGAAGGTGGGCTGCTTACCTATGTGGATCAGGTTAATCCTATCTGGGTCATATTCAGCGTCTCAGAAAACCAGATGCTCAAGTACCAGAGTGAAATCGAAAGAGGCCTGCTCAAGTTTCCGCCTCTCAATCGTTTTGAAGTCCAGATCACCCTCGCCAACGGCGCATTGTTTCCACATGTGGGGCACATCGATTTCAGTGAACCTTCATTTTCCGAAGAAACTGGCACCTTCCTGGTTCGCACCCAGTTCATCAATCCCCAGGGAGTGTTGCGTCCAGGACAATTCGTGCGCCTCCAGTTGAAGGGAGCCGTGCGTCCCAACAGTATTCTGGTGCCGCAACGGGCGGTGCTGCAAGGGGCGAAGAGCCATTATGTGTGGGTGATAAACAAGGAAGGCAAGGTTGACCGGCGCGACGTTGAAGTGGGGGACTGGCAGGGCGATGGGTGGTTTATAAATCATGGATTGGTGGCGGGCGAAAGAGTCGTGGTGGACGGGGCTGTCCGGCTCTCCCCTGGGGCTGCCATTAAAGTAATCAATGCACCAAGATTGCCGGAGGGTCAAACTGCGGGGAAGCCGGGAGGCCCTGGCACAGCTCCCGCAGCATCCATTGCACAGCCGCCCGAAGAAGCGTCAGTCAAGTCAGGGGATTTGCCCTCTACGCCCGATTCACAAGCAATCGGCCAGAAAAGCCGGGCATCCTCTTTCATAAAACCACAGTCCTCCACCCCGGAGGAAAAGCCGCCCGAATGACAGGCTAGTTCATGAAGATTTCCCATTTCTGTATCGACAGGCCAGTCTTCGCCTCGGTGCTCTCCATCATCATCACGCTGGCAGGGGGAGTGGCGATGTACAACCTGCCCGTCGCACAGTATCCCGAGATCACCCCCGTTGAAGTCTCGGTGACAGCCACCTACCCGGGAGCCACCGCCGAAGTGGCGGCGCAAAACGTCGCTGCCCCGATCGAGCAGCAGGTGAATGGCGCCGATAAGCTCATGTATATGACCTCTGCAAGTTCGTCAACTGGTGCCATGACGCTGTCAGTCTATTTCGAGATTGACGCCAACCCGTCGCTCGCCCAGGTGGAGGTGCAGAATCGTGTAAGCCTGGCGCTCCCGCAGCTTCCTGCCGCGGTGCAGAGGCAGGGGGTCGCGGTAAAGAAGCAATCCGCCTCCGTGATGATGGTCATCTCGGTCTTTTCACCGGATGAACGTTACGAGCCCGTCTATGTTGCCAACTACGCCAGCATTTTCATACTGGATGCGATCAAGCGCATCCCCGGCGCGGGCCAGGCAACCGTCATGGGGACACCGGATTATGCGATGCGGATCTGGCTGAAACCGGATCAGATGGCGGCCCTTGGCATCACTGCTGGGGATGTGCAGCAAGCGGTGGCGGCACAAAACGAGCAATATGCCGTGGGTAGCATCGGCCAAGCCCCGACGGACCGTCCGGTGGAGCAGTCCTTCGCCATTACCACCAAGAGCCGTCTGACCACCCCCGCCGAATTTGACAACATCATTATCCGTGCCGCCAGCCAGGGTGTTGCGATGGTACGGCTCAAGGATGTGGGCTATGCGGAATTGGGTCAGAAGATTTACGCGGTTCGCAATACCCGCCAGGGGAAGCCCGCGACCGTGCTCGTAGTGTATCAACAGCCAGGGGCCAACGCGCTTGAGGTTTCAAAAGGCGTGCGGGCGACGCTGGAGGAGATGAAAAAGTCGTTTCCCCCAGGCATCGAGTATGAAATCACCATGGACACCACTGCATTCACGCGTGCTTCCATTGTGTCCGTGATCCAGACCTTCTTTGAGGCGCTGGTGCTGGTCGTAGTCGTCGTGTTCGTGTTTCTCCAGAATCTGCGCGCCACCCTGATTCCGATCATTGCCGTGCCGATTTCCGTCATCGGGGCAGCCAGTGGCATGGCGGCCCTCGGTTTCTCACTTAACATGCTCACCCTGTTCGGCATGATCCTCACTATCGGTATCGTGGTGGACGATGCGATTGTGGTGGTCGAGGCAGTCGAGCACAACATGAGCAAATATGGCCTGTCTGCCCGTGATGCCGCTAAGAAGGCGATGGACGAGGTAGGCGGCGCGCTGATTGCCATTGTTCTGGTGTTATGTGCGGTGTTTGTTCCGGTGGGATTTATTCCGGGTATCACGGGACAGCTCTACAAGCAGTTTGCAATCACCATTGCGATCTCTGTTGCGCTCTCCGGTATCGTGGCCCTGACATTGTCCCCCGCGCTTGCCGCCCTCCTGCTCAAACCTCGTCACGGCGAGAAACGGGGCTTTTTCAAATGGTTCGACACCTGGTTCGAGCGCATGACAGAAGGCTATATCCGCAGTGTGCAGCTCGCAATCAAGCGCTACATCGTAGCGCTCCTGCTGTTTTTCGGCATGATCGCTCTCGCCGTCGGGCTGTTCAAGCACATTCCTGGTTCATTCCTTCCCCCGGAAGACCAGGGTGTGTTGCTAGGCGCGGTATTGATGCCCGATGCTTCGGGGCTTGACCGTACTGGTGAGGTCAGCCGGCATGCCACCGAATACTTCATGAAGCATCCGGCCACAAGATCCATCGTGGTCGTCGACGGCTTCAGTCTGCTCGACGGCCAGATGAAGAGCAATGCGTCCACATTCTTCGTAGGGCTCAAGGATTTCGAAGAGCGCTACGCTGGCGATAATGCCGACACCCAAGGCGTGCCAGCCCTGCTGGCAGGCGCTGTAAAAGCTTTCTCCAATATACCCGGTGGCATCATTCTTCCGATCAATCCCCCCTCCATTCCTGGATTGGGGACAACCGGAGGGATGGAAATGTACATCCAGAGCAAGGGCGACAATGACAGCCAGCAGATTGCGCAGGTGATACAGGAATATGTGAAACGAGCCCAGACGCGGCCCGAGTTGACGAATGTCACCTCGACCTACAATGCCTCGGCACAAGTGCTATACCTTGATGTGGACCGCGCAAAGGCGGAAACACTCGGTGTTCCGGTGGAGGAGGTATACAACTCCATGCAGACGATGTTCGGATCGCTCTATGTATCGCAATTCACAAAGTTTGCTCGCCTGTTCCAGGTAATTATCCAGGGCGAGCCCGCCTCGCGGATGAAACCGGAAGACATCAATTATCTGTATCTGCGCAGCCAAAATGGCAGCATGGTTCCACTTAACGCGGTAGCGACCGTGCGTTTTGACCGGGCGCCGGACATCGTAACGCGTTTCAACAACTTTACCGCGGTAAAAATTACGGCCGAGGCCGCACCGGGTTTTAGCTCGGGGGAAGCCATCGCTGCAATGGAAGAAACTGCATCGGAAACGCTGCCCGCGGATTATGGTATTGCCTGGAGTGGCCAGACCTTCGAAGAGAAAAGGGCGGGGGGCTCATCCGTGCTGGTATTCGTCTTCGGCCTGATCATGGTTTTCCTCATCCTTGCCGCCCAGTACGAAAAGTGGACATTGCCCCTTGGCGTATTGACAGCAGTCCCGTTTGCGCTGTTTGGCGCGCTGGTCGCTATTTTTCTCCGTGGCCTGAGCAATGATATCTACTTCCAGATTGGGCTCACAATATTGGTGGCGCTCTCCGCCAAGAACGCCATCCTGATTTTCGAATATGCAGTGATGAACCATGGGCAGGGGCAGTCCTTCTATGACGCCGCTGTCAATGCAGCGCGGGACAGATTGCGTCCCATCATCATGACCTCGCTTGCTTTCACGCTGGGCTGCGTTCCTCTTGCGATCGCCACTGGAGTCTCCGCCAACAGCAAGATTTCGCTCGGTACCGGTGTAGTTGGTGGCATGTTGGGGGCAACAGTCATCGCAATATTTTTTATCCCAATGTTCTACTGGGCAATCGAAACCTTGACGGCAAGGATAAGAGGCAAAGACAGAACACCTCCTCCGACAACCAAAGCCGCGGAAAGCCAGCTACCCGCTGATCCAGGGGAAGGCAGGCAGGACGACTTGCCCAATGAAACCGTCCAATAAGTCCCCGGGAGACTGACATGCGATCCCGGCTGACACTACTTGCATTCCTGCTTCCCCTGGTTCTTGTACTGCAAAGCTGCATGTTTGGTCCAAATTACCGGCGGCCAGAAATAGAAACAATGGAGAAATACCGTTTCGGAGAGAAAGTCGCGAGAGATATTGCCGATACCGCCTGGTGGGAGCAATTCGGAGACCCCATTCTCAATGAACTGATCAGGATCGCGCTTGTTGAGAACAAGGACATACGCATCGCCACTGCGCGTATAGAAGAATTCCAGGGCCGCTATGGCGCCACTCGCTCGGAACTGTTTCCGCAGATCGGGGGAGATGCCTCAGCGGAGAGGTTGCGCTCGACAGCCTTCGTGTGGCCAAGAGGTCTGGGGGGCATTGACCCTTACTATAGCTATTACCAGGTATCCATAAATGCGAACTGGGAAATTGATATCTGGGGCCGCATCAGGCGTCTCTCGGAGGCGGCGCGCCATCAGCTGTTTGCCTCCGAGGCGGCGCGACGCGCTACGATATTGACCCTGGTCACCTCGGTGGCCTCATCCTACATCAATCTCCTGATCCTGGATCGGCAACTGGAGATCGCGCGGGCTACTGCAGCCACTCGAAGGGACACGCTGGAAGTGTTCCGGATGCGCTACGAAGGTGGCGTGATTTCACAACTGGAGCTTGCTCAAATTGAGTCACAATATGAAACCGCAGTAGCCGCCATACCCCCGCTTGAATCCAGCATCGCCCAGCAGGAGAACGCACTCGCAGTATTGCTCGGTCGCAATCCCGGTCCGATTGCACGGGGCCGCGAACTCGCAAAGCTCGAACTTCCCATGGTATCCGCCGGTCTTCCATCGGAACTCCTGATGCGACGCCCTGATCTCCGTGAGGCCGAGCAGAACCTGATCTCGGCCAATGCCCAAATCGGTGCTGCCCGTGCCCTTTACTTCCCGCGAATTTCACTCACAGGCGTGCTGGGAGTCGCGAGCACCCAGCTTGCAACCCTGTTTACCGGACCAGCCTACATGGCAGCATTTGGCGTACTGACTTCGGTACCGATCTTTACCGCAGGAGGCATCGCAGGCCAGGTGAAACAGGCGGAAGCACGGCACGAACAGGCACTCGTAGGTTACCAGCGCGCAATCCAGATTGCGTTTCGGGAAGTTGAGGATTCCCTCATAGCCGTGCAGAAGAATCGAGCGGAACTGGCAGCTCAAACCCGGCGGGTGGAGGCGTCGCGCACGTATCTCGAGATGGCGCAGCTGCGTTATGACGAAGGCTATATCAGCTTCATCGAAGTCCTTGATGCCCAACGCACCCTCTTCGAAGCTGAAACCACCCAGGCTCAAACCCGGGGACGGGTATTCAATTCTCTTGTCGATCTCTATAAATCGCTCGGAGGTGGATGGGTGGTGGAGGCTGACCGTATCAGAGGACAAATGGAAACGGGCAGGCAGGAAAACAAGTCCACACCCAAAGATGGAAACGTGATGGATGCAGCGGATCATGAACGAACAAAGACCGAACCTTGAGTGTGTAAGCCTTCCTTTTGGCTTCAGTCACGATTCACCTCCAACTCCGGAGAAGACCAACACGGCTCTTTGCGAGACCCACTATGGAGACGAATACAATACTTTCGCGCAGCCGACCGCGTGTTGCTTGGACGTATTGACAGTGGGACCGTCGTAAATGATGTATCCAACGATTTGGATCGCTACTAGCGAACCAATTCACCCCAGTTCTCCTATCCCGTCAACCGATAGTTGGCGCACCCAGCCCCCGATTATTAAATGTTCTATGTGGGTGATCGCACCGAATAACTACTTTAAGGGCATGACTATTACGTTCATGGTATTCGTATTCTTCTTCTCGGCGCTGGGCTGGAGCTTTGGCCCCCCTGGTGTGGATAGTCTCCTGAGCTGCCCCATAGGTAAATAACGTGCTATGAAAGACAAGACAGTTATTGTGACGGGTGCGGGATCCGGCATAGGGCGGGCCGGCAGTTGATCATGTTTGCGGCAAGCGATGACAAGCAGGCGCGTAATACAGTGCTGGAGTTGGGAAGGGCGATTGGTTTCGACGCGATGGATGCAGGCGGTCTGCGCAATGCCCGTCAGCTCGAGGCACTGGGTTACTTCAATATCCAGCTAGGATACGTTCTGGGGAACGGTACCGATACCGGTTTCAAATTCATTCACTGAATCGCTTGCGTGAATTACCCATCTCTTGGTTTCACGTTTTGCTCTGCAGGCGGGTCCTCTTGCATAAAGGAGTGTGATCAGGGTCGACAATGGATGGATTAGAACGAAGACGGATTAAAGCTGCGCTAGGAGATGGGTGTGTCGGCCATTTGATTGATCTGATCGAGCGTATAGAATTTCACCAGTTTGTCGAAGGGGATTTTTTAAGACTTCTGCGAGTCTTGCAGCAATTTAACGAAGGAATTCAGCATGAACACGCAACCAGCGAGCTCTCTTGGAAAGGTACTAGCGGGGCTTCAGAACCTGCTGCCGGATCTGGAGGCGTTATATACCGACGTGCATGCCCATCCGGAGCTGTCGATGCAGGAATCGCGTACCGCAAGCCTAGTCGCGGAACGACTTCGCGCGGCTGGGTATGACGTGACGACGAGGGTTGGGAAGACGGGTGTCGTGGGATTGCTGCGCAACGGCGACGGGCCGACCGTCATGCTGCGTGCCGACATGGATGCACTACCCATCGAGGAAATGACCGGGCTTCCCTATGCCAGCAAGGTCAAGGCCACGAATCACGAGGGTAAAACGGTCCCGGTCATGCACGCTTGCGGCCATGACATGCACGTTGCCTGGCTCGTCGGTGCGACCACGCTGCTCGCGCAGGCGCGTAATACATGGGGCGGCACGTTGATGGCAGTCTTCCAGCCGGCTGAAGAGACTGCGGAAGGCGCCCAAGCCATGATCGACGATGGACTGTTCAACCGTTTTCCAATGCCGGATGTCGTGCTTGGCCAACACGTCATGGTGGGGCCGGCGGGCAATATTGGCGGCCGTGCCGGATCCATCACTTCCGCTGCCGACAGCCTGCAGATCCGCCTGTTTGGGCGTGGGGCGCACGGATCAATGCCGCAGGCAAGCATCGATCCGGTTGTCATGGCTGCCGCGACTGTAATGCGCCTGCAGACCATTGTCTCGCGTGAACTTGCTGCTGCCGAGGCCGCTGTCGTTACCATTGGCGCGTTGCAGGCGGGCACCAAGGAAAATGTGATACCCGACGAGGCGGTCATCAAGCTGAATGTACGCACCTTTGATGCGGATGTGCGCAAGCGTGTACTTGCCGCCATCGAGCGTATCGCCAATGCAGAGGCTGCAGCTTCGGGAGCCCCCCGGCCGCCCGAGATTACGACGCTGGAACACTACCCTCTAGGAGTCAACGATGCCGATGCAAGCGGCCGCGTCGCCGATGCTTTCCGTCAATATTTCTCAGCCGACCGCGTGCGGCAAGTCGATGCGGCGTCGGCGAGCGAGGATTTCGGGTTGTTCGGAACCGAGTGGGGTGTCCCTTCCGTGTTCTGGTTCGTCGGAGGTACCGATCCCGACCTTTACGCGAAAGCCAAGGCCGCAGGTGAAATCAACAAGATTCCAACGAACCACAGTCCATACTTTGCACCAGTAATGCATCCCACTCTGGAAACTGGCGTGGAAACGATGGTCATTGGCGCCCTGGCTTGGCTTCAGCATGAGTCGCAGCACCAGGAGCTGAGACCATAAGGTGTTTCCTCCCGCTGCTTTTGACGTGGATGCTGCAATGAAGACCCTCGTGCTGGCGCTCGATCTTGTCGGCACCTTCGTTTTCGCTTTGAGCGGAGCGGCGGCTGGTGTCGAGCGCCGACTTGATCTTTTCGGAGTTCTGGTGTTGTCGTTCGCTGCATCCAGTTCCGGGGGAATCTTCCGCGATTTGCTGATCGGTGCAACTCCACCTGCGGCAATCAGCGACTGGCGCTATCTGGCGGTCTCACTTTCTGCCGGCGTTTTCACGTTTTTCTGGTATCCCGCGATCAATCGGCTACGCAGCGCCGTACTTATATTCGACGGTGCTGGTCTAGCAGTGTTCTGCGTTTCCGGCGCGCAGAAGGCCATCTTCTTCGGTCTCGATCCGGTCATGGCGGCCCTGCTGGGCATGTTGACTGGAATCGGCGGTGGCATGGTGCGCGATGTGCTTCTGTCTGATGTGCCTGTTGTCTTGCGATCCGATATTTATGCTCTCGCCGCCCTTGCTGGAGCGGCCGTGGTAGTAATTGGCGATGCGCTACGATTTCCGTCCGTTGCAACGACATGCACCGGCGCGGCTCTCTGCTTTGGCCTGCGCCTGGCTGCCATCCGACACGGCTGGCATCTGCCGATCGCTCGCGCACCCGGACAGCCGGGCACGAAAATGGACGCTGCGAAAAATCGGAAGGACCGTTAGTGCTTCAGTCGCGTACCGTGTCTCAGCGTCGCATAGCCTGGATCACGTGCCCGACGCTCGTTTGTTCGTTCGCCAAATTAATCAGGGAATACCTGAAGGCCACGGTTGAACATCTTCCGTGGCCTTGAAGTACCTCCCGATCTTTCTTTGGGACTGTGCTCCGTCCTCTTAAATATGTATCGCCCGCTTATCCACCGCCAGTGCGGCCTCATGCACGACTTCTGACAGAGAAGGGTGTGCGTGGACGATGCGCGCGATATCTTCGCTGCTCGCTGCGAATTCCATTGCCACCACAGCCTCGGCAATCAATTCGGAAACGTAGGGACCAATCATGTGAATACCAAGAATACGATCAGTATCTGCATCCGCAAGCACTTTGACGAATCCACCGGTTTCTCCCAGTGCGCGTGCACGCCCATTTGCCATGAAAGGGAATTGTCCGGCTTTATATTCCACCCCGGCTGCTTTCAACTCCTGTTCAGTCTTGCCCACCCAGGCGATTTCGGGTGAGGTATAGATAACCCAGGGGATTGCGTCAAGATTTAGATGACCAGCCTGTCCTGCAATCATTTCTGCAACCGCCACACCTTCTTCGGAAGCTTTATGTGCCAGCATGGGACCGCGCACCACATCTCCCACCGCATATATATTAGGCAGATTGGTGCGGCAGTGGACATCCACCTCGATACGCTCGCGCTCGTCCAACTTTAATCCTACGTTTTCTGCACCCAGTCCGGTAGTATTAGGCACTCGCCCGACGGCAACAATCAGTTTATCCACCTCGAGTTTTTGCGGGTTTCCGTCGACATCGGAATACTCCACCGTGACGTTATCCTGTCCCGAGGTAATGCCGCTTATTTTGACGCCGGTATTTATAACCAGACCCAGTTCCCGGCTGAAGATTTTTCGCGCTTCCTTAGCCACCTGTTCGTCCGCGCTCATGAGAAACCCGGGCAAGGCTTCCAGGATAGTCACCTCCGCACCCAGCCTGCGCCATACACTCCCCATTTCCAGGCCGATGACTCCTCCGCCGATCACTCCCAGCCGTTTCGGCGTTTCGGTCAACGCCAGCGCCCCTGCATTGTCCAGTATCCGTTCATTGTCCACGGGCGCGGCGTCTAATTGACGAGGCACTGAACCTGTAGCGATGATGACATGCTCGGCTCCTACAGTCTCCACCTTGTCTCCATTCCTGATTTCAATCTGCCAGAGTTCACGATCGGCTTCGTTATCCCTGTCGCGCTTGAGCAGCGTCGCCCGCCCATGCATGGATGCGACTTTGTTCTTCTTCAGCAGCATGGCAACGCCGCCGGTGAAGTTTGCTACGATCTTGTCCTTGCGGCCTATCATCGCCGGAATGTCTATGGACAGACCCTCCACTTTGATGCCATGGGCAGAGAATTTGCGGGCGGCGCGCTCGTAATTCTCCGAGGATTCCAGCAATGCCTTTGAGGGGATGCAGCCGACATTCAGACAGGTTCCGCCGAGGCTGGGTTTGTCCTGCGGATTTTTCCATTCATCGATACAAACGGTTTTAAGGCCCAGTTGCGCACAACGAATTGCCGCCACATAACCACCCGGACCGGCGCCGATTACAGCCACATCAAAAGATTGAGACATATTTTCTCTTTATTGTTTAAGCAAGGAATGCAAAAGGAATGTAAAACGGAAAGACGCCGGCTGCGCAGACCTGTACCCGCGCAATCTCAGCTCTCAAGCAGGGGGCTCATGGGATATTCGAGCGCTTCCTTCATCGCTACCAGGGAAAGCACGGCTTCCCGCCCGTCTATGATGCGATGGTCATAGGATAGCGCCAGATAGCATATCGGACGAATCACGATTTGGCCGTTTTCGACCACCGGGCGCTCCTTGGTTGCGTGAATGCCAAGAATGGCGCTCTGCGGGGGATTGATGATGGGGGTGGAAAGCATCGAACCGAAGACGCCGCCATTGGTGATCGAGAAAGTGCCGCCGGTCAATTCCTCGATGGTCAGTTTGCCGTCCTGCGCGCGGCGGCCAAAATCGGTGACCTGCCTTTCAATTTCCGCCTGGGACAAGGAATCCGCATTGCGAATAATGGGGACGACCAGCCCGCGTGCACTGCTCACCGCAATGCCGATATCATAGTATTCGTGATAGACGATATCGTTGCCGTCCACTGAAGCGTTGACGATGGGAAATTTTTTGAGCGCCGCCACCGCCGCTTTGACAAAGAATGAGGTGAGACCGAGTTTGACGCCATGCTCCTTTTCAAATTTGTCCTTGTAGCGGGCGCGCAAATCCATGATCGCCTGCATGTTGACTTCGTTGAATGTGGTAAGGATGGCGGCGGTGGATTGCGACTGCACCAGACGTTCCGCGATGCGCGCACGCAGGCGCGACATGGGTACTCTTTTTTCGCTGCGTTTTCCCTCAGCCTTGTCTTCAGCCATCCGGGGCGCGGACTCAGGGGCGGGTGAAACGGGCGGGGCAGGGGAGGGAGGGGGAGCTGCCGGAACTTGCGGAACCGCAGGAGAAGGCGCGGGGGCGATATTGGCTGTCGAGCGTTTTTGTTCTACATAAGCCGCCACGTCTTCCTTGGTGATGCGACCATCGCGACCGCTGCCTTTGAGTGCGCGAATTTCTTCCGGCGCCAGATTTTCCTGCGCAGCCAGTTTTTGCGCGGCAGGCATCATTCCCGGAACTTCCGCGGCGGTTGTGGAAGCCGGGGCAGTTGCGGAAGGCGGAGCAGCTTCTGCCTCTTTTTTGGCCGGCCTGGCTTCGGCGGCAGAAGGCGCTGCTCCGGATTCGGTTACTTTGGACTTGCTTGGGGCTGCGGTTGAAGCTGCCGGAGTGTTATCCTTTGTCGCACCTGCTTCGGTATCTATCATGGCGATGACTTCCCCGCCAGTCACCGTTGCTCCGTCTCCCTTGATGATTTTCGCCAGTGTTCCCGTAGCGGGAGCTGGCAACTCCATCACGACTTTATCAGTTTCGACGTCGATCAGATTTTCGTCACGCTCAACATGCTCCCCTTCCTTTTTGTGCCAGGAAAGGAGCGTTGCCTGGGCCACTGATTCGGATAACGCGGGAACTTTGATATCGACGCGCATATTCTTCCTCTGCCTCCAAGTATTCAGATTCTTTCGCGAAACGCAGATACGATCAACTCGTTCTGCTGTTCGTTGTGTTTCACCAGATAGCCCGCCGCCGGAGAGGCCGACGAGGGGCGCAGCGACTCCCCGAGGACCTGATCCGCGCGCTTGTGACGCAGCAGGTAGTGCTGGATACGGTGCCACGCCCCCTGATTGCGGGGTTCTTCCTGGCACCAGAGAATGTCTCTGGCGTGCGGATAGCGCTCGACTTCGGCCTGGAAGTCATCATGCGGAAACGGATATAGTTGTTCGATGCGGATAATGGCAACATCCTCGATCTTGTTCTTGCGCCGATGCGCCGCAAGATCGAAGTAAACCTTTCCGCTGCAGGCGATCAGCCGCCGTACCTTCTTCGGATCGAGTTCCTCCATATCGGAAATGATGTTCCGGAAGCCGCCATCGACCAGATCTTCCAGGCTGGATACAGACTCCTTGTGGCGTAAAAGGCTTTTCGGACTCATGATGACGAGAGGCTTTCGTAGCGGCCGCACCATCTGGCGGCGCAGCAGGTGAAACATCTGAGCGGGCGTGGTGGGAACGCATACCTGGATGTTGTATTGCGCACACAGTTGCAGATAACGTTCCAGCCGGGCGGAGGAATGTTCAGGTCCCTGGCCTTCATAGCCGTGCGGGAGCATCATCACCAGACCGCATAGGCGACCCCATTTGGCTTGGCCCGATGCGATGAACTGGTCGATCACAACCTGGGCGCCATTCGCGAAATCGCCAAACTGCGCTTCCCACATCACCAGCTCATCGGGTGTAGCGGTGGCATAGCCGTATTCGAAAGCCAGAACCGCTTCTTCGGATAATACAGAGTCGATTATCACGAAGTCCGGCTGATCCGGTTTGATGTGGCGCAATGGAATATACGTCCCTTCACTCCACCTTTCACAGTTCTGGTCGTGCAGGACTGCGTGACGATGAAAGAACGTACCGCGTCCCGAATCCTGGCCGGAAATGCGGATTGGATATCCGTCATTCAACAGCGCGGCATAGGCGAGAGTTTCGGCCATTCCCCAGTCCAGCGGCAGTTTTCCTTCTCCCATCAGGCGGCGATCGGAGACGATTTTTTCCACGCGCGAATGCAACTTGAATTTCGAGGGGATATCGGTGAGTCGCTCCGCCAGCTTGCGAAGTTCGACCAGGGGCAATCCGGTGGAGACTTTTGCATCCCAGGCGGTTTCTTTCAGAAACGGCGTCCAGTCCACCGCGTTGGGGGATTTATAGCCGTAGACGATGGTCTTGTTGGGATTGCGCCCCGCATCCATGTCATCCCGATACGCCTTTACCAGCCGATCGGCCGTGCCGCTATCGATCACGCCTTCGGCCTCCAGCTTGTCTGCATAAAGCTTGCGCGTACCGGGATGCTGGCCGATGATCTTGTACATCAGCGGCTGGGTCACCATCGGCTCATCCTGCTCGTTGTGGCCCAGCGTGCGGTAGCAGACCATATCCACGACCACATCCTTGTGAAACTGCATGCGGAAATCGAGCGCGATTTCGGTCACCATGACGACCGCTTCCGGATCATCCCCGTTCACGTGGAAAATCGGAGCTTCAATCATCTTCGATACGTCGGTGCAATAAAGCGTGGAGCGGGCATCACGGGGATCGGAGGTCGTGAAACCGATCTGATTGTTGATAATAATATGCACCGTGCCGCCAGTACCGTAGCCGCGCGTCTGCGACAGGTTCAATGTTTCCATTACCACCCCTTGGGCGGAATAGGCGGCATCGCCGTGCAGCAGCACGGGTAGCACCAGATCGCCATCCCTATCCTGCAAGCGGTGTTGGCGCGCGCGCACCGAACCCTGGACGACCGGATCCACGATTTCGAGATGAGAGGGGTTGAAGGCCAGGGAGAGGCCCATGATGCCGCCGGGCGTGGAAACCGCGGAGGAAAAGCCCTGGTGGTATTTGACGTCGCCTTCGGTCAGATCCTGCGCATGCTTGCCTTCAAATTCCTGGAACAGGTCGGCCGGCAGCTTGCCGAGTGTGTTGACCAATACATTGAGGCGGCCGCGGTGCGCCATGCCGATCACCAGTTGCTGCACGCCCATCTGCCCTGAGCGCTGCAACAGATTGTCCAGCAGCGGAATCATGCTCTCGCCCCCTTCGCCGGAAAATCGCTTCTGTCCCACATACCGTGTATGCAGGTACTTTTCCAGGCCTTCCGCCGCTGTGAGACGTTCCAGAATATGGCGTTTATATTCCGGTTCGAAATCGGGTTGCGCGCGCGGACCTTCGATACGGTTCTGTATCCAGCGCTTTTGCTCGGTATCGGTGATATACATATACTCGACACCGATTTTGCCGCAGTAAGTCTGATGTAGCGTCTGCAAAATTTCCCTGAGCGAAGCGCGAGGCGGACCGAACAACGAACCCGTCCCGAATACCGTATTCATGTCAGCTTCAGCCAGGCCGTAATAACCCGGATCGAGTTCGGGAACGTGCGGTTTGTCGTAGTGCTGGAGAGGGTCGAGATCGGCATGGCGCACGCCGAGGAAGCGATACGCATTTATCATTTGCAGCACGGCTATCTGCTTGCGCTCGGTGGTCAGCAGGCGTTCTTCCCGCACCGTTTCGAGGCCCTGGGCAGCGGCAGCAGGTCGAGCAGGGCGCTTACCCGACTCCACCGGGATTTCCCCCTTTTGAAGCGCGTCAAAGTATCCACGCCATTCCGCTGAAACCGATAAGGGTTCCTGCAGATACGCTGCATAAAGCCCCTCCACGAAGGAGGCATTGGATCCGAACAGTGGAGAATCGTCGTGTAACTGTTTCAGCATGGCCTGAAACCTCGTCTTTTGACGGTCCGCTTACAACCGGGATGCGATGGGAATGACATCGCGTGTGGCTGCGCCAGTATAAAGCTGGCGTGGACGGCCGATCTTGTATTCCGGGTCTGCGATCATTTCGCTCCACTGGGCGACCCAGCCGACAGTGCGGGCCATGGTGAATATCGCGGTGAACATGGAAACGGGAATACCCAGCGCCCTCTGCACGATGCCGGAGTAAAAATCGACGTTGGGATAAAGTTTTTTGGAAATGAAATATTCATCTTCGAGCGCGATTTTCTCCAGCTTGAGCGCAAGCTTGAATAAACGATCGTCGCGCAAACCCAGTTCATTCAGGACTTCGTGGCAGGTTTCGCGCATCAGCGTCGCGCGCGGATCGAAATTCCTGTATACCCGATGGCCGAATCCCATCAGCCGGAAAGGATCATCCGGGTCTTTGGCGCGGGCAATGTATTCGCCAATGCGCGATTCATCGCCGATCTCTTCCAGCATGTTCAGGCAGGCTTCGTTCGCTCCGCCATGCGCGGGCCCCCACAGGCAGGCAATCCCGGCGGAAATACACGCAAACGGGTTGGCGCCGGTAGAACCGGCGAGGCGTACTGTAGAGGTGGAGGCATTCTGCTCATGGTCGGCATGCAGGATCAGGATACGGTCGAGCGCGCGTGCAAGTACCGGATTCGATCGATACTCCTCCGCCGGAGTGGCAAACATCATGTGCAGGAAGTTTTCCGCATAATTGAGATTGTTGCGGGGATACATGAACGGCTGGCCGATATTGTACTTGTAGGCCATGGCAGTAATGGTCGGCAGCTTCGCGACCAGGCGGACGGCGGAGAGTTCACGATGAGCCGCGTCGGAAATGTCCATTGCGTCGTGATAAAAGGCGGACAAGGCTCCCACCACCCCTACCATGACCGCCATGGGATGCGCGTCCCGCCTGAAACCGGTATAAAAGCGCGCCAGTTGTTCATGCACCATCGTGTGGTCTTTGATGGTTTTGTCGAACGACGCCTTCTGGGCGATATTCGGCAGCTCTCCATTCATCAGCAGGTAGCATACTTCCATGAAATCGCACTGCTTCGCCAACTGTTCGATGGGGTAGCCGCGATAGAGCAGAATTCCCTTGTCGCCATCGATAAAAGTTATGCTGGAACTGCTGCTGGCCGTGGACATGAAGCCTGGATCGTAGGTGAATACGCGGCCCCTCTTATAAAGCGTGCGGATGTCAACAACTTCAGGCCCCATGGTGCCTGCCAGGATCGGAAATTCAAGTGGCGGCTCACCGTTACCCAGATCAAGGATTGCGTTACGTTTATGTTCCATGTCGTTTCCCACTGTTTTCCGTTATCTTGATTTACCCAGGAGATTCCTTGCTAAACTGATTGCAGCAGGCGCAATACCGGCTGCAGATCTGCCTTTCCTTCGTCTTCGTCCTTCTGCACTATCATATGCCACAAGTCGGTATCCGGGAAATCCAGCAGCATTTCGAACTGCCGGATGCCCGCTTCGTCGAGCGCGGCATAATGCTTGTCCATAAAGCGTTGCAGCACGACATCCAGTTCCAGCAATCCGCGCCGGCACCGCCAGCGTGCGCGCTCGCGTTCCTTCATTCCTTCGTTCAGATGGTTCTCTTGGTCATCATGGTCTTGATCCGGCTGATCGCTTCCATCGGGTTCAAGCCTTTCGGACATACATCCGTGCAATTCATGATGGAGTGGCAGCGGAAAAGGCGGTACGGGTCTTCGAGATAATCCAGCCGCTCGGCGGTTGCCTGGTCCCGGCTGTCTGCCAGAAAGCGGTACGCCTGCAGCAGGCCTGCCGGTCCCACGTATTTATCGGGATTCCACCAGAAAGAGGGGCATGCGGTAGAACAGCATGCACACAGAATGCATTCGTACAGCCCATCCAGTTCCGCCCTTTCCTCGGGAGACTGGAGCCTTTCGGTTTCCGGCGGCGGGTCGTCATTGATGAGGTAGGGTTTGATCGAGTGATACTGTTTGAAGAACTGGGTCATATCGACGATCAAATCGCGTATCACCGGCAATCCCGGCAGGGGGCGCAATTCCACCGGTTCCCTCAGGCCTTTCACGGGAGTGATGCACGCCAGGCCGTTCCGGCCGTTGATGTTCATCGCATCCGAACCGCATACGCCTTCCCGGCAGGAACGTCGCAGACTCAGACTGTCGTCCACGGTTTTTATCCGTATCAACGCATCCAGCAGCATCCTGTCCGCCGGTTCCAGCGTGATTTCGTAGTTCTGCATATAAGGCTTTTCGTCCTTGTCCGGATCGAAGCGGTAGATCGAGAATTTCATGATTTCATTCCGGTTTGGCCCTAAGCAATATGTGTTTCCAGCAGGTTCGTGTTTCTAATAAGTTCGTGCCTTCGGTGGAAAGGATTCGACCGTCAAGGGCTTCAGCCGTACCGGCTTGTAATCGAGTCGCCGGTCTTCGCTGAAATACAATGTGTGTTTGAGCCACTTGTCGTCATCACGATGGGGAAAGTCATCCCGCGCATGGGCCCCCCGGCTTTCCTTGCGGGCTTGGGCCGAAACCATCGTCGCCAGGGCGACTTCCACCAGATTATCGAGTTCCAGCGCTTCTACCCGCGCAGTATTGAACACCCGGCTTTTATCCCTGATCTCGGTATTTTTGACGCGCTCCGCCACTTCCGAGATTTTATCGACCCCTTGCTTGAGCAAATCTGCAAAACGGAATACGCCGCAATGCGCCTGCATGGTCTTGCGCAGCATATCCCCTACCTGCGCCACGTTCTCGCCGTCCTTCCGGGAATCCAGCCGCGCCAGTCGGGCGAGCGCCTTGTCTGCCGCGTCTCCGGGTAAATGTTTATGATGGGTATTCCTTTTCAAGTCTTCGATGATCTGGTTGCCCGCAGCGCGACCGAATACCAGTATATCGAGCAGCGAATTGGTTCCCAGCCGATTGGCGCCATGCACGGATACGCACGCGCATTCACCCACGGCATAGAATCCCTGCACCACTTCCTCGGGGCCCGTTTTGTAGGGCGCTACTACCTGACCATGAAAATTCGTCGGAATTCCTCCCATCATGTAATGCGCGGTGGGGACTACCGGAATGGGCTCCTGGACCGGGTCTGCGTGAGCAAACTTTATGGCAATTTCACGTATGCCAGGCAGCCGCGCCTTGATAACGTTCCCTCCCAGATGATCCAGCTTTAGCAGCAGATGATCAGCGTCCCTGCCGCATCCGCGCCCTTCCTTGATTTCCGTCGTCATCGCGCGCGAGACGACATCGCGGCTGGCAAGGTCTTTCGCATGCGGCGCATAGCGCTCCATGAAACGCTCGCCGTCCTTATTGAGCAGGTAACCGCCTTCCCCACGCACCGCCTCGCTGATAAGGATTCCTACACCATATACTCCCGTCGGGTGAAACTGCCAGAATTCCATGTCCTGTAATGGCACCCCCGCGCGCGCCGCCATCGCCAGACCGTCGCCCGTGTTGATGAAAGCATTGGTGCTGGCACTGAATATCCGTGCTCCCCCGCCGGTTGCAAACAGTGTCGCTCTTGCCTGCAGGATCATGACTTCGCCGGTTTCGATGTCGAGCGCTGAGACGCCTAACACATCACCATGCTCGTCACGAATGAGATCGAGCCCCATCCATTCGACAAAAAACTGGGTATTTGCCCGCACATTGCGCTGATAAAGCGTGTGCAGCATGGCATGGCCAGTGCGGTCAGCAACGGCGCATGAACGCGTTGCCTGTGCGCCCCCGAAATTCTGCGATTGCCCCCCGAAAGGGCGCTGGTAAATCTTTCCGTTTTCCAGCCGGTCGAAAGGCATGCCGTAATGTTCGAGCTCATATACCACTTCGCTTGCCTGGCGGCACATGAATTCGATCGCGTCCTGGTCGCCGAGATAATCGGAACCTTTTACCGTGTCGTACATGTGCCAGTGCCAGTTGTCTTCGGTGACGTTTCCGAGCGCCGCGGCGATGCCGCCTTGGGCGGCAACCGTATGGGAGCGGGTGGGGAAAACCTTGGACAGTACGGCCACCTTGAGGCCCGCTTCCGACAATTGCAGCGCTGCGCGCATTCCGCCGCCGCCTGCGCCAACGATGACCGCATCGAATTTTCGCCGTGCTACTGTCACGCTATCCTTCACCTATCCAGAGAATTTCCACAGACCAGATGGCATAAGACAGCAGTGACAGTATGACCAGTATTTCCAGAATGAGGCGGATACCAGCAGGATGAACGTAATCCATCAGTATGTTGCGCATTCCGATCCATGCATGCCAGAACAGGCTCAGAAGAAACAGGAAGGATGCTACCCGCATCCACTGGTTATCGAACAGTGTCTTGAAGGACGCGTAGTCCTGCGGGGGGGAAACCAGCAGCACCCCTGCCAGCATCAGGATATAGATGGCCATTACCGCGGCGGTGACGCGTTGCGCCAGCCAGTCGCGAAGCCCGTAATGCGCCCCGGTTATCGCCCGCACTGGACGCTTTACCATATTACAGCGCCGGTCAGCAGGGTGAGAACGATTCCCGCTCCCACAACCACTTTGCTGCTTAGCCGTGCCTGTTCAAGTTTTACGCCGTAATGCAGATCCAGCGCAAGATAACGGATTCCTGCGCAGAAGTGATGCAGGAAGAACCAGAGCGCCAGTATCAGTCCGAACTTTGCCATAGGATTGTTCAAGAAGGATTGAAGCCGGGCGTAGTCTTCCGAGGAACCTAGCGCCATATCGAGACCGCAAAGGACGAGAGGAATACCGGGAAAGAACAGCAGCGCTCCACTGATGCGGTGCAGGATCGATATCACTGCGGGCAGGGGCTGCCGGATTTTCAGGAGATCAAGATATTTGGGGCGCTTTTTTGGCAATTTCGATCCCGCTGTTGTTATTGTTACTCGAAGGGTGATCACGTTGAGGTTGCGATTAAGTTTAGACCGTTATTGCAGGGGATACAACCACGCGAGCCATCAAGGAGCATACTGCGCTTTCCGCTTTCCGGCCCGGCGGAAGATACTTCGAATGCTGAACCGGAATTGATAAACTGAAATTGACAACCGATGGGGAATGTTTTTATAGTCCCGGTTTCTTTGCTCCTGTTCAATGTGCTCGATGCACCTGGAGCAGATTGTAGGGGCCGTTCCCGAAGTATTGTCTGCCAAACTTATCCATCTGAGAGGTGCGATTCACTTTTCCGCTTCTCTGTCTGGTCCGGTTCGTTACAGCCTGAAGGACGCAATGGAAAATTACTACTCGGTAGTATATCTACAGGAGCATAAGAAAAAATGAAGACTCCCATCCGTGTCGCCGTAACCGGCGCCGCCGGCCAGATAGCTTACAGTCTCTTGTTTCGTATCGCAGCGGGCGACATGCTTGGCGAGGATCAGCCTGTCATTCTGCAATTGCTGGATATTCCTCAATCGTTGCCTTCCTTGAAAGGCGTTGTCATGGAACTGGACGACTGTGCCTTTCCATTACTGAGGGACATCACCATTACCGACGACCCCAAAACGGCTTTTCGCGACATAAATATCGCCATGCTGGTTGGTGCCCGTCCGCGCACCAAGGGTATGGAACGCAAGGATCTGCTGGAAGCAAACGGTACGATATTCCGTGCGCAGGGGAAGGCGCTCGACGAGGTTGCCGGGCGCGATGTGAAAGTCCTGGTGGTGGGGAATCCCGCCAATACCAATGCCTATATCACGATGAAAAATGCGCCGAGTCTGAAGCCGACCAGCTTCTCGTCGATGATGCGACTGGACCATAACCGCGCAGTGTTCCAGCTTGCCGTCAAGGTCGGCCAGCCGGTTTCCAGTGTGAGAAAGATGATCGTATGGGGGAATCACTCCTCAGCCCAATATCCCGATTTGAGCCATGCCGAGGTGGACGGCCATAATGCCGCTGACCTCGTCAATGACATGGCATGGATAGAAACCGGTTTCATTCCCGTAATACAGAAGCGCGGCATGGAGGTGATCGAGGCGCGTGGTTCTTCGAGTGCGGCCAGCGCGGCCAACGCCGCAATCTGCCACATGCGCGACTGGGTTTCGGGCACTCCCGAAGGTGACTGGGTGTCCATGGGTATTCCTTCGGATGGAAGCTACGGCATCCCGGAAGGAGTTATCTATGGTTACCCCGTGACCTGTCAGGGCGGTGAATACAAGATCGTGCCCGACCTGGAAATAAGCGAGTTCAGCAGGATGAAGATGCAGGCGAGCTACCGGGAATTAATGGGAGAGCGCGAGTCGATAAAGCATCTGCTTGGATAAGCCGCACTCCCGTCTTCGTTTCTCCTTTCATGCCTGCCTCTGCCGGTTCCCGTTTTCGCGCAGCGCTTGACGCGGAAATGCCCCTGCAGATCGCAGGCTGCATCAATGCGTATGCCGCTCGCATGGCAGAGCGTATCGGCTTCAGGGCATTGTATCTCTCGGGTGGAGGGGTGGCTGCGGCATCTCTCGGAGTACCCGATCTTGCCATTTCCACCCTTGAGGATGTGCTGGTCGACGTGCGGCGCATTACCGATATCACGGATCTGCCGTTGCTGGTGGACGCGGATACCGGTTTTGGCGGTGTTCTCAATATCGGCCGTACTGTGAAATCATTGATAAAAGCCGGGGCTGGCGCGCTCCATATCGAAGATCAGGTGCAGGTCAAGCGTTGCGGTCACCTTCCAGGCAAGGCTGTGGTCAGTGAAATGGAAATGATGGAACGGATTGGCGCTGCGGTGGATGCAAGAATCGATCCCGCTTTCGTCATCATGGCGCGTACGGATGCACTCGCGGTGGAGGGACTGCAAGCCGCCATTGATCGGGCCTGTGCTTATGTGGAGGCGGGCGCGGACATGATCTTCCCCGAGGCCGTGGCTGACCTGCAAACCTACCGGCGCTTTGCGGCAGCGGTCAAGGTGCCCATCCTGGCCAACATTACGGAATTCGGCGCAACTCCCCTCTATACAGTCAAGGAGTTGGCCCAGGCAGATGTTTCCCTGGTGCTTTATCCACTTTCCGCATTTCGCGCCATGAGTGCCGCTGCGTTGAATGTATATCGAACAATACGCGCGGAAGGCTCGCAAAAAAGCGCGCTCCCGAGCATGCAGACCCGTGCCGAGTTGTATGAATTTCTCGACTACCGTGCCTATGACGAGAAGCTGAATCTTCTGTTCAAGCCCGAAAAACCGGAAGAACCTGAAAATGAATGAACCTGAAAATGAATGAATCTGACAATGAATAAACCTGATGGAAGCACTGTGAGCACTGCGCCGAAGAAAAAATCTGTGGTGTTGTCCGGGGTGCGGGCTGGCAATACGGCCATTTGCAGCGTGGGGCGTACAGGGAACGATTTGCATTATCGCGGCTATGACATTCTGGATATAGCGGAAAGCAGCGAATTTGAAGAAATTGCCTACCTGCTGGTGTACGAAAAGTTGCCCACGGTGGCCGAGCTCGCCGCCTACAAGGAGAAACTGGAAAAGCTGCGCGATCTGCCGGCCAGGGTAAAAACCCTGCTGGAGACGATACCTGCAAGCGCTCATCCCATGGATGTGTTGCGCACAGGAGTTTCCGCGCTGGGTACGGTGCTGCCGGAAGCCGAGATACATACGGTGGAGGGTGCGCGGGACATCGCAGACCGGCTGCTGGCCTCCATGGGCTCCATGCTGCTGTACTGGTACCACTATTCTCATCACGACCGCCGCATCGGACTGGACTCAGATGACGATTCCATTGGCGGACATTTTTTGCACCTCCTGCACGGCAAGCCACCCCCCCAATCCTGGATAAAGGCAATGCATGCCTCCCTGATCCTGTATGCCGAGCATGAGTTCAATGCCTCCACCTTTACCGCTCGAGTGATTGCAGGGACGGAATCGGATTTCTACTCCGCCATAACGGGTGCTATCGGCGCGTTGCGCGGCCGCAAACACGGGGGTGCCAATGAGGTTGCATTTGACATCCAGACACGCTATCGCAGCCCGGATGAGGCCGAGGCGGACATTCGCCGTCGAGTGACGAACAAGGAGATCATCACCGGTTTCGGCCATCCCGTCTATACCGCTGGCGACCCGCGCAACCGGGTAATTCGCGAAGTGGCAAGGAAGCTGTCGGCCGAGGCAGGAGACATGCAGATGTTCAACGTGGCCGAGCGGTTGGAAACGGTGATGTGGAGCATCAAGAAGATGTTCCCCAACCTGGACTGGTACTCTGCCGTGGGTTATCACATGATGGGCATCCCCACGGCCATGTTCACCCCGCTGTTTGCGATTGCCCGCACCAGCGGCTGGGCTGCCCACATCATCGAGCAGCGGATGGACGGAAAGATTATTCGCCCTTCGGCGAATTACATCGGACCGGAAGAACGGGAGTTTGAGCCGATTGAGGCGCGCAGATAGCTGCTAGGTAAAGCAGATCAGTGAAGATTTAACTTTATAGATACGCACGACTTCGAAATCCAAAATATTCTTCGCGTAAGTTGCGGTACTATCCAGAGTCGCCTTCAGCAACAACGCTGTGTCAGGTACACCGGATAATCGGGATCATAGTGAATTCGCATCTCCAATACTCCTCAGCCTACGGGTTTACAGTCACTAAAATTTCCCAGCTCAGCACGACGTAATCTGGTATCGATTCGTACTTTTGCCTGAATATCGTAAGCAGGCAAACCAGTCAACATAGATTTCCGCTTCAATAAGCTGGTTCACTCCCGTCGTGATGACAAGATAAATGGGAGGCATCAAAGCTCGATCAGGAAATGAACTATATTGATATTGGTAATGCTTTACCGTGTGGAAGATAGCGGTGGGACGTCTTGTTCTGCCATGGCTAAAAGTATCGCTGTATGCTCACTGGTCCCCTCAGGAAGCAGAGATGCAACTGAACCCATCATTGATCCCTCATTCGTCAGAGCAGCACGTTGACTGGGAGAAAGCGCTGCATGGCGGCAACGATGCGCTGCTGACGCAACTTGCAGCCGATGATGATCCCGCTGCTGCTCTTCTGGAACTTGAAAGCTACATCAATGGGATCTACCGCGGCAGCCCGTCTCCCTTATCCAAACCGCTGCCGGATATCCGCTTGGAGGTGCGACGGGCGCTACCCTATGTGGATGAAATTCGGGATCGCCTGGGATGGCAGGTGCGGGATTTCGATCTTGGGTTGCTGCGCTTGATTCGTGGCTCGAGCACGTTATCGCCCGTGCTGGGGGCAGGGGTCTCGATGGATGCAGGGGCGCCCTCCTGGCCCGAACTGGTGCGTTTGATGCTGGAGGAAACGCTCGACAAGGGTCTGGAGTTCTACGAGTCCGTTCCCGCCGCTGACAATCCGGCTCAGCCGCCTATCGAGTTTCTTCCCGACGGCACGGTGCGCACGGGCGGAACCGGAACCTGGCGTTTCGAGCAACGCGTCAGCGAAGTGAAGCGCTATACGGCTGAGCAGGAACAAACGGCGAGGAACGTCCTTGCAGAGGTCAAGGCCAAAGGTTCTTCAACCGATGTCGAGACGCTCATGCACGGGGCGCAGGTCTGCTACGATCTTTGCGGCCAGCATCTTTTTCGTCTGCTCACGAAAATCATCTATACACGTGCGAAAGAGCCAAGCGAAGTCCATCGGGTTATTGCCGAACTGGCGCAGGCGCAAGAGGTACCCGTGCGCGGCCCTGGTTTGTTTCCCGGATGGGATTCAATTATCACCTACAATATCGATGCACTAATGTCGGAAGCGCTCGCGGAGCAGAAAATACCGCACGCTGCCTGGGCGATGAAGGGTGACAAGCTGCGGGGCAATCCGGATGAACTCGCTCAGAAGAGTTCATGGCATGAACCTATCTTTCATCTTCACGGTTTTTCGCCGCGGCGGCTGTTCATGATCACGAATGTGCGCTTTGTATTTTCCACTTCTCAGTACCTCACGACGTACAAAGGGCCGCGATCAAGGATATTGGAAGCGGTCTACGACGAATTTCTGGCGAATCCTGTGCGCATTGCGCTTTATATAGGGTGTTCGTTTGCCGATGAAGCGATGAACGGCCTCCTGCGTGAGGCCTTCGCGGAATACCCGGGGCGCTATCACTATGCATTGCTGAAATGGCCGCGAGACAGGAAAGGAAAGGAGCCGGACAGGAGCGAGATCGCCGCCGAGTCCGCAAAATATCTCGAGTTTGGGGTGCGGCCGATTTGGTTCGATGATTTCGCCGAATTACCCGGGTTGATCCGGCAGCTGCAATGACGTGCACCGCGATTTGCGATAACTATGCTGGAATCATTGGGGTCCTTTCTATTAATAGGCGCCTCTGAATATCGATCAGTCCTCGGATTTTCCGGCTTTCTGAGAAATTAACCCCCGGAAGGTTGAATGCCTCTCAGTATCTTGCCTGGCGGTGGTGGGGGAGGAACGCCGGGCGGTGGGGGAGGAATGCTCACTGTTCCCCGTGGCGCGGGCGGCGGAGGTGGATAGGAAGAGGAAGAAGGCGGATAAGAAGGGGAGGTGTAACGACCTCCTGGATAGGTGTTCGTGACCTGGCCGTATACCGGTACCTGGTGTCCCTTGGCGTACATGCACTGCACGTAGGCGGCGTCATAACGCTCCTGGGAAATCGAACCCGAGGCTCCCGCGGTACCGATGCCAGCCAGGCTTCCTGCCAACGCGCCGGTACCGGCTCCAATCGCTGCGCCGTGTCCACCTCCCAAGGCAGCGCCAGCCGCAGCCCCTACTCCAGCCCCTACGGCGGCGCTTCCCACCCCGCTGGATACCGAAGCGCGGCTCGGCGTATTCCCTCCCACCTGATCATGGGCAAACTGCCGGCAGAGGTAGTCGTCGTAGCGGAACTCGTCGAAGCTTCTTCCTGTGCCCGGCAGTGCCATCATGCTCGGACCCGTTGGCATACTGACGCATGCAGTGAGCGAAGTCAGCGCGAGTAGCGGGAGGAATAACTTCGTCCAGCGCGCTTTATCCGAGCCCGGGGATTTCCTGAATATGGATTGGATCATGATGATTTGGCTCATTGACCGGGTTGAGGGGCTACCTGCAGCCAGCCTTCCGGGCAATTTTTGACATAGGGATAATAGCCTTCGGGATTGCGGCAATAATGCCAGTAACTGGCCGCCGGCGGCTGGGGTTGGGATTGGATCACCGGCGGCTGCTGAATGTAAACAGGGGGCTGTGCCGGCGTTACAACCACTGGCGCCAGAGGGGGATACGCATAGCCGGGCGTGTAGCCATACCAGGGGGTAAACCCGTAAGCCGGATAGCTGTAGGGCGCGTACCCGTACGGCGGCCCGTAGCGGTAATAAGGTGGATAGTAGGGTCCTCTGCCGTAGTAACCCAGGCCATAGCCGCCCAATACCCCCAGTCCGAAAGCCAATCCGGGGCCGTGCCAATGGCCCCCGTGACCTCCGTAATGACCTCCTCTGTCTGCCCATGCCGCAGTTGCCGAAAACGATCCGAGCAAAATGAGGAAAGCATATATGAATCCCTTTTTTTTCATGCCAGTCTCCACTTTGCGATTCCAGCCATTGAAATTACTCCTTCCTTTCCATGTATGATTTGGACCGTTCCATGAGCAAAAAAAATTCTGGCTGGATCGATGTTAATACGGATATAACGCATCACCGGCACTTTGGTTGTCATACTTGAATAATCTCTGGCAAGTCTGGATTTTCCGCTTTTTTGAAGCAAGAACGGTAGAGCTTCGAGTTCCGAGTGGAGTAGCTGGGCGTGCTTCGTCGTTAAATCGAAATAGAGAGGGTTTCCCGCTTTCGCGGGCATGACGGCATCTCGATAGACCGATGCCCGGGAGCCCTTCGGTTTTGGTCCTGACTGCTAATTTATTCCGGACAGAAGGGTGTTTTTGCAGGAAAGACGGTGCCAAGAAGGAAAAACGGCTTCTTCTTTCGCCGCTCAGGCTCTCCTTGTTGGAGTGCAGGCTCTATAATATGGGCCCATGTCATCCGCGTCCTCCCACATTCGTCCCCAGCCTGACCAGGTTCTGGTCGACATTGCAGATTATGTGGTGGGACGGGATATTCAAAGCGATCTGGCTTACGCTACCGCCCGTCACTGCCTGATGGATTCCCTGGGGTGCGCCATGGAAGCGCTTGCGTATCCGGCCTGCACCAAGCTGCTTGGGCCGCTCGTGCCCGAGGCTGCCGAATCTGAGGGCGGCGCGAGGATTCCGGGTACCCAGTTTCAGTTCAATCCGGTGGAAGCGGCATTCAATATCGGCACGATGATTCGCTGGCTCGATTTCAACGATACCTGGCTGGCTGCGGAATGGGGTCATCCATCGGATAACCTGGGGGCCATACTGGCTGTAGCCGACTGGCTTTCGCGCAGTGCCACGAGCGGGAGGCGGCGGCCGCTTATGCGCGATGTGTTGACCGCGATGATAAAGGCATACGAGATCCAGGGTTGCTTCGCTTTGGAAAACAGCTTCAACAGGGTGGGCCTGGATCATGTGGTGCTGGTTAAAGTTGCCTCCACAGCCGTCGTAACGCATCTGCTGGGCGGCAGCCGTAAACAGATCGTCGATGCGCTTTCCCAGGCGTGGGTGGACGGGCAGGCACTTCGCACGTATCGTCATGCCCCCAACACCGGCTCGCGCAAATCCTGGGCTGCGGGGGATGCCACCAGTCGTGCGGTATGGCTTGCGCTGATCACACTCAAGGGGGAGCCAGGCTATCCTTCAGCGCTTACCGCGAAAACCTGGGGGTTCTACGATGTGCTGTTCAAGGGAGAACCTTTCAAATTCCAGAGGCCCATCGAACGATGGCATTCCTATGTAATGGAGAATGTGCTGCTCAAGATTTCGTTCCCCGCCGAATTCCACTCCCAGACAGCGGCGGAGTGTGCGATGCAGCTATACCCGCACGTGAAGGACCGGATTGCCGATATCCGGAAAATAAC
The DNA here is from genome assembly GCF_000196355.1 of Nitrosospira multiformis ATCC 25196. Lineage (NCBI taxonomy): Bacteria > Pseudomonadati > Pseudomonadota > Betaproteobacteria > Nitrosomonadales > Nitrosomonadaceae > Nitrosospira > Nitrosospira multiformis. The sequence continues at coordinate 990,279 of NC_007614.1, forward strand.
GATCCGCACCCACGAGGCCGCGATTCGTATCATCGACAAGAAGGGGCCGCTCAGCAGCCCGGCCGACCGCGACCATTGCATGCAGTATATCGTGGCAGTGGCCCTTATTTTCGGCAGGCTTACCTCTGCCGATTATGAGGATGGCGTGGCCGCCGACCCTCGCATAGATGCGTTGCGGGACAAGATAATCTGTATTGAGGATCCGTGCTTCACAAAGGATTATTACGATCCCGAAAAACGCTCCATCGCAAACGGTCTCACCCTTGAATTCAGGGACGGCAGTAAACTGGAGGAAGTGGTGGTGGAGTATCCCATCGGCCACAGGTTGCGTCGAAGCGAAGGCATTCCGCTACTGGAAGAAAAATTTAGAATCAATCTTGGGCGGCGTTTCCCCGCCCAGCAGTGCGAGGCAATCATGAATGCCTGTCATGATCAAGGCAGGCTGGAAGCAATGCCGGTTCACGAGTTTATCGATCTGTTTGTGATTTAGGTGAGCTGGTTGCTGCTTCCGGATGTGTAACTTGAGGCGGGGTGAGTTCCCTTTCGGTGAAGTCGTGACCGCTCCCCTGCCGGGAAGAGTTTGTATCCAGCAGTATCCGGAGAGTATTGAGCCTCAATCTCCACGAAGCGACGGTTGCCGGGTCTGCTGACAGGGCGGCTAGCAATTGTTCCACTCCGTCGGTATGGGAGGTGTCGCAGGTGGAGAAGAAACAGCGAAGTTCCTCACTGTTCGTGATGCCTGTCCGCTGCGCGAAGCCGGGATAATCTTCGCGCAGATGAGAAGCCAGCCATGCCTGATCGATCCATTGCTTCAACTGGCTATAGCTGAAGCAGGTGCGTATCGCGAGATCCACAGGGTCAGCATTGCTGAGGTTTTCGATATTATCGAACCCTTCCCGCTCCAGTCTCAATTCGTGCGAGTAGCTCATTCCTGCCAGCATGGAAAGCGGCAGCGCGCGGTAGCTCATGGTGGGAATGATTCCTCTGGTCAGTTTAATGACGATCCGCTCAATTCCGAGTGCAGTCCGTTTCGGATAGAAACCGAGAAAGAAAGCAACAAGAGGCAGGAGGCTCAATCTGGCAGGCAACGGGACTTCCTGTTTCGAAAGGAGTTTTTCGCTATTGCCTGATCTTTCAGGAGATGTGGTTTCTCCGGATTCCTCACCGGTAGAAGGCGTTGAGGGTGGGGGGAGCGCGGGTGTCGTGGCATTCACGTCGGAGGGCGCAGCGGTTGAGGGGGCAGTTGAGGACACATTCACATCGAGTTCGTGTGGCAGCAGCAGATCGAACGCAAAGGAGAGCACCAGCGCCAGCAGGCTTGCGACGATCATGCGGATAGCGCCATCGACGAACGTATTGGAAGTCAGGTCCATGGTGAAGTAGGCACGGACGACAGAGCCGATGAAATAGACGTAAGCGCCAAGGAATCCGAACTGGAAAGCCGTCAGGTTGCGGACCAGGTGGGAATAATAGGAACCATTACCCGTTTCATACAGTTCCATGAAGGGGCCCATCATCAACATGTTCGCCCCGAGACTGAAATCCACCCCAAGTTCCGCAGACGAGGAAACGGGCTTGAACAGCAGCAGAATGGAACTACCGAGCAGCACGACGACCGTGGTCAGGCAGACGCTTCCCCTGTAAGTGCCAAAGGAAGCCCGTCGTCCCATCCGCTGACGGATTTCGCCGCGCCGCTCAGGTGGAACGTCGCGGTATAAACGCCGTTCCTTGCGGTTCGCCATCTTCATCATGTAGCTTAAGGCGAGCGATGGCACAACCAGAACCGCCAGCAGCGTCATGACAAGGTTGTACTGGAAGAAGACCGGATCAAACCAGTGCGCAACTGCGCGGAAATCACGGTACGCAGCTGTACCGGGCCCCGGCGTTGTCCCAAACGCGGATTCCAGTCCCAGGCTCGCGATGAAGATCGTCGGTACCGCAAATACCAGCCAATCGTACCAGTGCATGTCCCATTTTTTGCTTTCGTTCGGATCCATACACGTCTTTTCAACTTTCCTTACCTTCTGCCGCAGCGATTGCTTGATGCGCAGCCTCGATCCAGAATTGGCGATGATTGAAAGGCCGTGCGGATTGCCTGTCTGGCAAGGCCAGACTCCAACCCAGAAGCTCGATATGGTCGGCGCGCAGTGTTCCCCGAAATTTTCCCCATCCGGCAGAGGCCACGGGAACCATGCCGTCATTGTCTTCCCGCATTACCTTGGCATAGGGCCGAAGCCAGAAAGGAAGTTCCTCCAAAGGGCGACAGCTTGCATAGGAGGAGTAGGCTACATCCGGCCTATCCGGGATCTGCATTGCTTCGCACGCCGCGGGAGTCAGTTCGGCGAGGGCCGGGGTGCCAATATGTCGAATCCAGGCAGGAACAGGTCCTTTGGCTTCGAGGAACCATTGTGCCAGGGGCGAACCGCGATGCGGAGTGGAAACAGTAAGCAGGCTTTTTACGCGGCGATCCGCATCGAAGTGGCTGATGAGGTACCGGGCATCGAGCCCCCCCATGCTATGGGCGACCAGGGCAAAAGCTGGCGCGCGGCCGCGAAAAAGTTTATTTGCAAGTGTTTCCGCACGTTCAGCTATGGTTCCAGCGCCAGGGACTTCTGGTATAAGGGGCTTGATATCTTTGCGGGCTAATGCCTTTTCCACGCCGCGAAATTGTTCGATGGGCCCCCACCGCGAGAAGCCGAGAAAGCCGTGCAATAGCACCACCGTTGGGGTTGACATGTAACGATACTCGCAATAAATGAACTTATCCAAAGGCTTGCAGTCACGCGGCTGGCTGCGCCTGTCAACTTGTCGCCCCAGGATATGGGGCAACGATATCCTGCTACCTGATTTCCTATTATAGGATATTCCGCATTCTGCGTCGGGCTGTGTTTATGCAACCAACATGTCGGGATCGCCGGGTCTCATCGACTCTGGACATTTTGTTTACATCGCTGCCCAGTCTGATTCGGAGACACGATTTTGCCGGTGCAAGTAAATCCAAAATGACATGTTCAGTCACTTCTCAAGGGGAATATAATTTGATGAGGCAATTAAACTCCAATCGGAAGCCGGATCGGAGCGAGGACCAGTCCCGAATTGTACCTTGGAGTTCTGAACGTATTTCGAGCGCCGTGCTGTTTACCCGCTTTGAGCGGCTGTATAAGCGAGGAGAGCGAGGAGCCGCAAAATGAAAATGACATACGATATCAGCGGAAAGACCGCTCTTGTGACAGGAGCAAATCGTGGAATAGGCAAGGCGATTGTCGATGCGCTACTGCATCATGGCGCGATGAAAGTCTACGCTGCGGTGCGCCACCCTGATTCTGCTAATCCGCTGGTAGAGCGCTTTGGCGATAGACTGATTCCAGTCCACCTGGATTTGGCCGTGCCGGAAAGCATTGCAGCATTGGCTGACAGAGCCCCGGATGTTCAGGTGGTGGTCAACAACGCGGCGGTTTTCAAGACCTCCACCCCGCTGGATGCCGGCGCGATAGATGCGCTTGAGATGGCAATGAAGATCAATGTGTATGGACTCATTCGCATGGCTCAAACCTTCGCTCCCGTTCTCGCAAAAAACGGAGGAGGCGCATTCATCCAGCTCAATTCAGTTGCATCCTTGAAGTGCGCTTCAAATTTTGCGACGCATTCGGCATCCAAGGCTGCTGCCTACTCCATTACCCAGGCATTGCGCGAGCTGCTGGCCCGGCAGAGTACGGCGGTACTGAGCGTACATCCCGGTCTGATCGCAACCGACATGAGCAGCACTGCCGGATTGGCAGGTACTGCTGCGCCTCCCTCTGTGGTTGCAGAAGGTATAATCGCTGCGCTGCGATCAGGGGATTTTCACCTTTTTCCCGATCCTATGGCTCAACGTATCGGAAATGCATACCGGAGTTTTTCTGAAAATGTCATTGAAGCGGACATCGAAGAATACAGGGCGGAAAAGCAATAAGTGCCGGGGGACGCGATCCCGGGCAGGATCCGTCTGGCAAGATCGATATTCATAAGGGCGGCATCATGAGGATGCAGAAATTTTTCAAGGAGTGCATTTATGGCCCATAATCTGTTCAATACCCTGAAAGAGCTTTCCCTGCCCACGGGCAAAAAGGCAAAGTATTATTCGCTGCCCGCCCTGGAGGCAGCGGGTCTCGGTCGAATCTCCCGGCTGCCTGTCTCCATTCGCATCGTGCTGGAGTCCGTCCTGCGCAATTGTGACAACAGGAAGGTGACGGAGGCGCACATAAAAAGGTTGGCCGATTGGCAGCCGACCGCACCCAGACTGGATGAGATTCCATTTGTTGTATCCCGTATCGTGCTGCAGGACTTTACGGGGGTGCCGCTATTGGTCGATCTGGCTGCAATGCGCAGCACTGCAAAAAAAATGGGCAAGGATCCGGAGATGGTGGAACCCCTGGTGTCGGTTGATCTGGTGGTCGATCATTCGGTGCAAGTCGATTACTACGGCACCGATGACGCGCTCAAGCTCAACATGGAAATGGAGTTTCACCGTAATCGGGAGCGGTACCAGTTCATAAAATGGGGCATGCAGGCCTTCGATACTTTCAAGGTTGTTCCGCCGGGTATCGGCATCGTCCATCAGGTCAATCTCGAGTATCTCGCGCGGGGAGTGCATGAAAAAGAGGGCATTCTTTATCCCGACACGCTGGTAGGCACGGATTCACATACCACCATGATCAACGGAATAGGCGTGGTGGGTTGGGGCGTTGGCGGGATCGAGGCGGAGGCCGGCATGCTGGGACAGCCGGTCTATTTCCTGACCCCTGATGTTGTCGGGGTGAACCTCACAGGAAAGCTTTCCACAGGCGTCACGGCAACCGATCTGGTGCTGACGGTTACTGAACTCCTGCGCAAATCCGGAGTGGTGGGCAAATTCGTGGAATTTTTCGGCGAGGGAACCGCGTCGCTTACGGTTCCCGACCGCGCCACCATCGGAAATATGGCACCTGAGTATGGGGCCACCATGGGTTTTTTCCCGGTCGATGACGCTACCGTGGAATATTTCCGCGGAACCGGGCGAAGCGAAGAAGAGGTCGCGGCCTTCCAATCTTATTTCAAGGCGCAGGAGTTGTACGGAGTTCCCCGCAAGGGCGAGATCGACTATACGCGCGAATTGGAGCTTGACCTCTCTACCGTCAAGCCTTCTCTCGCCGGACCGAGGCGCCCCCAGGATCGTATCGAGCTTGACGATGTCAAGACCCGTTTCACAGAACTCTTTTCACGGCCTGTCATGCAGGGGGGTTACGGCAGGGATGCTGCCGCCCTGAAACTTCGCTATAAGGTACATGGCAGCGAAGAGCCTGGCCCCGCCGCAGCGGCGGCCGACAGCGCCAGTGCAGACCGGAACACGGCGGCCGTAAGACCGGGGACCGAAAGAAACATCACGGAAATGGTCAATAACAGACCTATCCTGGCCCCGGCCGAAGCCCCTGTGTATGGCGCAAACGACCTCTTCGACCTGGCCCACGCGGATATCCTGATTGCGGCCATTACATCCTGCACCAACACCTCCAATCCCAGCGTACTGCTTGCCGCCGGCTTGCTGGCAAAGAAAGCGGTGGAAAAAGGGTTGTCGGTAAAGTGTCACATCAAGACATCGCTTGCACCCGGGTCACGTGTCGTGACGGAGTATCTCCGCGAAACAGGCCTCTTGCCCTATCTCGATAAGCTTGGCTTCAATCTTGCCGGTTATGGCTGTACCACATGCATCGGCAACTCAGGTCCGTTGTCCGTGCCGATTGAAGAAACGGTGGTATCCAATGATCTGGTTTGCGCCGCCGTCCTCTCCGGCAATCGCAATTTCGAGGCTAGAATTCACCCGAACATTCGTGCGAACTTCCTTGCTTCGCCCCCTCTGGTGGTTGCCTATGCTCTCGCGGGGACCATGCTCAAGGATCTGACAGCCGAGCCGCTCGGATATGGCGAGAATGGTCAGCCGGTATGGCTGGCCGATATCTGGCCACGCGATGATGAAATCCAGAGCCTGATGAAATTTGCAGCAAACGGGGAAACATTCCGAAGGCTCTACAGCAACCTTACGCAGGATCATCCGTTATGGAACGATATATCGTCTGTTTCAGGGGAAGTCTATGACTGGCCGAAATCGACCTACATAGCAGAACCTCCATTTTTCCAGGATTTCTCGCTGCAGCCCCGCCCGTATAATGAGATCCGGAACGCGCGGGCACTTGCCATCTTCGGCGATTCGGTGACGACCGATCACATCAGTCCTGCCGGCAGTATCAAGGATACCTCTCCCGCGGGAAAATACCTGCTTGCAAGTGGTGTCTCCAGGTCTGATTTCAACAGCTATGGCGCGCGTCGTGGCAATCACGAGGTCATGATGCGCGGGACATTCGCCAACGTGCGCATCAAAAACCTGATGATTCCCGGCAGCGAAGGAGGTATAACGCTGCATCAGCCGGACGGGGAACAGATGAGCATCTACGATGCCGCCATGCGCTACATCGCAGAAGGTATCCCCACCGTGATATTCGGGGGAGAAGAATATGGCAGCGGATCGAGCCGCGACTGGGCGGCAAAGGGAACACAGCTATTGGGGGTCAAGGCAGTGATTGCAAAAAGCTTCGAACGCATCCATCGCAGCAACCTGATCGGCATGGGCGTGCTGCCGCTACAGTTCAAAGGCGACGACAGCGTGGAATCGCTCGGTATTCAGGGAAATGAAGCGTTCGACATCGAGGGACTGAGCAGCATCCGCCCCCAGCAGGATGTAACGCTGGTTGTACGTGACAATACCGGCTCACGCCGGGAAATCGACCTGCTGTGCAGGATAGATACCGGTATAGAGATCGACTACTATCGGCATGGAGGTATATTGCCTTATGTTCTTCGCGAGCTCATGAAGGCGTGAATGCAAGAAATGCGGCGGCAAGGCCGGGTAACTCGGTTCGAACTCGGGCCGGGGAGGAAAACCCGTTCTTGCCGAGCAACCCGGGGCTCTCCTCAGCTTACTGACCACAACTCCTCGCTTGTATCCTTCCTTTTGGAAGTTTGAGCAGCCTCGGCCATGGCGTGGTTCCATAGCAGCCGGTCATACTCGTCATTTACCACGGAATAGCATTCACATACGGAATCTTCCAGTTCTTCACGATCCATTACGGCTATATGCCCGCGGCTATACTGTATTGCACCGATCGTTTGCAGCTTGAGCGCAGCCTGCGTCACGCTCTCCCGCCGCACTCCCAGCATGACGGCAATCTGCTCGTGCGTCATTTGCAGTTCATGGCCCGGTAACCGGTCGAGGTTCATCAAAAGGAAGCGGGACAACTGCTGCTCTATGTTATGGTGCCGGTTGCAAACCGCATTCTGCGCTGTCTGGGTCATCAATGCCTGGGTGAAGCGCAGTATCAGATGTTGTAATTTTCCCTGCCGCTCGAATTCTTTTTTCAGCACGCTGGTTTTCATGCGATACCCGCTGCCCGCACTTTGTACCACGACGCCGGCAGGCGTACTGGCGCCCCCTAGCAATGACGAGATACCTGTCAGGCCCTCGTTGCCAATGAGGGAAAGACGTACCGATGCGCCGCTTTCCACGCTGTAGAGGGGCGCGACGATGCTCGTCGTGGGAAAATATGAATGAGTAATAATCGCTCCCGGTTCATGAATTGTTTGTCCCACTGGCATGGGCATGAATTCAAGATAAGGGAGCAGTCTCGCGTAGTCCCCCGGTGGCAGGGCGGCAAGAAGTCGATTTTGCTTCGGGCTGTGCGGTGAAAGCATAACAATATTCCTCCTCATGTCAGACTGTATCGCCAGAATATGGCCTCACTCATGTCTCTGTTGAGCGGCCGGGGCGGGCGAACCGTTACCGGTATTCTTTGCGGATTTCTCTTTTCGAGCTGGATCGGTAACAGCCTCGGCTTTTTTCAGCAGGGGCAAACCGATATACGGCATCACCGTGAATACAAGCAGTTATCGTGCCAGTATAAGAAGACGCTTTGAAACAAAGGCTTATGTTGAAAGCTGAAGAATAAAACCCTGATTGCATTGTTGCTTGTCGGCAACAAGCCTCTATTGCATGAGAGTAACTCCCTGATTCTTCGGAATTACTTGATGTCTCCAAACAGAGACGTGAAAAAGATGTTTTGAATCAAATACTTTTTCCCATACCCCTCTCGGATAAATCAGCGGCGCGCGGGAGTGTGAAGGAGTATAGTAAGAGTATGATATGGATGCTTACCTCCGATATTGACGAAGATCAGCAATGAAGTTCATGGAAGAAAAATGCCTGCCAATCCGGCCAAGCGTGCAATAATCCTGATCAGCCTGGTCAGTGGCTTGGCCGGTTGCGCCGTTTTCTCTCCCCGCTATCAGATCACCCATCGATACGAGCCGCCAACCGATCCGGCAGGCACCGTTTGTCTCGAAAAATGCCCGCAAAAGCTGGAGATGTGCCAGCAAAGCTGTCAATCGGCATATCAGGCCTGCCTGAAGCGCATCGAACCCCTGGCGGAAGAGAGATATAGAAAAGCGGTCGAGCGTTACGACAATGAGCTTGATACCTATCGCCGGCGGATGCAGTCCGGATACCCCGGCTGGGGCCGCGCCACGCTGGGCTGGGGTTGGGGTGGCTATCCTTGGGGTTGGGGTGGCTATCCCTGGGGTTGGGGTTCGCCATGGGGCTGGGGAGGGGGGCCTTATTATGGGCTGGGCTACTCGTCTCCTTTTTTCTATGAACCACCACCCGCCAGGCCGAATCGCATGCGGGAATTTGATAGGCTGCGCTACCAGCAATGTGAAGTGGAATGCGGGTGCCAGTTCGTGCAGGATGCGTGCTTTCTGGGCTGCGGCGGCAGGAAAATCATAGAAGAGAGGTGTATAGCAAACTGTCCAAAGTGAAAAACTGCCTCGGGAGGGGCAGAGCCTTCACCGGCAGGGGTACAGCGGGAAGAGTTTGAGACTGCAGCCCAACCGCTGACCCGGCTTTCATCCCCTCTATTCCTTTTTCGGGGTGATTTCGAGGTTATCGATGAGCCGGGTTTCACCCAGGCGGGCTGCTCCCAGCACCACCATATTCCCATCCCTGGGCTGGGCTGGCGCCAGGGTATCTCTCTCGCGTATCGAGACGTAGTCGGTGTTCCAGCCGTGGGTGGCAAGAATTTTCATCGCGTTTTCCTCTAGTCCGGCAAAATTGCGATTGCCGCCTTCTATCTCCCGCTTGACTTGCGACAGCACCTGATACAGCCGGATTGCCTCGGCGCGCTCCTCCTCACGAAGGTAGCGGTTACGCGAGCTCAATGCCAGGTTGTCCGAGGCGCGAACTGTTTCCCCGGCAACGATCTCTATGGGTAAATTAAACTGCCGCGCCAGTTCGCGTACAATATGCAATTGCTGATAATCCTTTTTTCCGAATACCGCGGTCTGCGGCTGCACGATATTGAAGAGCTTTAGCACGACAGTTGCCACGCCCCGAAAAAAGCCGGGCCGGTACTTCCCTTCCAGCATGTTTGCGATGGGGGAGGGTTCCACCATGAATTCTTGCGGCACGGGATAAAGGGTTTTTTCTTCCGGCGCGAACACGATGTGAACGCCCTGCTCTTCGAGAAGCGCGCAGTCCTGCTCCAGCGTGCGGGGATAGCGGTCAAAATCCTCGGTGGGGGCAAACTGCAGGCGATTTACAAAAATACTTGCGATTACGCATTCCCGATGTTGCCGGGCGGCCCGAATCAGGGACAAGTGTCCCTCGTGCAATCCGCCCATCGTCGGCACGAAGGCGATGGAGGATTCGCCCACGAGGCGGGTTCGCAGCGGTGAGATATCCGTGATGACGTCCAACTTGGATCGGTAGTCAGAATGTATGCTCGGGCCCAGGAAATTCCCCGGTTTTGACCGCCCTGGTATAGTTTTGCACAGCCTCCTCGATGCTGCCCGCGCCCGTGAGGAAATTCTTCATGAACCTGGCCTTTTTGCCTGAATAAATGCCCAGCATGTCGTACAGCACCAGTACCTGCGCCGAACAATCCTTCCCGGCGCCGATGCCGATGGTAGGAATGGAGAGCGTTCGGGTAACCTGCGCTGCAAGGGCGGCAGGCACGACTTCCATCAAAAGCATTCCCGCTCCGGCCTGTTCGAGCGCTACCGCATCCTCCAGCAACTGCTCGGCTTCATAGTCGGTCTTTCCCTGCACCTTGTAGCCCCCCAACTGGTTTACCGACTGGGGCGTGAGGCCAATGTGCGCGCAGACGGGAATGCCGCGCTGCGTCAGGAACTCCACGGTTTCGGCCATGACGGAACCGCCTTCGATCTTGACCATGTTGGCGCCTGCTGCCATGAGTTCGGCTGCATTGCGGAAGGTTTCTTCGGGACTCACCTGCGAGGTGCCGAAAGGCATGTCCGTCATGATGAAAGCCGTGCTTGCGCCGCGTTTCACGCAAAGTGTATGGTAGATCATGTCATCCAGAGTAACCGGGAGGGTAGTCTCTTCACCCTGGATCACATTTCCCAGTGAATCCCCCACCAGCAGGATATCGACGCCTGCTCTTTCCAGCAATGCCGCAAAACTTGCGTCGTAGCAGGTGACGATGGCGATTTTCTCTCCATCATCCCGCATTTTTTGAAAGACATCTTGTGTGATACGCATGGTTCAGCTCCTGGTTGCATGTATCGGATAGATCATCCCACCCATTTTCGGGTTCCTGTTTTCCGGTTTGCTCATCTTTCGAAATTGAAATATTCCCTCGGGCCGCGCATTTGCTCGACCTGCCTCAGCAGTAATGCGAAATCTTCTTCGCTCTCAACGAAATTGAGATGCTCACTGTTGATGATCAGAAGCGGGGCATCCTCATAGTGATGGAAGAAGCGCGCATAGCTGTCGGCCAATCGCCACAAATACGTTTCGGAAATGTTTTTTTCATAGGAACTGCCGCGGCGCTTCACCCGCTCCGCCAGCGTGGCGGGTGAAGCTTGCAGATAGATCACGAGGTCGGGGGTGAAAGCTTCGGGTTGCAGATGGCGATAGATTTTTCGGTACAGCTCGTATTCTGCGTTGTTGAGCGTCAGTCCCGCAAACAGCGGGTCCTTATCCAGCAGGAAGTCGCTTATGGTCGTTTTCGTAAACAGGTCGATCTGCGTCAGGTCCTGCAACTGGTTGGCACGCTGAAACAGAAAAAACAGTTGAGTAGGGAGCGCATAGCGGCGGATATCCTCGTAGAACTTGCCGAGAAACGGATTTTCCTCGGGTTTTTCCAGCAGGAGCTGTCCACCCGCATACTCCGCCATTCGTCGCGCCAGGCTGGTTTTTCCCACGCCGATGGGGCCTTCCACCGCGATGTGGCGATATTCCTCAAGTTTCACGTGTCCAGCTCGCGTTCCAGCCGCTGTCCCTTACAGGCAGCAAGCAATTCCCTTATGTTGTCGTGTCCCGGTATGCTGCTGATCGACGCAATTTCGAGCAGGGGCTGCAATACGAATGCCCGTTCGTGCATCCTCGGATGAGGCAGAATCAGGCTATCCTCATTCAGTTGCAGGTCATCGTACAGCAGCAAGTCGAGATCGAGTGTGCGCGGCGCATTGAGATACTCGCGCATCCGCCCGTGCTTTTGCTCGATCCCGAGCAGGGCTTTCAGCAGATCCCGGGGTGGCAGGGCGGTTTCGATATGCGCGACTGCGTTGATGAAATCAGGCTGGTCCAGGCGTCCCATCGGGGCGCTGCGGTAGAGCGAAGAACGCGCCTGCAAGCGCGTAAAAGGAAGCTCACCCAGTTCTTCAAACGCTTTTTGCACATGCGCTACAGGTTCATCCAGATTACTACCCAATCCGATATACGCATGCGAGGCGATTCGAACGTCGTCAGCCCCGTTCATGGGGCAGAACCATCCTGCTTCCCGGATACTCCGCGGTCGCTCTCGCCTGCAGGGAGAATGCCCGATTTTTTACGGCCACGGTTTCTCCTGCGTCTCTTCTGGCCCTCATCGCTGATCAGCATGGCTTCACGTTCGCGGGAACTTGCATGCTGGAATGCTTCCCACCATTTGCCCAGTTCCTCATCCACTTCGCCGCTTTCGCAACGTAATAGCATGAAGTCGTAGGCAGCGCGAAAGCGGGGATTTTCAAGGAGCCGGAACGGTCTGCTCCCGGAGCGGTGGGCAAAGCGCGGCTGCATCATCCAGATTTCCTTCATGATGGCATCGTACCTGCGTGGAATTGCCAGGTTCTTGTCCTGTGCGGCCAGCACGTCGTTCATTGCCAGGTGCAGGGCGGGAACCGGTCTTTCCCCCGTCGCCTGGTAAGCATTCCAGGATGCGAGCACCTCGTGCCATAACAGGGCGGCAAACAGGAATCCCGGCGATACAGGCTTTTCCTGCCGCACGCGCTCATCCGTATTTTTGAGCGCGAGCGTGATAAAGCGCTTGCCCAGCGGTTGTTCCCGTATCACATCCAGCATGGGAAGCAGGCCGTGGTGCAATCCTCGTTTCTGCAAATCGGTCACGCAGGCCAGCGCATGGCCGGATAGCAGCAATTTCAGCATTTCATCGAACAGCCGCGAGGGCGGCACATGCAGCAGCAGGGGGGCCAGTTCGCTGATAGGAGCGGCCGTGTCGGGATCGATTTCCATGCCGAGCTTGGCGCCCAGCCGTACCACCCGCAGCATACGTACGGGATCTTCGCGGTATCTCCGTACCGGATCTCCGATGATGCGCAGGCGGCGTGCCTTCAAGTCCTCATAGCCGTTCAGATAGTCCCAGATTTCCTCGTGGACGGGATCGAAGAACAGCGCATTCACTGTGAAGTCCCGCCGTCTCGCATCCTCCTCCTGACTGCCGAATACGTTATCGCGCAAGAGGCGCCCGTGCTCGTCCGCATGCTCGTCGGCACCCAGCCCGCCTGTCTCTCCCGATGGGCCGCCGCGGAAGGTGGAAACCTCCACGGTTTCCGCTCCCCACATGACATGCACCAGCCGGAAACGGCGGCCAATGATGCGCGAGCGCCGGAAAACAGCGCGTACTTCCTCCGGTGTGGCATTCGTGGCGACGTCAAAATCCTTTGGCTCCAATCCCAGCACCAGGTCGCGCGCGGCACCGCCCACAATGAAAGCGGAATATCCCGCTTCCTGCAGGCCTGAGGTAACTTTGAGCGCACCGGAGCTGATGTGATCGCGCCTGATGCCATGCTGGTCGCGCGTAATGATATGCGGCTTCGTGGAGGAAGTGCGGGCAGAAGGGAGGGAAGCGGATGTGTTGCGCTTGAAGACGCGATCGATAAGTTTACGAATCATTGTGAATACAGATGAACAAGCTCCGGGATTCCGTCATCCCGTGCGGCGAACTCATCCAAAAGGGGAAGATCAAGTGAGGGCAAACAGCCACTGCCGTCCACGACCCTTGCTGGAAAAAGCGCGGAAGAATTGCTGCTGAGAAAAAGTATGCCTGAAATTCCAGATTATACACTCGGCACCGCTTGCGGGAAGAAATGGTGCTGCCTGCCTGCGATGAACTCCTCCAGATTACAGTGATAAAGCGCTTCAAGATTATCGCGCTTGAGCACCTCGTCTATACTGCCGCTCATGGCATGGCCGTCGTCGAACAACAGCAATGCGTGGTTGCAGAATTTCACTGCCCAGCCTATATCGTGCAGCACCATTGCGATGGAACTGCCTCGCTTCGCCAATTCGCTGAACAGGATCATGGTCCCGAGTTGATGGCGCAGATCGAGGTGTTGCAAGGGCTCATCCAGCAGATAGCATTTGGGCGACTGGGCAAGCAGCAGGGCGATACGCGCGCGCTGGCGCTCGCCGCCGGAAAGCGTGACCAGTAGACGGTCGGCAAGGCCGGCCAGTTCCATTTGCTCGATAGCGCGAGCTGTCATCTCGAGGTCGACCGCCTGCCAGCCGACCAGGCTGGCTGCATGAGGATGCCGGCCGAGCAGCACGTATTCATGCACGGTACCCCAGAACTCGCCGGGCTCATCCTGCAACAGAATGCCGAGATTGCGGGCAAGCTCCCGCCGGGACCACTGCCCAAGCGCCTTCCCCGCCATGGTTACGGACGGATCCTGCCCCGCATCCTGTCCCCCCTTCGGCGGGTGCAGCCCCCCCAGGGCATGTATCAAGGTCGTCTTGCCGCAGCCGTTCCGGCCCAATATTGCCCAGCATTCCCCCGGGTTGACGGTCAGGTTCAAGTCGCGGCACAGGATCGTGCCAGGATGCTGCAGGGTCAGATTTCTTGTTTGTAGAATCATTCACGAACTCGAAAAATCCGCGATGAAGAACCGCATCCAGATCATTCTTTTTATGCCCTCAGGTATTCGCTTTTCCTTCCCAGCCAGCGATGGAGATGGCGTTTCGCCGCTTCCGGATAATCACGCAGCAATTCCACGGCGATCGTCCGTGCCGTATCGAGCAGGTCTTTATCCCGTTCCAGATCAGCGAAGCGCAGCATGGGCAGGCCGCTCTGACGCGCACCCAGGAATTCGCCGGGCCCCCGCAGTTGCAGATCCTGGCGGGCTATTTCAAAGCCATCCGTGTTTTCAAAAATAATCTTGAGCCGCTCGCGCGCGTTTGGGGAGAGAGGGGGCTGATACATCAATATGCATACGCTACCGGCCGCCCCTCGTCCGATCCGTCCGCGTAGTTGGTGCAGTTGCGCAAGGCCCATGCGTTCTGCATGCTCGATCACCATCAGTGACGCATTGGGCACATCCACGCCCACTTCGATCACTGTTGTCGCTACGAGGAGATGGATTTCACCTCGCGCAAATGCTTCCATCACATCGGATTTCTCCTGAAATGAAAGCCTGCCATGCACCAGGCCGATTCTCAATTCCGGAAAAGTCCCGGTCAGCCCCTGGTGGGTTTCCAGCGCGGTCTTGAGCTGCAATGCCTCAGACTCCTGGATCAACGGACATACCCAGTAGGCCTGCTTTCCCTCACGGCAGGCTTCCCGTACGCGCGCCGTTACCTCGTCGCGACGGGCGTCGGCGACAAGCTTGGTTACCACCGGTGCGCGTCCGGGCGGCATTTCGTCTATTACGGACACATCCAGATCAGCGTAATAGCTCATCGAAAGGGTGCGTGGAATGGGTGTTGCGCTCATCATCAACTGATGTGGCATGGCGTACGCTCCGGCTCCTTTTTCTCGCAATGCCAGCCGCTGGTGAACACCAAAGCGATGTTGTTCGTCAATAACCACAAGTCCCAGCCTGTCAAACTCCACTTGGTTCTGGAACAATGCATGTGTCCCGATGGCAAGCAGGGCGTTGCCGGCAGCAATATCGGCAAGCGTGGTTTCCCGTTCCTTCTTTTTCTGATTGCCGCCGAGCCACGCAATCCGCAGCCCACGCGGCTCCAGCAGGGGGGCAAGCCATGTGGAGAGTTTCCGATAATGCTGCTCCGCAAGAATCTCGGTCGGCGCCATCAGTGCTGCCTGAAAATTATTTTCAATCGATTGCAGCACAGCCAGTGTGGCAACGATCGTTTTGCCGCTCCCCACGTCACCCTGCAACAGGCGTTGCATGGGATGGGGCTCCGTCAGATCGCGGCTGATTTCGGCGAAAGCCTTCTTCTGGGCTTGAGTGAGATCGAAAGGCAGCAACTTCAGCAGCGCTCTGGTCAAATCGTTTTTTGCTATCAAAACAGGGGCGCTGCCGTTGCGCCGCTGCTGATAATGGACCCGCATCGACAATTGCTGCGCCAGCAATTCATCGAATTTGATCCGCTGCCAAGCGGGATGAGTGCGCTCCCGCAATAGAGCAGGCGACGCATTTGGTGGGGGTTGGTGCAGGAATAGCACACTGTCCTTGAAACCCTGAAGCTGGCAGCGTTTGCGTATGGACTCTGGCAGCGTTTCGCAGAGAGTTCCCTCCTGGTTTCCGCCCTCTCCTGTTTGCAGGACCCGGGAAATCAGTTTGCGCAGTGCTTCGGAAGGAAGTCCCGCCGTAGAGGGGTAAATCGGAGTGAGAGCGTCCGGCAGGGGTTCATTCCCGCGCAAAATCCGGCATTTGGGATGAACCATTTCAACACCGAAAAAGCCGGGACGGGCCTCTCCCAGCAAGCGCACCCGCGTACCCACTGAATATGCTTTTATCTGACTCCCGTAAAAATTCAGGAAGCGCATGAACAAAACACCTGTTCCATCCTCCACCTGGCATACCAATTGCCGCCGTGGCCGGTACATGACTTCGCTTCGGATGATCGTGCCTTCGACCTGCACTGTTCGATCCGCAGGTACATCACTGATGGGGTAGAGGTGCGTCTCGTCCTCATAGCGAAACGGCAAATGCAGTATCAGGCTTGAAGCATCGGTAATGCCGAGTTTGAGGAGCTTGTCCCTGATTGTCCCGCTGATGGGAGAGGTGGCGAGCGACTGCATCCGTCGTGGAAATGCATCCTTTGGACTAGCGCGCGGGTTCCTGTATCACCCCTCAGTCCTCACGCGGGCACCACCAGCACCGCATCGATCTCCACCAGTGCGTTCCGCGGGAGCGCGGATACCCCGATGGCAGCGCGCGCAGGGTAGGGCGTGCTGAAATATTGCACCATGATTTCATTCACCTTCTGGAAATTGGAAAGGTCCGTGAGATAGACGTTCAATTTGACGATATCCCTGAGGCTGCCCCCGCCGGCCGCTGCAACCGCCGTCAGGTTCTGGAATACCCGATGGATTTGATTCTCGATGCCTTCCACCATCTGCATGGTAGAGGGTTCGAGACCGATCTGACCGGAAATGTAGACCGTATCGCCCCCGCTGACGCGTATTCCCTGGGAATAAGTGCCGATAGCCTGCGGCGCATCCGTTGTATGTATCGTCTTTTTTTCCATCTTGTCTCCTTTGGTTGATAATACGTTGACATAATAAGCCGAAATTTGAAACTACGGGTATCGTGTTTGCGATATGATGACGGGAACCTCAGCACATTTCAACCATGCAAAAACTGATCATTCAGGGAGGGGTGCGGCTTTCCGGCGATGTAACCATTTCCGGAGCCAAGAACGCGGCACTGCCTATCCTGTGCGCCTCCCTGCTTACCGGGGAAACCCTCGTCGTCGAAAACGTTCCGCATCTGAATGATATAACCACCATGCTGGACCTGCTCCAGCAGATGGGGGTTCGAACCAATGTCGACAGCAATCGTACGACTGAACTCACTGCGGCATATCTTTCCAATCTCGTTGCGCCGTACGAAATGGTGAAAACCATGCGGGCTGCAATTCTGGTGCTGGGTCCCATGCTTGCGCGGGCGGGAGCCGCAAAAGTGTCGCTGCCCGGCGGGTGCGCCATTGGCCTGCGTCCCGTTGATCAGCATATAAAAGGATTGCAGGCAATGGGTGCGGAGATCGAGATCGAGCACGGTTATATTCATGCAAAGGCGAAACGCCTTAACGGCGCGCATATCGTGATGGATATCGTCACGGTCACCGGCACTGAAAACCTGATGATGGCGGCCACGCTGGCGGAAGGGACGACTGTGCTGGAAAATGCGGCGCGGGAACCGGAAGTGATGGATCTCGCGAACTGCCTTATCGCCATGGGAGCCAGAATTCAGGGAGTCGGAACGGACATCATCACCATTGAAGGCGTGGAAAGCCTGCATGGTACCCACTATTGCGTCATGCCCGATCGTATCGAAAGCGGCACGTTCCTGGTAGCAGCCGCAGCCAGCGGTGGCGAAATATATCTCAGGCAGACGCGCACCGATACGATGGATGCGGTGCTCGACAAGCTGATGGAAGCGGGGGCTGCCATCGAGTCAGGTGAAGACTGGATACACCTGAAAATGAATAATCCGCCGAAATCGGTAAACCTGCGGACGGCCCCTTATCCTGCCTTTCCTACCGATATGCAGGCGCAATTCATGGTATTGAATACCATCGCTACCGGAACCGCAATCATTACCGAAACCATATTCGAGAATCGCTTCATGCACGTGCAGGAATTGGAGCGTATGAATGCTGACATCAAAGTCGAAGGCAATACCGCAGTGGTATGCGGCGTGGCCGGCCTCGATGGAGCCAACGTCATGGCAACCGATCTGCGTGCTTCGGCCTGTCTGGTTCTGGCCGGGCTGATCGCCCGGGGTGAAACGATCGTTGATCGTATTTATCATCTTGACCGTGGTTATGAACGGATCGAAGAGAAGCTGTCGGCGCTGGGTGCACGAATCAGGCGCAGTTGAGGTATTGCAACCAAACGAATTATTTGAGCTATGCATCATGCTTAGCTCAATCCGGCCGAGGTCCTCACTCCCCTCTCTCACTTGCGGAAGAGAGGTCGGGGGAGAATAAAAAATTGGGGGAAAGGGGAAAAAAAGAGCAGGTGTGCTTCAGGGCACCGTCATTGCAGGTCGAAAACCCAGATAGCGCATACGTTTGTTGGTATCGAACCAGTTGCACATACCCGCCCGCATGTCCTGGGGCCGGTGATTCCAGGAGCCACCGCACAGGAGGCGTTTTGCACAATTCCCTTTCCGGCAGGTATCCATCCACTGCCAGACATTCCCCATCATATCGTACAGGCCAAAGGCATTAGGTTTGAAACTGCCGACAGGAGCGGTTCTCCTGTTATCCCACTCGCTCCCGCATCCATCGCAATTGGCGTTATTGCGCCCGACGTCGTTGCCCCAATAGTATTGAGTAGTCGCGCCGGCCAGGGTGGCAACTTCCCATTCCTCTTCCGTGGGCAGCCGGTAAGTCTTGCCGGACTTATCCGACAGCCATCGCAAGTAAGCTTGCGCGTCATCCCAGCTTACATTCACAACCGGTCTTTTACCGCGCCCCCAGCCATTATCGGGGGGAACATACCCACCGCAGCCGCCTCCTTCAACACACGCCTCCCAGTCGTCGAACGTTACGGCGTATTTACCCATGGCAAATTTCTTGCCTGCAATGGATACCATTTCAGGACAGACGGGGCACGCTTTTGCGGAGTTCAAGGTATTGTTTTCGCTCGCCGTCACCGGATTGCAAAAGAGCGCGACAATGCTTATGAATAGCGCTAAAGCTGAGGTGTGCAGGGGGCGAAGATATACCAATTTCATGAGTTGCATCTGAGCAAGTGAAAAGACTGGCCAGCAAATTCGATAATTGTATAGAAAAGCCGTTGATATCCAAAACTTCACGAAGAATCAGATTAATGCAGGCAATATGTATGTTAGCGCACGGAATGACATTGGAATCAGGGGTACTGTGCGATTTCAGTCAATCGCTGAGCTGATAAGGAGAGTAATCATGAAACGTTCTTCCTTGATATCCGCGTACACACTGCTTCCAATTGTCGCGGCATTTGTTCTCGGTGTGAGTACGTCGGGTGGAGCCTATGCTGGTGAGTACGATATGCCGGACGAGATCGCACCGGCTGATTCTCCGGCCACTCGGGATACGGACGATAAAGCCGGGGATAAGAGCATCAAGGAAAGATTGCACATGAAGGAAGGCACTTCGATGAAAAGAGGTCAGGATAATTCCAGATACCAGACCGACGGTACCGAAAGATATGAGGAGAAGAAGGATTACAGCGGCAGTGGGCCGAAGCGCGAAGACCGCTATTGATAAGTGAGGGCGGCGATCATTCTCCTCGGATCGCCGCTCTCTCGGCATAGCCGCGGGCAGGCTATACGGTCAGGTGTGGCTTGAAACCTTGAATTCTGCTCCTTCTCCACTCCAGACTCCCTCTCCCCAGCGGGGAGAGGGGGTTCCCGAGTTTCTCGGGGATCGAACAGGGTCGGACAGGAAAGCCCCTTCACCACTTACCGATTGATCGGCTTATACCTGATCCGCTTGGGCTTTGCGGCTTCCTCCCCGAGGCGTTTCCGCTTGTCCGCTTCATATTCCTGGTAATTGCCATCGAAGAATGCCACCTGCGAATTGCCCTCGAACGACAGGATATGGGTAGCGATACGGTCAAGGAACCAGCGGTCATGCGAGATGACCATCACGCATCCCGCAAACTCTAGCAACGCATCTTCCAGTGCACGCAGAGTTTCCACATCGAGGTCGTTGGAAGGCTCATCCAGCAATAGGACATTGCCTCCGGCAATAAGCGTTTTAGCCAGGTGAAGTCTTCCACGTTCACCCCCGGACAAGTTACCCACTATCTTCTGTTGATCCGAGCCCTTGAAATTGAAACGGCCAAGATAGGCGCGTGCTGGCGTTTCATATCTGCCGACCGTCAGGAGGTCATGCCCGTCCGAGATCGCATCGAATACGGTTTTACCGTCTTCCAAGGCGGCGCGCGATTGATCCACATGGGAAATTTTCACGGTTGCGCCGATTTCTATATTGCCGGAATCCGGCTGCTCCTTTCCTGTAATCATCCGGAAAAGCGTGGATTTTCCGGCTCCATTCGGACCGATGATACCGACAATGGCACCGGGAGGCACCTTGAAACTCAGATTGTCGATCAGCAGGCGATCGCCATATGCTTTCGATACGTTCCTGAACTCGATGACTTCGTTACCCAGTCTTTCGGCCACAGGAATGAAGATCTCCTGCGTTTCGTTACGTTTCTGGTACTCCTGCGAATTGAGTTCATCAAAGCGCGCAATACGTGCCTTGGATTTTGCCTGGCGTCCCCTGGGGTTTTGTCGTACCCACTCCAGCTCTTTTTTAAGCGCTTTCTGGCGTGCCGATTCGGCTGATTCTTCCTGTTTCAGGCGGGTTTCTTTCTGCTCCAGCCAGGAACTGTAATTGCCCTTCCATGGGATGCCGTGCCCGCGGTCGAGCTCCAGGATCCATTCCGCCGCGTTATCGAGAAAATAGCGATCGTGCGTCACTGCCACTACAGTACCCGGAAACCGTGTAAGGAATTGCTCCAGCCATTCCACTGACTCCGCATCCAGGTGGTTGGTAGGTTCGTCTAGCAATAGCATGTCCGGTTTGGACAGCAGCAATTTGCATAAGGCGACACGCCGTTTCTCGCCACCCGAGAGATTCTTTACGATGGCGTCCCATTCCGGCAGACGCAGCGCATCGGCTGCGACTTCCATCTGCTGACCGATGTTTCCGCCGCTGGCGGCGATGATCGCTTCGAGCCGGCTTTGCTCGGACGCCAGGGCATCGAAGTCCGCATCCGGCTCGGCATAGGCAGCATAAACCTCCTCCAGTTTCTGTTGCGCGCTGAATACCTCCCCCAGCCCTTCCTGTACCGCTTCGCGTACCGTGTGCTCGGCGTTGAGCTGCGGCTCCTGTGGAAGGTAACCGATATTGAGGTTGGGCATGGCAGTGACTTCGCCCTCGATATCCTTGTCCACGCCCGCCATGATTTTCAGAACGGTTGATTTGCCTGAACCGTTGAGTCCCAGCAAACCTATCTTTGCGCCGGGAAAAAAACTGATGGAAATATCCTTGAGTATCGTGCGCCGGGGTGGAACCACTTTGCCCACCCGGTTCATGGTAAGTACGTATTGGGCCATAACTGAATGAAAAATTGAAAAAATTCGAGTTTAACGCATGAGAGTCCCAGCATGAAGCACTATCCGGACAGAATATTCTTCTGCTGTTTCATGTATCGAAAATCACGCAACAAATGCTGAGCTAGCGTTATTTCTTTATAATTCCTCCCGCTCCCGGCAGTAGAAAGATTTCTTTATCTGAACCCCCACGGACTCCTGATTTTTTTGCGCGTGGCCGGACCCGCCCCGGCTTCGATTACGCACGTTTGGCGGTGGATTGGAGTGAAATAAATGCTGTTTTCTCTGAGAAGCGCGGCGCTTGTCATCGTTGCCGCAAGTGGTTTATTGGTCGGTTGCGCGACCTCGGAAAAAGTACAAGTGGTGCAGCCCGGTGACCCGAACCTGTCCTGCAATGCAATCAAGGGGGAATTTGCGAGGCTTGACAAAGCACAAGCTGACATAGATTCAAAGAGAGGGGTTACTGGAACCAATGTTGCAGCAGCCCTTTTTTGGCTTCCGGGCCTGGCCTATACCTATTATGATGCCGGGGAGGCAACCCGGTTGATCAGTGACAGAAGGAGTGCGCTTACGACCATCTATAACAACAAAAATTGCCAGTAAGCCATCGCTTGGCCTGTTTGAGCTGCTTGCTCTGAAAGGGGCAAGCGTCAGGCCGCAAATTGCGCAGCGCCCGATAAATTTCTCGTGCCTTTCTCCTGCCTTTCTCATGGCTTGTGCGACGTCGCCCGGGCAAGCCGCTCGGCATTATCCCTAGTGTCATACATATTGATAACAGGCTTATCCTTTGCCGCCTTTTCCATTCTGGCCCGAATTCCGGCTGCCATTTCATTATTGCGCTGCACTGCGGGACGCGCCTCCATTGCAGTAAACCAGCGCATGAAGCTCGGGAAGGCCTCTCCACCGACGCCGCGCTCCGCATGCCCTTTACACCAAGGGTAGGTGGCGATATCGGCGATTGAATATTCATCGCACCCGAGCCACGCGGATGCGCCCAGCCGGTTTTCCAGCACTCGATAGAGGCGCAGCGACTCATTGTTGTACCTGTCCCGCGCGTATTGGTTGTCTCTGGCCTGCCGATTGAAATGGTTCGCCTGCCCGAACATGGGGCCGATATGCGCCACCTGGAAGAACAGCCATTGCAGCGTATCATAGCGCTTATGCGCCTCCACAGGCAGGAATCTGCCTGTTTTCTCCGCGAGATAAAGGAGAATCGCACCCGATTCCATCATTGTGTAGGGGCTACCCCCCGGACCCTCCATATCCACGATCGCCGGAATCTTGTTATTGGGATTGAGTTTCAGATGCTCCGGCTGGAATTGCTCCCCCACATTGATATCGACGTCGATGTGTTTCCATTCGATTCCGATTTCTTCCAGCATGATCATCACTTTCTGGCCGTTCGGGGTTGGACTGGAATGCAGTTCGATCATGATTCCTCCTGGGTCACTTGCATGATTGGTTCTTTCCGTCAATTACTCGTGGATGGCAGAGCATGGTCCCTCCATTGTCTGGTTTGTCTTGTTGCCTCATTGTGTGTCAGGCTGTAACGGACTGTACTGTTCGACAGGGGAAAAAGGTTCAGCATGGCGCAGAGGCATTTGCTGATATTATTTCACTCATCATTGCTCTTTCCCCAGATAGCGGCACCGAATCACTTTTTTGCCGTTTTCATGTCCCTCAAAGGAAGCTCGCTTGTTCAAAATAATTTTAGCCCTGTTGGGCCTTTACTTCTTCGGCATTTTTGGCGCATTTCTCGGATACATTGCCGGCAGCTTCATCGATCGTTACCGTGCTTACGGCGCAGGTGCAATCAATCCGTTTACGAGCGCACAGCGGCAGACGGTTTTTCTCGAAACCGTTTTCATACTCATGGGAAAACTTGCCAAGGCAGACGGTCATATTTCCCAGGAGGAGATTAACCATGTTGAAAACTTCATGCAGAAGCTGGGGATGTCGCCGGAGCATCGACAGGTGGCGATCGGGCTTTTCAAACAGGGCGCTGCGCCCGGGTTTGATCACGCCCCCAAGCTGAATGAGTTCATGATTGTTTGCGGGCATACCCGTAACTTGGGGCAGATGCTTCTGGTTTATCTTATCGTCATGGCAGTGGCGGACGGGCACATGGACGCGGCCGAGGAAAGCTTGTTAAGAGATGTAGCGCGCTATCTTGGCTATGACCCGTCTGCATTCCGCCAGCTGCTGGACATGGTGTTGAGTCAGTCGCATTTCGCAAGGGGGCAGCCACCCTCGGCTACCACTCTTGACGATGCCTATAAAGCGTTGGGGGTGACCCGGGAAAGCAGCGATCAGGAAATCAAGCGCGCCTATCGCAAGCTGATGAGCCAGTACCACCCCGATAAATTGATGGGGCAGGGCATGCCGGAAGATATGATTGCAATGGCCACCGCAAAATCCCAGGAAGTGCAGGCTGCCTATGACTTGATCAGGAAGAGCCGGAATATGTAGGAATGCCCTGAACCCGTTGCTCCCTGGCGAACCTGTTTTGAATGCTTAGAGATTCAGCGGCTCCACGTAACCGGTCAGTTCGAGGTAGCCGCGCCCCGCAGGTTCGCCATCGCGGGTAACGGTCACCGCGCCTTCCCAATAGACGGCGCCGGTGGATTGCCGCGAGTCAAGTTCCTGGTCGTCCATCAGGGGTGTGAGGATCCAGCCGGTAGTGCCGGTCCGGATTCGTATTTTGACTGGATAGGTGGTGTTGGTGCGTGTTGAATGCCAGGTGCGTTGCGGTTCAAAGCTTACCTGATCCGGTTCAAAGCGCGTGAACTGCCCCGACGGCTTCCGGATCCCGGCATACGCCCAGACCTTGCTGCCGTCCTTGCCGCGGATCTGAAACGCCATCAGGGCTGACCCATCGTCAAGATTGGCGCCAACCCAATCCCATCCTACCGCTTTCGGATCGAGGTAGGCAGTAGACCACTCGTGGTCGAGCCACGCGATGCCCTTCACGGTGATTTCCTCGCCATCGCGCGTTACTTTCCCACTTACCTGCAGGTGAGGCTCACTGTAGTAATAGCTGGCCTGCTCCGGGTGCGGCCCCTTCCTGGAAAAACCGTTGAGATCTTGCAGCATGGGGGATTGCGTGGGCGTCAGCGAAAAATCGAGCCGGAAATGGTCTGCTTTTATGCGTGTCTGGTAGCGCCCGTTTTCCTCCCGCACCATAAACCAATCGCCCAGTTTGACGTTCGTGTTGTCCTCTGTGGTATATGCCAGACCAAAACCATCCCGTGCACTTTTCTGGTCATGCAGGAGTTTACCCGCTGCCGGATCAGACAAGGCGGCGTGGGCAATGATGAGGTCTCTGGGGGCAAAGCGGCTGGGGTTGGCGCGATCGTGTTCGGTCGCCACACGGAAAAAGGTGATCTGGAAGCCAAGCGGTTCTTTTTCGGGTGTTTCCAGCCAGCCGGTTACATACCACCACTCATTTCTGAAACCAGGATGCGCCCCGAAATCCCGTGGGAACACAAGGGGCACGTTTCGAACTACCGGTGAGAGTTGTGGCCGTTCTGCCAGAACACGACCGGTGGTAAAGAAAGCAAGGAACAAAGCTGCAACAAGGAAAGCGGTTCCAGTCAGCCGTTTGAATCCGGCATCGTGCCACCTTTGTTTGCGGGAACGGGTGAAATATCCGGGATTACGCTTTACGACTCGCATTACCAGTCCTCCCTTACGGCGCGTACTGCATTGCCCGAAACGGCGTGGCGCCCCGATGCCACTGCCGTGAATGCAGCCAGAAACATCAGTGTCAGCGCCACGCTCAAGAGACTCTCCCAGGGGAGACTCAATTGCATGGTCCAGTGGAACGATTGGGGGTTCACGATAAAAACCAGGATCAGGCTGATACATCCTCCAAGCACAAAGCCGAGCACAACGCCGAGCGCTGTCAGCAGACCTCCTTCTATTGCCAGCATGCCAAGTATCTGGCGCCGTGTCATGCCGATGTGGCGCAGCATTCCAAATTCTTTGATGCGCCCCAGGGCCTGCGCCGAGAAGCTGGCCGCAACACCGAGCAGGCCAATGATTATTGCCACACCTTCAAGCAGATAGGTTACGGCAAAGCTGCGGTCAAAAATATTCAGGCTCAGCGCGCGTATCTGACCCGGATCGGAAAACTTCAGCGCATTGCCAAACGGGAGCTGCCTCATCGACTCGATTACCTGTTCCGGCGCCACCCCTTGCTCCAGCCAAAGGGCGGCATCATTCACGAGCCGATCATCCGTCAGGGCCTGATAATCCGCCAAGCGCATCTGTATCGCGCCGAATTGCCGCCCATAGTCACGCCATACTCCTGTCACGATAAACGTGCGTGCGGGAATAGCGATGGGTAGCGTGACGTGCTTGCCAAGCGTATAACCGTATAAATCCACCATGGGTTCGGAAACCCAGATCGGAATTGCACCTTTCGGAAGCTGGGCGACCGGAATCGATTCGCCTGTCAGCGGCAACGTATTGCCGGGCTCGGATATATCGATGGGACGCGCGATCAGCGTGATATTGGGCCGGCTAGGATCGAGCATCAGCTTGGAGGAGCGGAAAAAGTCCACTCGCACGAGACCCGGCGTTTCCGCCAGTGCTTTCATCTCATCCGGGGTTAGGCCCCGCGTATCTCCGCTCGCTGCGGTTTCGACATACAGATCGGCAGGCAGGATATGCCTCAACCAGTCATCGACCGATACGCGAAAACTTGCAACCATGATCGCCATGGCGACCATCAGGGTAAAGCTTGCCAATATGCCGCCAAGCGCGATCGCGGCTTGATTGGGGGCATTGGCGAGCCGCGCCAGTGCCGTAGTCAGCACCGGCCTCGCACGGCCCGCGTGCTGCGCCATACGGAATACGACAGTGAAAATGAGTGCAGAAAGGGGTGGCATGAGAATAATGCCGCCCGTCAGCAGTTGCGCTACGGCAAGATAACCGAAAATCGGTAAATCGAAAATCGGCGGCAATCGGGTAAAGAGGATGCCCGAAGCAAGGAAAAGCAATCCCGGCCACGGATTCCCCAGCCTGGCAAGGGCCGTATCTTCGCTGCCGGATTTCAATGCGGGCGCTGGAAGAGCCGTGGCTGCTTCCCAGGCAGGAGCGGCACTGCCAAGCAAGGTAATGCCCACCCCCAGAATGAAAAAGACCATTGCTGCCACGGGGTCAAAATGCATGACGGGTTTTATTCCAGGGAAAAACCCCCCTCCGAGGTCTCCGCCAAAATAATGCAGCGCGCTGGTGGCTGTAGCATATCCGAGAGCAAGGCCGAGCAGCGACCCGATGAAGCCAAGAATGGCGCCCTCCCATAAAACCTGTCCCAGCATTTGTTTGCGCGTAACGCCGAGCACCCGCAACAGGGCGAACTGGTGTCTTCGCCGGACAATGGATAGCGCCTGGGTGGAGAATACCAGAAAGGTGCCGGTAAACAGCGCTACCATCGCAAGCACGTTCAGGTTTACCCGATAGGCACGCGACATGTTTGCCACCCGGGTTTCCCCGGTGGTGGGTTCGGCAACGAGGTATTGGTTCTGGGGCTCCAGTTCCTGCTCGAGTTGCGCCTTGAATGCAGCTTTATCAGTGCCGGGAAGCAGTTTCAACTCGACGCGCGATAACTGGCCGAGACGATGAAACCGCCATTGCGCCGTGGCAATATCCATTACGCCAATGCGCTGTCCCGCCCGCGCCCTGCGCAATCCCCCGGCAACCCGCAGTGCGACTGTCTGGGTGCCTACACTCAGGTTCAGGATGTCGCCTTGCTTTACCCCCAGCCATTCCATGGCGGCAGGAGAGAGGAAAATGGCGTCATCCGCGAGGACATCGAACAGCTTGTCTTCTGCCGGAATCCCAATCAGGTCGGGCGCCATGACCGAGGCACGAAAAATATCCAGCCCGAGAATTTTCAGGGTGGCGTCTTTGCGCTCCCTAGAATGGTTGGGGAGGGAAACGTCGAGTTCCAGTACGGGATTTGCCAGCTCGACATCCTCTTGCTCTGCCAGCAGTGGATAAATCGATTCGTCGATTGTGGCCTGCGGGCCACGCACTTCAAGATCCGACTCGCCGGAAAGGCTGCGCGCGGCGGCGGAAAATTCGTTGAAGGCGGCAGTATTGATGAGGTGGATGGCAAACCCGAGCGCCACCCCGAGCGCGATTGCGATCACGGCGACGCCTGACTGAACCTTATGAGCCTGCCATTCCCCCGATAGCAGCCAACGAGCGAGTATGCTCCTGTTGCGCCACCTCATTTTATTTGCTTCGGCAAGTCCGTAGCCTTTTCCGCCACAAAGGGATGCAGCCCATCCTTTGTCAGCACGAGAACGCGGTCTGCCGTTGCCGCGGCGGCATGCGAGTGGGTGACAATAATGCCGGAAGCGCCATTCGCCTTGATCTCCCGGCGCATGAGCATGAGGATATCGTGCGCCGTATCCGGGTCCAGGTTGCCTGTGGGTTCATCGGCGAGAATCAATTTCGGCCGATGTATCAGGGCGCGGGCGATCGCGACGCGCTGTAATTCTCCCCCCGACAGGTGACGGGGAAAATGATGGCCCCGCCCAGTCAAGCCGACCGCATCCAGCATGTGTTCCGTACCTGCGGCAGGAATGCCATTCAGAAGCAGGGGCAGGGCTATGTTCTGGCTCAGGGTCAGGTGCGGCAGGATGTGAAATGCCTGGAAAATGAAGCCGAATTCCCTGCGCCGCAAGCGGGTAGCGGCGTCATCGTCCAGTGATGACAGGGTAATGCCGTCAATCAGTATCTCGCCTGTATCGGGCACATCCAGGCCGGCGATCAGATTCAGCAGCGTGGATTTCCCGACACCGGACTCTCCCATGATCGCCACATATTCCCCCGCCCTCAAGGTATAGGACAAATCCGTCAACACCTGTCGTCCATCCCCCGCACTGGAGTAGGCTTTGCCGATATGACGTAACTCCAGTATCGCCGGCTTCAGGTCAAGCGCGTCCTGTCGTCGTGTCGAAGATTTTTCCAAGAGCTGCTCCTCCACGCCGTGGGCGGACGGCGCGTCCATGCTATTCAAGAACTGTTATTGTAACCTTTTGTTTGCCCGAAAGAACCTCGGAGCGAGAATATGGAGGACATGGACCGCCCCGGATCTTTAATGGTGTCCGACCTGTTTGTAGCGGGTAGGGGGAGGGAACGTCTATTCGTAACGGATAAATTCTTCCGCCAGCGCATCAACGCCATGACGCCTGATCAGCGCATCGATCTCCGCAAGCAAGGTGTCGTCTTCGTCATCCTCCAGAACACCGTCGCCAACCAGTTTTGCAGTCAGGCCACCGGTGATGGCCTCTCGCACTGTGCCGAGCGTGGGGGGATTTTCACGATTTTCGTCATCGACTACGGCTTCTATTGCCCGTGTAAGCGCCTCGCTCGCATCGCTTCTCACAAAATCAATGGCCAGTGCATCTCCTCCATATTCCTCGATCAATACATCGAGTTCGTCAAGGAGTGAGGCGTCCATGTCGAAATGGTGCAGTCGCTCAACCTCATCCAATGCAGAAGGCAGCAGACCGGCGATGAAAGTCCGAACCGTGACAAGCGTAACAGGCTGCTCCGCATCCGGATCGTTGACCCGGCTGTCGATAAGCAGCGAGAGGTTGGGGCTGACCCGGGTGTCAACATCTACTGGATAACGTATCATGGTCTTGTACTCTGAAGGTTTTGCTGGGGTTACGAATAGCTATAACTCGGTCTTTCCTTTCATTTGCCTTTCATCTGCTGCCGCAAGCTGCAGGCAGGTGTATACGACAGCGATTCGATTATTGATGATTGTTTTTTCAGTTTAGGTTTCAGTATGAAAAAGTCAATTCGACCTTATTCTGGATTGCCTGTCGCCGTAATGAGGTGCTGCTGATCTTGGGCGGATGAAGCACCTGCCTGTCGGATTTATTGAGAAGGACGTCTCGCCGGCTAGTTCGCTCGGGCTATTGTTGGTTTGACGGGCTATCCTTTTGCTCGCGTTAGGACAGCCCTTTTCTTCTTGAATGGAAAATATTGTCAAGAAAGAATCAGCAGGTCAAAGACTGGCCTCACGCTTGAGCAATTCTTCGATCTGAACTCCCACCTCCGGCTGGCCGTTAAAAACTGTGCCAAGCTTCTTCTTGTTCAGGTGTTCCAGGTTAGTGGTGTAAGCTTGAGCCGGCAGCGGAAAGTATTTGACTTCCTTTACCAGAGGCGATGCATTTTTCATATAGAATTCAATAAATTCCCTCACCTCGGGTTTTTCCGTCGCCTTGATGCTGATGTAAATGAAAATGGGGCGAGACAATGGTTGGTAGCTTCCATCCTCCACCGTTTCAACCGATGGGATAATACCGCCTTTGCCTCCATCAACAGCGAGCGCCCTAAGCTTTTTCTGATTTTCGTTGTAGTAAGCAAAGCCAAAATACCCGAGTGCGTTTTTATCGCTTGCTACCCCCTGTACCAGCACGTTGTCGTCTTCGGAAGCGGTGAAATCCCCCCGACTCGACTTGGCCTTTCCAACAATGGCTTCCGTAAAGTAATCAAAGGTGCCGGAATCTGCTCCCGGGCCGTAAAGTTTTATCGGTTCATCCGGCCATGCCGGGTTTATCTGCTTCCAACTGGTTATTTTCCCTTGGGCGTCGGGTTCCCAAATCTTCTTCAAATCTGCAACGGTAATGACTTTAACCCAATCATTTCTAGGGTTTGCCACGACCGTCAATGCATCGTACGCTACTGGCATTTCAACGTATTGCACCCCGGCAGCTTTACATGCGTCCATTTCTTTTTTCAGGATAGGACGCGAAGCATTAGCGATGTCTATCTCACCGCGGCAAAATTTCTTGAAGCCTCCTCCCGTGCCTGAAATACCAACTGTGACTTTAGCGGCACCCTTCTTGGCTATTTGAAAATCTTCAGCCACCGCTTCGGTAATGGGGAAAACAGTGCTGGAACCGTCAATTTTTATAACCGGCTCAGCATACACAGGACTGACAGCACCAAGCAGTGCGCCCAATACCACTACTACTATCTCAATACGCAGCAATTTCAGCATCTTGTTCTCCTAAAGAGGTTTTATTATTTCCTTTTGCAGGCTTGTTATGACATGAATGGCTCGATCAAAACGGGAGGCGGAGCAAGCTTAAGAAGCTCCAAGCTTTCCTGAGTTCATTTGGCCATTCTTTGCATTCTTTGTTAAGCCGCTGTCTGTATTTCACCCACTTCCTCAAGCGAACCGGAATCAGAAGGCTATTTGACTGCGGAACATGAAAGTATTCAGGTCATCCGGCTTGCCCCCGCTTGCGGTCACGAGCGGTGAATCCTTGATTTCCAATATCCTGTCGTAATTAAACATGAAGCGAAGATTGCTGTTCACGTACCAGTTCAGGGCAGCAGTAAAGTTTTTCATCTCGCCTGCCCTGAAAGCGCCGTCGTTCAGATCTACCCCGGCGATACGTGCTGCCAGTTCCCATGCGCCCCATCCACCCTTGGAAAAGCTGAAGTTCCGGGTTGGTTCCACTCTGTGAAACTTTCCTTCTTTGTACTGGCGCGATTCTCCCGTAAGCGTCCACGCAGCTTCTCCGTACCATCCATGGAAGCTCAGTGAATCCAGGCCGTTTCTACGACCAATCCAGCTATGGGTATACTCACCTCCCGCGCTCAACGGTCCATAGACGCCGCTGGCCTCCAGCCCCAGCATCTTGACGTCCTCGACATTTCCCAAGGCACCCGAATCAATCGGAAAGAGGTTGGTTATATGGGAGGTTTCGTGCCTGAATCTCACGCCATTTGAGGGGCCAAATAGCTGGCCGCTGCCACTCGGTCTGCGATAATTTCCTGCCACACCCAAATGGACAATCCTTGTCTTTTCGTCAAGGGGTGCAAAAGTGATGCGCGAATTGGTTCCCCAACTTTCATCCAGACTGTCGTTATTAGCGTCGATTGACTCCCCAAAAAGACCGACCTGTCCGGTCCAGTTCTTACCTCTACTTGACAGGTTTACACCGATAGCGCGGTCTACGAGGGGTGCATTGAGCACATTCATTAACGATCTTTCCATAAACATGAGATCGTTGGAGCTTTCCTGCAGCTCGCGGCTGAAAGCCTGTTTCTGATGGCCGACGTTGATCTTTGCGAAATCCAGCCCTCTATATGAGATAAACATGTCCTTGACGCCGACTTGGTTATCAGCGAAGTCGACCTGACTCTTGAAATCCCAATCTTTAAAGAAAGTGCCTGCAAACTCCAGTCGCCCCCGGCGCAGCTCTGCGCCATCATTGGCTTGAACCGGAACCCCGCCTCTAAAAAAATGATCATTACTACTGTGCGTGTAATCCGTATGAATCCGGCCACCGATCTTGAACTTGAAGTTCTTGTCTGCTGTTTCAAATTGCAAGCCGTTTTTATCCAGCTTCAGTTGCTTTTCGCTTTCCTTGAAACGTTCCTCAAGGGACTCAACCTTGCCAACGAGCTGCGCACGTTCCGCTTTTTCTTTTATTCTCGCATTTCTGTCGCCGGACGCTGGCTGACCAGCTCTCTCTACCTCCGGTGCAGGCAATGCGTTTGTTGATGGAGTACCTTGGACTCTTTCATAGGTACCCAGGGGTTCTCGGTCAGGTCCAGGCTCTGCAAATATATGCTTGGTTTTGGTATCAACATAAAGATCAATCGCAAAAGCCCCGGATGATGTGCCTGCTCCCATGACAGCGACCGCTGCCAACATAAGTTTCAAATATTTCAAAGCTGTGCTCCCAGTTTTAGTCCTTATTGCTCATGTTTACGAAAAACCGGGGCAAGAATACGAGAGAGAAATGACTGACTTATTACCCTTTTGTAACTGTTTTATGACAAAAGGTAGGGTTGAGCCATGATGACCGGTGGGAATGCCTGAATGTTTTCACCATGATCGTGACGTAGGACGAGCGGCAGACTGGCTTTTACTTTTGCTGCGCGGGCAGGGCTACTTATACTTAGGAGTTTCAAGAAAAAACCTGAGGAGCTTACTTCAGGGCCCTCCACCTTACTGGAGGCAGTCCGCTCCTTCTCAAAGCGAGAATGAGGGTTAATGGGTGCTATGCCTAGGGTAGGCCTTATACTGTTTTTCCAGAGCACTACGGTTCAGGGAAACCGACAAATTCTTCTTCGTGCACGTAGGGGATAAAGAGCCTTTTTTCGCGGATCGTAAGGCAAGTTCGAAATGATGCTATTCATGCGCTCGATATAGCCCTCTTTGACCCTGATATACACTGCGTATTCACACATGGTTCACTCCATACTGATGAGATTCGGGTCGCACACCATTCTGCCGGCCTGTTACAGCATTTTTAGGGGCTCCGACAAAAAACTCGTGGAAAATTAGATGTACACGCTGGCGCCCGGATATAACAAAACCGGCATCACCTTGTAGATGGATCGCAGATGGAGGAACAAGTCAGTGAAAGCGGGCCCGGGGCGCAGGATACTTGCCCGTTTACTTATCCCTGCGGAGGCAGCTGAAACCGCTTTCCCGTTACTGGCAGCCCGCGCATTGCGCGCTTTTGGCGATGGCTATGTTGCTGTGCTTTTGCCCGCTTATCTACTGGCGTTGGGATTTGACCAACTGGACGTAGGCTTTTTAACTACGGCAACGTTAGCCGGTTCAGCTTTGGCGATTCTTGGGATTGGTATGGTTGGCTACAGATGGACAGTTCGTCGACTGCTGCTATCCGCCGCCTTGTTAATGGCAGTTACCGGCCTTGGCCTTGCGAGCATCTCGTCGTTTTGGCCACTGTTTGTTGTCGCATTCGTAGGAACGCTTAATCCTGGTTCGGGCGATGTAAGCATGTTTTTGCCACTGGAGCATGCCCACCTGGCACAAGCAGCTCGCGGCAATGCACGGACCGCGCTGTTCGCCCGTTATTCGCTTATTGGCTCCCTGAGCACTGCTATTGGGGCTTTAGCTGCTGCCATCCCCTCCTGGCTTGTGCCATGGTCCGGTCTTTCATTAATTGATTGCCTGCGCATAATGTTCTTGCTGTATGGCCTGCTCGGCGGGGTAGTCTGGCTGCTGTATCGAACTCTGCCGACGGTCGAGGTCGAGGCGGCTCCACTACCGCAGCCGTTGGGCCCCTCACTCAGCATTGTGTTCAAGCTTGCCATGTTATTCAGCATTGACGCGTTTGCCGGGGGGCTGTTGGGGAATTCCCTGCTGACGCTCTGGCTCTTTGAGCGGTTTGGACTGTCGCTCGGACAGGCCGGAACATTCTTCTTCTGCGCCGGACTCTTATCGGCCGGATCCCAGCTTGCTGCACCGGTCATCGCACGTAAGATCGGGCTGCTAAACACCATGGTCTTCACTCACATTCCTGCTAGCATGTGTCTCATTTTTGCTGCAATTGCCCCAGATCTCGAGGCCGCGCTCGCCCTGCTGTTTGTACGCAGCGCATTATCGCAGATGGATGTGCCGACACGTACTGCTTACGTAATGGCTGTGGTCACCCCGGCAGAGCGCGTTGCCGCTGCAAGCTTCACTGCCGTGTCCCGCAGCCTTGCTTCGATCGCGAGTCCGACCTTGACCGGTGCCTTGCTGGCCAGCGGACTGCTGAGCGCGCCGCTGATTGCTTGTGGAGCTTTGAAGATGGTCTATGATTTGGCCTTGCTAATATCCTTCAGGCACCTGAATGTTCCGTTGGAGTGAGAATTGAAATAAACGAAAAGTCTGCATTAATTCTTGAAAATATGAGATACAAACGCACCAACCTTCGATGGGTGGCAGCATTCGAAGCCGCCAAGGGTATATTGGTATTGACGGCGGCGAGCGCGGGGTTCGAATTTGCCCACATGATGGCCTCCCAGAGATAGAGATAGTCGATGGGCTTGTCAGCCATTTTCATCTCAACCGCGTATTTTCCTGGAAACTGCCAGTACCGGGAGAAGGGTCAGGCAACTGCAAGGATGGCGATAACCTCTTCATCCGTTATCTGCGGAAAATCCATGTAAAACTGCGCTACAGCGTAGAAGTTGATGGGACTGGAAAGACATACTACGCGGTCAGCATTGTTGCGCACTTTTTCCACCGTATCGGGCGGTGCCACGGGTACCGCGCAGATCAATTCCTCCGGTTTCTTCGCCCGGAGTGCATGCAATGCGGCTATCATGGTTGAACCGGTAGCCAGCCCATCATCGACTACGATCACTATCCGTCCGGCGGGATCGATGGACGGCCGTACCGGGGTATATTGAGCGCGGCGCTGCCGTATCGTTTCCAGTTGTGCGGAAACTTCGTCTTTGATGTAGTTCTCATCCGCGCCCACATCACGGGCGTGACTCGTAAGATAAACCCATCCGGTTTCGTCGACGGACCCAATCGCGAATTCGGGATTGCCTGGCGCCCGTACTTTACGCACCAGCACCACGTCCAGTTCACCTTCCAGTTCATCGGCAATAATTTTGGCCATGGGCACTGCGCCTCTGGGAATAGCCAGGACCAGCGGATTTTTACCGCGATATTCTGAAAGCGCTTCCGCAAGCTTCCTGGCTGCTGCCGCGCGATTTTCAAAATACATGCTGCCCCCGATCACGTGTTTATTTTCAGTATAGGTGAATTTTTTACCGGACATTTTTACCTGACCGGATTTGAGGCTTGGTTTGCCGTTTGTACGGGCCGCAGGTGTTGGGGCGCTGCATCGTGCGGGCAATGAGTATTCGTAATTCCTCGAGAGAGCGGGTGTTGAGCACATCCTGTTTTTCCAGCCAGCCCCGCCTTGCCTGACCGATACCAAAGCGCAGGTTCGCGAAATCAAAAGTGCTGTGGGCGTCGGAATTGATGCTGACCAGCACCCCTTCCTCCTTGGCCATCTGGCAGTAGATATCGAACAAATCCAGCCGCTCGGGCTGGGCATTGAGTTCGAGGAAGCATCCGCGGCGTCCTGCTTCACGGATAATGCGGGGCATATCGATATCATAAGGCGGGCGCTGCGGGATGAGGCGACCGTTGGGATGCGCAAGAACGGTGAAATGGGGATGTTCCATTGCGCGCAGTATCCGCTCGGTCTGCCTCGCCCGCGGAAGCTCGAACTTGCTGTGGACTGCCCCTACGACCAGATCGAGTTGCGCCAGAACGTGATCCGGCAGATCCAGGGTGCCATCCTCCAGAATGTCCACCTCGATTCCCTTGAGCAGGGTAATTCCTTCCAGTTCTTCATTCAGCGCGTCGATCTCATCGCACTGGCGCTTCAGCCGGAGAGGATCGAGGCCGCGGGTGACTCTCAGTCCGCGTGAATGATCCGTGACGGCAATGTATTCCAGGCCATGCGATTTGCCGGCCAGTGCCATTTCGCGCAAGGTGTTATGACCGTCCGTAGCTTTTGTGTGAGTATGCAGATCCCCCCGCAAGTCGCACAGCTCGACTAGGCGTGGCAATTTCCGGGTTCGTGCCACGTCTATTTCACCCCTGTTCTCGCGCAACTCGGGTGGAATAAAGGATAGTCCGGCGGCACGATAGACCGATTCCTCGGTCTCGCCCGCGATGCGGTTTTTACCCCGGAACACGCCGTATTCGTTGACTTTCAACCCTTTTTTCTGGGCGATATACCGTACCGCAACATTATGGGCTTTTGATCCGGTAAAATAGTGCAGGGCAGCGCCGTAGCTTTCGTCCGCAACCACGCGCAGGTCCACCTGCAAGCCGCATTTCAGGACCACGCTGGCGCGAGTGCTTCCGGCAGCAAGTATTTCTGCAACCTCCTCGTACCCGGTGAAGCGCTCCATGACAGGACTGCCCGATGCGGCTGTGACAACGATATCGAGATCCCCAACCGTTTCGCGCATGCGCCGGTAGCTGCCGGCGACGATTGCTTCCTTGACTCCGGGAACGTCTGCCAGAAACGCGCGCAGCGGCTCGGCGTATTGCGCCGCCACCGCCAGCTTGAAACGCCCTTTCTGATCGGTATGCGCCTCGATCGCCTGGAGGATGTTGAGCTCGGTTTTCTCGCCAAAACCAGATAGTGCACGAATGCGTCCCTCACGCGCCGCGCCGTAGAGCTGCTCGACAGTCTGGACATCCAGGTCGTGATAAAGATGCCGGACCCGCTTCGGCCCGAGGCCGGGCACTTTCAGAAGCTCTGTAACCGCGGGGGGAAGCTCGGTTTGCAGCCGATCCAGCAAGGCGCAATGGCCGGTGGCAATAATTTCTTCGATCTTGCCTGCAAGATCGCGCCCTATGCCGGGAAGCTCCGTCAGGTCTTCCTTGTTTTCGAGCAGCACGTACGCTTCGGTGGAAAGGGCGCCTATTGCCTGGACTGCGTTACGGTAGGCGCGTATCCGAAAAGGGTTTGCGCCTTCGATCTCGAGCAGATTGGCAATCTCTTCGAAGACAGCGGCGATATCGGCATTATGGCTGGGCATGCGCATTCCCGTTTGCTTCCGTCCACAAGCACTTTGCTGATTTTGCGGGGAAAGTTGCTGGTCGAGGATTCACAAGGTCAGTTTAGTATATTCATGGAGACATGCAGGCTCGGCGGGCAGCAAGGATTCAGGCGCATCCGGTTACCCTTGACACGGCAAGGCGGTTCTCCTATAGCTTGTAGTGTGCACTCCGGTTTTAGCGCCGTTTTAAGGCGATAAAAAGCAAGCGGGAGAGCGCAGACAGGAGGGCCAATGGAAAAGCAAAGGGGAAATTCTGGAGAGGCCGCCCGGGTTAGACTGAGTGATGGATCAAAGGATAATGTGTGCATGCCAAGCCAGACTTCATCCTACTTCGAGCATGATGCGGACATCGGCATCATCGGACGTGGCGATACGCTGGAGCAGGCATTCGAGACAGCCGCTCAAGCAGTGTTCGGCATAGTCACGCCCCTGGATAAGGTGCAGCCGCAGACTTCGGTCAAGATAGAGTTCGAAGAATCAGATCACGAACTGGCGCTGGTGACATGGTTGAATCTGTTGCTGGGAAAGGCGCGTGAACTCGGCATGGTTTTCAGCCGCTTCCATGTGCAGCGCCGGGAAAACGTGTGGTCCACCGAAGCTCTCGGTGAAAAATGGCGCGAAGTAATGGAGCGTGGAGTAGAAGTCAAAGGTGCGACGCTGACCATGCTTTCTGTCAAACAAACCGGAGCAATGTGGGAAGTGCGGTGCATAGTGGATGTGTGAGATCATATAAATTGAACGATAGGAACGGCAGGAGGTGACATGAATCTGGAGCGCCTACGTCAACTGCAACCCTGCCTGTGGACATTGCCGCGCGCACCGGGCGAAGAACGCGCGCAGGTCCTCCTGTATGGCAGCGCGCCCTTGCTCGTCAGCATGGACGACAAGGTACTCGAGCAGATCGCCAACGTTGCTTCCCTGCCGGGGCTGGTTGGAGCGGCAATGACCATGCCGGATGCGCATTGGGGATATGGTTTTCCCATAGGGGGTGTTGCTGCTTTCGATGCTGAGCAGGGGGGGGTGATTTCCGCAGGCGGGGTCGGCTTCGATATTTCGTGCGGCATACGCTGTCTGCGCAGCAATCTGAATCTGGAGGATGCGGTAGAGCATTTTCCCCAGCTCGGAAAAGCCTTGTTCCGCGCTATCCCTGCTGGAGTGGGCGAGGAGGGCGAGATCAAGCTGAACCCGGAGCAGCTCGACCAGGTGATGCACGGCGGTGCACACTGGGCGGTACAGCAAGGCTACGGCACTCCAGCAGATCTGGATTATGTTGAAGAACAGGGGCGGGTAGCAGGAGCGATCCCGGAAAACGTATCCGAACTTGCCAAAAAGCGCCAGCGCGGCGAGATGGGCACGCTCGGCTCAGGCAATCATTACCTGGAAGTACAGGTGGTGGACCGCATCTTCGATCCTGGCGTCGCGCTGGCGCTTGGCCTGCATGAAGGACAAATCCTGATTTCGATACATTGCGGTTCGCGTGGGCTGGGGCACCAGATCGGTACCGATTATCTGGTGCTATTGGCAAAAGCAGCCAGCCGCTCGGGCATTCATTTACCCGATCGTGAACTCGCTTGCGCGCCTGTCAAATCCCCCGAAGGCCAGCAATATATCGGCGCGATGAATGCTGCGATCAATTGCGCGCTTGCCAACCGGCAAATCCTGACGCATCTTACGCGCTCCGTATTTACGGAAATTTATCCCCAGGCCGAGCTTGAAACCTTGTTTGATGTTTCGCACAATACCTGCAAGGCCGAAACCCATCAGATCGACGGTGAATCGAGGTTGCTGTATGTGCACCGCAAGGGCGCTACACGCGCATTCGGCCCGGGCCACCCCATGCTGCCGGAACGCTACCGCCAGGTAGGACAACCCGTCGTTATCGGTGGAAGCATGGGAACAGGCTCCTACATTCTCGTTGGTGACAGCGAAAATCCCGCCTTCGCTTCTTCAAGCCACGGTGCAGGCCGGGCCATGAGCCGGCACCAGGCACTCGCGCGATGGAAAGGACGTGCGCTGGTGGACGAGTTGGCGCAACAAGGTATTCTGATCCATACCCGCTCCATGCGAGGTGTGGCGGAAGAAGCCCCGGGCGCCTATAAGGATGTCGATCTGGTGGCGGAGGCCACGGAAGAAGCCGGGCTCGCCCGGCGCGTCGCGTTTCTCCGACCCAAAGTCTGCGTTAAGGGTTAAGGGTTGAGGATTAAGGAAGGGTGAACAAATTCCTGCCAGACGCGATGGACTTGACCGGGGATTCCTCGGCAATATAAAAACTTTTTTCAAGGGAGTGACATGTATCAACGTATCCTGGTTCCAATAGACGGCAGCGCGACCTCCACTCTTGCACTCCAGGAAGTCTCGAAACTTGCAAAGCAGCACAGCAGCCAGGTGGAACTGGTATATGTCATGGCTGATATTCATTTGATGGATGCCAACAGCTACATCAATTACGATGAAATGAAGGAATCCCTGGAGAGAACCGCCAGGAAGATATTGGCGGAGGCGCAAACATTGATGCAACAGGCAGGGGTTGCAGTCGAAGTGAAATTACTGGAAGCGGGTGGCGAGCGCATTGCCGGCGTAATACTCGAAGAAGCAAGGCGCTGGTCGGCCGAGTTGATCGTAATTGGCACACATGGGCGTTCCGGTTTCAGTCGCGTCCTGTTCGGGAGCGTCGCGGAAGGGATGGTGCGCATGGCACATATTCCCGTGCTGCTCATCCGCGGCGACAAAAGCCAGTTGCGTGAAAAGGAGCGCGCGACATAGTCCTGGCAGTTCTGGCGGAGGCTCCGGTCTTTCAGGCTTATCCTAAGCCTGGTGCAGTATGATTCTATCATCGAGAGGACATAAGTCATGAAATTGCAACTTCAGATCACCACACGCGATATTCCCCATTCTGACGCACTGGAAAGCCATATTCGGCAAAAAGCGGAAAAGCTCGAGACTTTTTATCCCCAGATCATGGGGTGCAGGATAGTCGTCGAGGTTCCTCACAAACACAAACACCAGGGCAACCTGTTCAATGTGCGGCTGGACATCACAGTGCCGGGAAAGGAGCTTGTGGTGACCCGTGAACCGAACGAGGATGTGTACGTTGCGCTGCGCGATGCATTCGACGCCGCAAAGCGTCAGCTCGAAGACTACGGACGGCGCCAGCGCGGTGAAGTCAAGGCGCATGCTCCCGTCCTGCATGGAAAGGTGGTACGGCTGATGCC
The DNA here is from genome assembly GCF_000196355.1 of Nitrosospira multiformis ATCC 25196. Lineage (NCBI taxonomy): Bacteria > Pseudomonadati > Pseudomonadota > Betaproteobacteria > Nitrosomonadales > Nitrosomonadaceae > Nitrosospira > Nitrosospira multiformis. The sequence goes on from NC_007614.1 coordinate 1,030,253, forward strand.
GGAGGAAGGCTATGGTTTCGTCGAAACTTCGAGTGGACAGGAGTTGTACTTTCATCGCGAAAATCTTGCCAACAATAACTTTGAGCAATTGGAAGAAGGAAGCGAGGTGCAGTTCCTCGAAGATATCGGCAGTGAAGGTTTTCAGGCAAAGCGCGTCAGTACAGGCAAGCGTCAGGTAGAAGAACCCGAAGAAGCAGAGCCGCGCTTGACAGGTTCGGCGGATTAGACTAAGTCCGGCGCACTCAACCGAAGAATGTAAAGTGCAGGGAGCAAAGCGGCAAAGGGGATAGGAGATTGCCATGAAAATGGACATAGGCACCGGTGATGCCCTTATCATAGTGGATGTGCAAAACGACTTTCTGCCCGGCGGAAGCCTTCCTGTACCGGCGGGAGATGAGGTCATCCCAAACCTTAACCGGTATATCGCAGCTTTTCTTTTTCGCGAATTACCTATTTTCGCTACTCGCGACTGGCATCCGCCTGATCACTGCTCCTTTCATCAGCAAGGAGGGCCTTGGCCCGCGCACTGTATTGCCGGCACGCAGGGCGCGGCATTTCCGGCGAATCTTGAAATCCCCTGCGACACGCATATCATTTCCAAGGCCACCTCCAGGGAGAAAGATGCTTATTCCGGTTTTTCGGAAACAGAACTGGATGCCATGCTGAAATCCGCAGGAATTTCCCGTGTTTTCATCGGTGGCCTGGCTACGGATCATTGCGTTCTCAGTACCGTACGGGATGCCTTGAACCAGGGGTATGACATCTTTGTTCTCAAGGATGCAGTACGGGGGCTGGATGCCGACGCAACCAGCGCCGCCCTAGAGGAAATGGCCCATCTGGGCGCAAAACTCATCGATTTCGAAACCATTGTCCCTGCGTGAACCCACTCTCCAGCCCGCTACTGACCGACCATTACCAGTTGACCATGCTGGAGAGCTACCTTCAGCAGGGAATGCAGGAAACTGCGGTTTTCGAGCTGTTTTTCCGCAAGCTTCCCCCGACCCGGAATTTTCTGGTGGCGGCGGGTCTGGAACAGGCGCTGGAATTCCTTGAGAACCTGCATTTTTCAGCGGGGGAGTTGACATGGCTCAAGGCCCGGTTTGGACCTGCTCTTGTAAATTACCTTGAACAATTCCGGTTTACCGGCGATGTGGATGCAATGCCGGAAGGGACGCTTTTTTTTCCGGATGAGCCCATCCTTCGGATCACGGCGCCGCTGCCGCAAGCCCAGTTCGTTGAATCGCGTATCATCAACCTGCTGCATTTCGAAACCCTGATCGCCTCAAAGGCAGCACGCTCAGTGCTGGTTGCGCCCGGCAAACTCCTGGTGGATTTCGGCATGCGCCGGGCACATGGAGCGGAAGCCGCGTTGCTTGCCGCCCGGGCAAGTTATCTTGCCGGTTTTTCCGGCACATCAACAGTACTTGCGGCGGCAATATATGGCATGCCTTCGTTCGGCACCGTTGCTCATTCCTACATTCAGGCCCATACAGACGAGACTGCCGCTTTCGAACATCTTGTGCGTTGCCATCCGAAAAACTCGACGCTGCTGATCGATACCTACGACACCGAGGCGGCTGCCATCAAGGTCGTCGCCCTGGCCCGCAAACTTGCACCGGAGGGCATCGAGGTAAGTGGCGTCCGGCTGGACAGCGGCGACTTGGGAATGCATGCCCGGCGCGTGCGCCGGATACTCGACGAGGGGAGACTCGAAAAAACCCGCATCTTTGCCAGCGGTAATCTGAACGAAAATCGGGTGCATGAACTGATTTCATCCGGCGCTCCCATTGACGGCTTTGGCGTGGGTACTGCATTAGACGTGTCGAGCGACGCTCCGGCGCTGGATTGCGCCTATAAGCTGCAGGAGTACGCCGGCAAGGCCCGCCGCAAACGCTCCGAGGGAAAAGCGACATGGCCGGGTCGGAAGCAGGTGTATCGCAAATATGACCCGAATGGCCAAGCGATGCGCGATGTTATTGCACTGGAAAAGGATGATTCGCATGAGGGCGAGCCTTTAATTGTCCCTGTGATGCGGAATGGGCGGCGCATTGAAGGGATCGACGGGAATGGGAAGCTGGAGGCCATCCGCCGGCGAACAGTGGCGAACTATGCCCGCCTGCCGGAACCCCTCCGATCGCTTGAAACGGCATCCGCTTACCCGGTCGAAATCTCCCCCTCGCTGCAGGCTCTGGCAAAACAGGTGGATGACGAGTGCGGCCTCATTACCTCTACCCGGAACCTTTGCGTCTGAGCGGGTGTTGACCTGACCTTCGTATCCTGCCGCGCTCGAGGATACCTTCGGAGGAGTAGGGACGGCTCATGCAACTGCCTCGTTGAGGGTGCCCGCCAGCAGGCTGCGTAACGCACGCCACCGCCAGCCGCCCTTGAGAATATGCTTCTGGTTGACCTCCAGTTCGATGCCGACGTAAGCATTGACAGGAAATCGGCGGCGCAGGTAGGTGGGGAAACCGTTTGCCGATCCGGTGTAGGGATAGTTGCGGCGTACCCTTAAATCGGGCATGTGGGCGGCAAGGCACACTCGCCAGCGGGTGCACAGTTCTTGCTCAAGATGGCGTGAGGGATCATAAAGCAGTCCGATATCGGTATTGCGAACTTCCCCCTTCAATTCGGGAGTGAAGCTGTGTGAGGAGATGTGGATTACCCTCAGGCCGGAGCGAATGGCATCCGCGATGTTCGCTTCCACCCAAGTGCGATAAGGCAAGTAGTGGTTCTTCAGAATCTCCTGGCGGACGGCGGCAGATGTGTTGCGCGTCGCTTCCGAATAAAGGCGGGGGTGACCGATCGAGCGGTTGAGGTCGATCAGCAGACGGCTTGTTGTAGCGGCGAACAATGGCGAGTGCAGTGCCATGGCAAGTTTTTTAGCCAAGCCCAAAGCGCCGCTGTCATAGCCCCGGTGGCTGTGCAACAAATGCTCGTAGCCTTCGAACAGCGGACGGTAGCGCGGTGGCATGCGGTTACCCCCATGTTCACAACTGATTAAAAAATGAATATTCGTCGGCATTCTGTTGAAGTCATATGCAACTCGTTCAATTCATTTCAGAAACATGCGATTTTCGTCCAGACAATCGCACAGCTCGCGGTAGACCGTCTCCAACCGTCTCCTGCTGAAGTCGGAACCGATCGCATTCAGGATGCGGCGCGCAAGCGAGCCCTCTCTTAAAATGGTTTGCAGCGCTTCTCGGCAGCTTTTTCCTTGCCTGGATTCGACTGGCATCTCAGACTCGACAAGATGTCGCCACAGAACGCCAGCCGTGCAATCCGTACCCGGAAAACCCATCAGGCGAAGGTATGCCACATTATCGATTACGGCTTGCTCTGCGTCACGGATGCAGGCATGCATGATCCTGACCAATGCTTCCGTGGCGATGGATTGCTGCGCGACCAGCGACGCGTAAGCTTCGCTATAGAGCGCATGCACGATATTGATCGCAGCAGCGGCGATGGCAAAGTCAGCACTCGAGCATTCCTGGGTATCGATTACGCGGATCTCGATAGCGTTACGGTCAAAGCGGGGAATTTCCCCGCGCGCATTGAGCCACTCATGCTGTAGCATTTCTTCCGGATCGAGTGCTGCAATTTCGCGGTACATCGGCGCCAGAATCTTTTCTTCATAGGCGGCGGCACTGGAGACTGTTTCCGGGATTACCCGGCCGATGGTCGAGGGTACCTTCAGCTGGTGCTCGCAGTAATTTGCCATCCGGAAATCCAGGCAACCAGAATAGCTGCCTTCGGCGATCGGGGAGCTTGCCGCTACTGCTGGAAGAATGGGCAGCAGCAGCCGCACCGCGGCGTGAAGCCGCGCAAATTCATCGTCGTTTGCGAAAGGCATGTTCAGGTGCATGCTTTGCAGGTTGGCCCAGCCATGTCTTCTGCAATCGAAGATATGGTCATAGGCCAGATAGATTTCCGCCTGCTCGTGCGGCCAAAGGCGGGTCTCCGTGCGGGGATTCATCCAGGGGTGCATGCCGGTCGGCATGAGCCGTGCATTCATCGATTCGAGCACCTTGCTGATCCGCCGGATTTCGCCTTGAAACGCGACAGACAGGGAGGAAATGTCCGGTTGCGGGTCGATGTTTTTCAGTTCGAGCAGATGCAGCACCAGCTCGTTCGACCATCCCAACTGGCCGTTCCCGGCCTCGGATGCAAACGCGCCGGTAAGCTTTCGCAGCAACTCGTCGGCAATAGGAACAATCGCGAGCGTATTCCGGTCGACAATCATGTACTCCAGTTCGATGCCATAACCTGTAAAGGCCGGCAATGCCGCAGTCATGTTGCCTTATCCGGCTCGTCTCGTGTTCGGATGACGAGCAGATTGGCATCATGCGTCACGATGCCCAGCAGCACGGAGCACAATACCCGGTCGATGTTGCTCCAGTACTCCTGGGCCGGGCCGTATGGATCGGCGACAAGAACTGTACGCTTCTCGCGGTCATAACCGGTGAGTACGACAAAATGCCCGGCTGGAAAACCACGCACATCATCCGGTATGTCATTTGGCCCGTATTCCCGGGGAGCGCGGTAAAGGAAAGTGGAGCTCAGGCCAGTCAGGACAGGCAGGCCGCGACGTAAAAGGCCGTGGATGAGGGATTGCGAGAGGTCTGTGAGACGTAATCGTCCGCCTAAACGCAGAAACTCCAAATAACCCTCCGTGGCCCGTCGCAATCTCGAGTCCGACTTGATCTCGCGTTGCCGTTGCAGGCGTTCCGCGATATCCATCCCTGATGTGAACCAGGTTGGATCGAAAACCATCAGGTTGTACGTATAGATGGTGGCATGGAAACCGTTTCGCAACGCATCGCAACCTAAAAAAACGGCAAAGGTTCCTCCACCGTTTTCAAGCTTGTGGGTGCGGTCAATGATGGTGTCCAGCAGTTCCGCCTTGCCGAGATAGCTGTAGATGGCATGCAGGCACGTTGGACCACATGTCGTTTCATCGGGTTGCGGCAGTGTTTTGACGGGTAAGCGCAGTGTTGTTCTGAGCATGGCAAATGGGCGGCAGAGGCACATGTCATGACAGCTTCGCTGTAGCTAAAGAACATGGGGAACATAGGAGCATGGGGATCCGCCATGGGGCTGTTCCCGGGCCGGCCTTGTTCGAAGTCCCTCTATAAAGGTTAGGTGATGCGCTGGAAGAAATCCAGTTCGTGGAGCATGCTCATCAAATGCTCTCTCTACTGGGGGAGAGGAATGGTGAGAGGATGGCAGTCGAAGAATCGAACGCTTTTCAGCGCAGATTTGTCGAAACCTCGGTTTCCAGTCAGGGGACCTACCCTGGCAGAAGGCACCAATCTGGCGCCGATCTCAATCTCTCCGCGCCTAGTCTTTTAGGCAAGCCAGACGCCAGCGAGATAACCGGAACAGACGGCAGAGCCGATAATAAGAAGATGGCCTTCAGCCATTTTGCCTTGCCACTTCTTCCGAGAACCTCGCTTGCCTATCAGTCAGGCGGCTGCCGCCTCCTTCTGGACCCAGAACAGATACATGGTATTGAACGTGTCAGGGTTCTCGGTTTCGAATATGTGCCAGCGGTCGAGATCGGTTTGAGGAACATCCTCCGGAAAGCGCCGCCGATACTGATTAACCGTGCTTTGCCCAATCGAAAATCCGAGGAATATCAAACCAAGCTCCCGAAGATCTTCCTTGATGTGGGGAAGAGTATAACGATGCTCCTGGACATGGAATAGCATGTCGCGACACTCGCTCAAAGTATAGAAATCCCGTGCGGATAAAACCTGACGAAATGTGTCTCCATTTTCTGGCGACATCATCTCCTGGCGACACGTCCTGATGTCTTCGGCAATGGGCTTGTATCCTCTTTGAGCAATAAAACGTTGGGCAAAAGCCAGGTGCGACCGTGCGTACTCGCTATACAGGCCGATACGCATGAAGCCGCCAGGCCGGAGCAAGGAAAGCAGCTTACGCCACCCGAGGAGAGGGTCGGAAAGATGGTGTAGAACGCCAACTGCTTCGATCACGTCGAAGAGTTTGCTACCTCTCGCCGCTATGCTCTCAGAATCGAGGTTCAGGATGTCTGCCTGCGCGTATTCGATATTCCGTACGCACAACTCATCAGTCTTCCTTTTGGCATAACAGAGCGATCTTGAACTAAGATCGACAGCAAGAACATTCGCATTCTTGAATCGCTGCGCGGCGGCAATGGCATGCCGGCCGGTTCCGCATCCCGCGACCAGAACCTCGATCGCGTCTTTGACACTTTCATTCCGATGTCCACGACTGGCAGACGATTCAAATCGCGCATAAGGGAAGCGGCTACTCAGGTAGCGGTCCACTAATTCGCTACCGGGCCGTAACGGAACCTTGATCCATCTCGGATAAGGATTCTCTTCATACTGATTACGCACACGGCATGAAGTATCGTCTACGATGGCTGTCAGGGAAGGAAGGTGGGACAGATTCCGCTCTTCCTTCAGCGGCTCTTGCACCTGTTGCAAGAGCAGTGCTGCTATCGGGTCAGGCCAGGAATGGTCGAGAAGTCGTTCAGCAAATGGCAACGAACGGAGCGGAAAATAAGCAGCCGCCGCTGCAAGCGATAGCGGGTGGATGGTTCCGTTGGCTTGCAGTGCGGCGGTGACTTGTTCCTTCAACTTCAGCGCCTGCTCATATTCCTCTGCCGAATATGCGAAAACATATTCGTTGATGAAGCATTGCCGCGCCAGTGCGCACCAAAATAAATCCCCTTCCTCCTGCCACTCCCGGCCATCTCCTCGTACCTTGCCGGCCCCATTTTCTTCGGCTATGGCTATTTGCAGAAGGCAATAGCGCAGCGAGGTCAAAAACTGTTCAAGTTCAACATCGCAAACAGGAGTATTTTCCATCAAAGCCCGCAGCAGCTCATTATTGAACACTGCAGCAAAGCCGGCTTTGCTTGATTCAGATTTATCAAAAAGCTTCTGGCACGACATCCCGCCAGCCTGCGCTGTCTTCATCCCGTCGAGATGCCCACGTATGGCACAGTCTCTCTTGATCAGCGAAACAGCGGGGTTTCCAAAATCGTCTGGCTGGCCCCATGTTTCGGATATGGCTCGAACAAGGAGAGAATGAAGGCGAGGTATGTCATGATCGCAGTAAAAATTCGCGATGCAATCTGTAAAATTCCTCTTTATATCGGAGTCATCGCAAAGTTCAAGTGCATCCCAGTAATCGATTACGGCATTGTCAGCCTTATGCTGTTGCCACAGCACATATGCACGATTGCTATAGGCCCGCGCATATCCAGGGTTCAGCTCAATAGCCCGGCCATAAGCAACTGCTGCTTCATCCAATCTCCCCAGCTCACGCAGCGCGTTTCCCAGATTGTTGAATGCCTCCGGAAACTGCGGCTTGTACAGGATGGCCTTTCCAAAACTTGATACTGCCTCTTCAAATTTACCTTGTTCCACGAGGACATTTCCCAGATTGTTGAATGCCTCTGCAGAATCCGGCTTTAACAGGAGTGCCTTGCGGAAGCTTGATACGGCATTTTCGAGATCCCCCTGCTCTCTATGGACGATGCCGATATTACAGTGCATCTCCGCAAGCTGAGGCTGGATGCCGAGAGCCTTTCGATAATTGATCATCGCGTCATCCAGCCTGCCTTGCTCCCTGAGGGCGTTTCCAAGATTGCCATAGGCCTCGGCAAAACGAGGCTCAAGTTTCACGGCAGTCCGGTAAGAGGCGATTGCATCATTCAATTTTCCTTGTTGTCTGAGCGTGTTACCAAGGTTGTTATGTGCCTCCACGTAGTTGGGCTTGAACCTCAAGGCTCTCTTGATGAGTTCGATACCGATATCGATCCTGCCTGCATCCCGAGCCAGGAGGCCCAGGAAATGCAGTGCATCGGGATGATTCGGATCAAGCTGAAGTATGTGTTGATAAATTGCTTCCGCTTGGGACAAATTTCCCCTCTTGTGATGCTCGACAGCGGCTTGAAGGTACTGCAGGATGGATTGTCGCGGAGACGTGTCGGCGAGTGAGGCTGCCGGGTTCGCTTCCGCGTTCCTTTCGCAGCAGTGCTTGTATTTCTTTCCGCTTCCACACGGGCATGGTTCATTCCGTCCAATCTTTTTCATGCTTTCAAGTTTTAAGCCAGTCAAGCTTTAGCATCCTGTCCCTGCCCCGAAGCGGCGCGAACAAGAGCAACGAAAGTTGCCTGATTTGTTGAAACAGCAGTTGGATCATCTTCCATCCAGCAACCGCTCCAGTTTCTTCCAGGCATTATCGCCGCTGTCAAAGCCTTCTTTCTCGTTGACGAACTCTACGGTGTAAGCCCGCTCCTGCGGCGCCAGCACTTCCTCTTTTTCCTGTAACAGTTTCAATACGCCCAGATCAGCCTCGGAGGCATCGCTTGATTCGCTTTGCCGTTTTACGATACGGCTTTGCATTGTCTCGGAGGACGCTTTCAGCGATGCAATCACAAACGGCACCGACAGTTCATCTGCCAGCATTCGGAAATGCTCGCGCTCTTCCCGTTTCAGAAAGGCGGCATCCACGATTACCGGAAAGCCTGCGGCCAGCAGTTCTCGGGCCAGATCATGCAGTCGCGCATACGTTCGCACCGTAGCCTCCGCATGATAAATGCCCTCCGCCTGCGAGCGGCTGTCTGCCAACGCCGCCAATCCGAATAAACGCTTGCGCTCCACGTCCGATCGTATGCGTATGGCTTGCAGCCTTTCCAGTGCTGCCTGTGCAAAAGTCGTTTTGCCCGATCCCGGCAAACCCCGGGTAATCACCAGGGCGGGCCGCTGCCGGGCAAGGCATGCTCTGGCGAGATCAAGAAAACTGCTGCAGGATGCCAGCGCGGCTGCCTTGTCCCGTTTGGAGAGGTTATCCTGGCCGGCGCGAACGGCGCTGACCATGGCACGCACTGCGGCGCGATAGGCGAGATAGAAACGCAGCAAGGGCAGGCCCCCATAATCACCCGTAGTTTCCAGATAGGCATTGAGGAAGCGATAGGCAAGCTCAGACTGCTGGCGATGCAGCAGGTCCATGACGGTAAAGGCGGCTTCGTTCATTACATCGATCCAGCGTAGCGAGGGACTGAACTCGATACAATCGAAGGGAACGGGTCGTCCGCGAATCAGCGCAATATTACCCAGATGCAGGTCGCCATGACATTCGCGCACAAAACCCCCGGCAAGCCGCCGTTCCAGATGCTCCTTGCGTACGCCATACTCAGTCTCGATCGCCGCGCGCAATCCAGCCACACGGACTTCATTTTCAGTGCCAGCCAGCGCAGTTTGTAGTTGCTCGAGAGTCTGAAATACTGTCGCATGTGTCGCAGCGGCTGACCCAAGCCCGGCCCCAGGCTCGGCCGAGGGCAGAGCCTCATGAAAATGCGCGATCGTTGCCGCCAGGCTATCCATATGCTCCGGGAGAATCCTGTCGTGCTCGGCCAGCCTGTCCAGTTGTTGGGAAGCAGGGAAGCGGCGCATTTTTACTGCATATTCGATAGCCGGTTCAGCACCGATTTCCGGCATTTCAGCCGTGCCGCCGAGGGGAATGACATCCAGATAGAGTTGGGGTGCAAGACGCCGGTTGAGCCGCAGCTCTTCCTCACAATAATGGCGGCGTGATGACAGATCGGTAAAGTCGAGGAAACCCAGGTCGACCGGTTTCTTTATTTTGTAGGCATAGCGTCCCGCCAGCAGTACCCATGAAATGTGGGTTTCCATTATTCCTACCCGTTTTACCGGGTGGGGATAGCAGCGAGGATCCAGCAAGGCAGTGATTAATCTGCCTTGAACATCTCCATCCGCCTGCGGGGAATCAGACGGCTTCTTCGCTTGGGTGATTGAATCTTTCATGACCATGATCGATAACCTGGCCGGCAGGTTGAGGGTAACGCCCAATATTAACCAGACGCATTAGCCAAACTGCTCTGCGAAGCGGGCAAGAAAGGTATCGAGCGCGCTTTCGGGCAAATTGTTGATCCCGGCCGCCGCCTTGCGTCCTCCCCCTGTTTCAAACTTCATGCAGAGCACGTCGGCACCCTGGGGATTCGCCAACGGCGCCCGCACACTGACCTTATAGCCACCCGCCCGGTCGATCGTAATGACTGCATGCGCGCATGCCGGATTGTCGTTCGCAAGCTTGTTGGCAAAAACACCGCTTACCCGTCTTGCCCATGCCGCATCCGGAAGGAGATAGGCAGCGTGATGCGCGTGCTGGAGCAGGGGGCGCAACGATGCCGTCATCCGGGTATCCTCCAGAAATCCCGCTGCAAGCTCCTTGAAGGCAGCCGATTCGGCGATAAAATCGAATGGATCGGGGTAGGGCGCCATTGCCTCATATAATGCAAGAGGATGAAAATGCAGGTCTTCCAGGGTCTCGCCGTAGCTGTTGTAATTAAGGCATTCCCCCAGGTGTGCGAGCTTCTCTATCTGCGGTTGGACCAGTCCATTCTGTAGCGCAAGTCTACTGGCGCTTTCGCTGATGTTATCCCCAAAGGCTGCGGCAATCCCCCAGGAACGGTATTTTCCTTCCAGATGGCGGTCGACCAGCAGGCTTGTGCATACCCCCGCAGATGTATCGATGTGAGTGCTCAAATGGGGATGGACGGGTATCTCCCCGGCATAGTGATGGTCGAAATACTCGACAGCCACGCCGGTCTCCAGCAGTTGCACGAGGGCAGCACGGTTGCTGTTCAGGGAGATGTCGAGCACTGTCACCCGTTCGCCTGCGTGGGCCTTGACCCGCTCGAGCAGGCGGATATCGCGCTTTAATCCTGTCACTAATTCTGTCCGAACAGGATTGCTCAGCAGAAGCTGATGGACGGCACAAAGACCGTCTGCATCTCCGTTAAAAACGTGATAATTCATATTGAATTTTCAGATACCCCCGCCTTATGCTGCATCAATGAACAGGCCTTCGCGCTGTACCTGTGTGGATTCCATCGTTCGTTATTTTCGATTTGGGTGGCCCGCAGGCCTCGCCTATACTCACATCATCAATAAATTTAATCAACCACCCGCACAATGAGCTCATCATGAAAAAAATCCTCTCAGCCGCTGCATTGTTTTTCCTGGGTTCGCTGGCCCAGGCTGCCATACAGGGGAAGGAAGTCACCTACACCACCAATGGCACCACCCTCAAAGGTTACCTTGTATATGATGACGCAATAACACATAACCACCCTGCGGTGCTGGTGGTGCATGAATGGTGGGGTCTCGACGATTACGCGCGGAAACGCGCAAAGATGCTGGCGGAACTGGGCTACACCGCGTTGGCAGTCGACATGTACGGCGAGGGCAGGCAGGCTCATCATCCGGATGAGGCCTCCAGATATTCGGGAGAGCTGAAGAAGAATCTGCCCTTGGCGAAAAAACGCTTTGAAGCTGCCCTGAGTTTCCTGCAGAAGCAGGAGAATGTCGATCCGAGGAACATCGCGGCGCTGGGTTATTGTTTCGGCGGCAGCGTCGCCTTGGAAATGGCTCGCCAAGGTGAAGATTTGAAAGGTGTGGCCAGCTTTCATGGCGGTCTGGCGACCGAGCACCCGGCTCAAAGGGGCAGGGTGAAGGCGCAGATTATCTCTTTTACCGGCATGGCTGACCCCATGATACCGGCCGAGCAGGTAGCGGCATTCAAGCAGGAAATGGAGAATGCCGGCGTAAACTACAAGGCAGTTACATTTCCGGGCGCCAAGCATAGTTTTACCAATCCCGAGGCCGATGACTACGGGCGCAAATTCAATTTACCGCTCGCTTATGACGCGCAAGCTGACAAGGCTTCTTGGAAGGAGACGGAACGCTTCCTGGCCGAGGTATTCAAGGCAAGATGATGATGCCCCGAAGTATACTGGTTTTTGTAGTCTCGAATGAGCGAGGGTTGGAAACGCCTGCACGACGTGCGGGACTTATGCGGCAATCAGGATATTTGCGTACTCAGGTACAGGCAGAGCAGCGTTGGCGTGTCAGGCGCTGATGAAGGAGTACAAAGGCTTTGATGCAGAACCTGCCCTGCCTCCTTCCGCGCGTCCCAGCGATGAACGCGGGCGCGTTCACCACTTTCTTTTTATTTTTTCACTTTCCCAGTTCAGCTTGGGAGTTTGACGCCAAGGATATCCACATGCTCGATTTGCGGTGGCTCAGCCAGCAAATCGGCTGCATTTGCCATTAGTGCGGCAGCGATCGGGCCGGACAAATGCGCCGATCTTCCAGCCTCGTCCACAAATGCATCAAAAATACCAAAAGTCGATGGGCCGAGCCGCAGGGCAAACCAGATCGGTGTGGTGGTTTCCTGATTTGCCATTGAAAGCCCCTGCTCGAGAAAGCTTTCTACGTCAGCTTCCTTTCCCGGTTTGGCTTGTAACCGCACAAACAGCGCAACTGTTACCATCTTGATTTCCTTTCTCGTGTTGAACAATAAGGCTCAGACTTTAAATATCGGGAGGATTTCTGCCAAGTGGCGATATTGACAATTTTGATATAATTTACGCCATGCATATTCATATTCTTGCGCTCGACCAGGTTTTCGACACCGGATTATCAACGCTCCTGGACACCCTGAGTATCGCGAACGATCTCGCGGTTTCTGCCAACGCAGTGACACGATTTGACCTGACGATCGCGGGGGTGCGCCGGAATATTCGTACCAGTCAGGGATTTTCTGTACCGGTAGTGCCAGCGGCGCGATGCAGCCCGCCGGATGTGGTATTGATTCCGGCGCTTGGGGCAAAAATGCCGGAAACGCTGCGGTTGGCGCTTGAGCGGCCGGATGTGTGCGAGGCGGGCGACCTTTTGCGGCAGTGGTCCAAAGAGGACGTTCTTATCGGCGCCGCCTGCACTGGAACCTTCGTTCTCGCCGATACTTTGCTTCTCAATGACCGGAGCGCTACCACATCATGGTGGCTTAGCCCCTTGTTTCGGGAACGTTATCCCCGCGTGCGCCTGGAGGAATCGCGCATGGTGGTAAGCTCGCCCGGGTTGGTTACTGCGGGTGCTGCACTGGCACATATCGATCTGGCGCTTTGGCTCATACGCCAAAGCAGTCCCACGCTCGCAGAAATGACAGCGCGTTATCTGCTGATAGAACCACGAGCGTCACAGGCAGTTTTTGCAATTCCTGATCACCTTGCACATGCCGATCCACTGGTTCAGCAATTCGAACGCTGGGCTCGCCACAGGCTGGGTGAACGTTTCTCCCTGAGCGAAGCAGCCAGTGCGACAGGCACAAGCGAGAGAACGCTTTCGCGGCGGCTAAAGGCTGTTCTGGGAAAATCCCCGCTTTCTTATTTTCAGGATCTTCGTATTGAGCGCGCTGTATATCTCCTGGGGACGAGCAACGATAATGTAGACGCGATTGCTGCCCAGGTGGGTTATGCGGATGGTACAACCTTGCGCACCCTTCTTCGCCGCAGGGTCGGTCGAACGGTGAGCGAGCTTCGAGCCAGAACCCGGGAGATTTCCAGTTCGTTCAACGACTCTCAAGCACAGGATATCGAGTGACAAAAAGTATCGCGAAAATAAGCTGCGCCACGTTCACAGACTGACTGCCTGCGCCCGTCATTTGTAGTTCATCCGGGCGTATTGAAAATTCCTGCTTCGATTACTTTGGGCTATAAAAGATTTAAATTGCCAAGTTTGCATATATTAGACGCCAGATGGCTTGCTTTCTTCTCGATATCGCTTTATCATCATCTTTATGACTTCTTTTATCTCACCAGCGGCCCGGAAGCCGTTTTCCGCCTCGAACATTCTAGGCGGCAAGCAGATACTCCACACCGATCCACGTTCGGCAGTCGAGTGGATAGAACTCGTGCGCAGAGGCATTCCCGCCCCGGCGATCGACGCAGTCCTGGGGCTCGTTGACCTGCGGCAGGGTGAACTCTCCCGCGCGCTGGATATTCCGGAGCGCACGCTGGTGCGACGAAAAAAGGAAGGAGTGCTCAACTGCGAGGAATCCGGCAAATTGCTGCGCCTGGCGCGGGTTGTTGAACGTGCCGGCGAGGTGTTTGAGGACGGATCCCTGGCGCTGGACTGGATCAAGTCACCCAACGCCAGCCTGGGCGGCGCCACCCCCCTGTCCATGCTGGATACTGATCTTGGCGCCGATTCAGTGATGACTATTCTTGGTCGGATCGAGCACGGTATTTTCACTTGAAGTTGACGGTGTGGCGTATCGTCACACACCGCTTCGCCGCTTCTGCATTTTCCGGCGAGGGTGCGCGGCTGTTCGGCGGCCGCTGGAATCTCAAGGGCGAGCCGGTAGTGTACACGGCGCAGAGCAGGTCACTCGCCTTTCTCGAAATGCTCGTCCAGGACGAGCCGCTGCGCGCCAATTATCTCCTGATCCCCGCGGAAATTCCTGGCGATATCCCCAGACTGGAAATCGATGCCGGACAGCTCCCGGAGAACTGGCGAACTCTCGAGAGCCGTAAAAACCTCGAGGAAATCGGCAGCCGGTGGCTGCGTGATGCCAGATACTGCGTAATGGATGTTCCCAGCGTTGTAATTCCCGCTGAGCGAAACCTGCTGCTCAACCCGGCACACCCCGATTTTCGCAGAATCCGGATAGGTCAACCGGAAAACCTCAAGAGCGATCTGCGGCTACTGCGGAATCTATCCGCAGCAAAGTGAACAAGGGATATTGCTCGCTGCGGGGTCGATGCAGGAATAGCCGGTTCATCCACTTCCAGGAACAACTCTACGTGGTCATCCAGGATCGCGCTCGGGGGAAGAGGAATGGTGTAGGTTGCAGTCGCTGCTTCATGTAGTGTTCCTGACGCTCCTATGGCGATATCGTGCCGAACAGGGTTCCATCCGGCGCGGTGACGCGGATTTCCGCGCGTTTGGGAAGCACGCGCGTACGTACTTCAACCCGGACCTTTTCATTGCCGGAAACCGGGCGCGGAAGCGTGAGTTCGATCACGCCCTGTGGCACCTCGATCTGCGCAAAAGCGCCATTTCCCAGTATGGACGAGAATCCCAGTATGGACGAGAATATCAGAACGGCAATTACCGTGGCGAAGCGTAGCTGCCATCTGCATTTCGCGGCAGTCAATGGGCCTCCACAACAATGGAAAGTACCTCCGCTTTCGGTTCCGTGCCAGGGGCATGTCTTGCCATCGGTACTCCCGGTTTTACCATTCGCTCCGAAACAATCCGGATATTCAACGCCCCGCTGTCTGTAAGCTGCGCGTTCTGCCGCATTGCCTCGATCGTGCCCGATAAAGGCACGGTAAAGGTAACCGGAGCCTGTATGGTGTGATGACCGAACATCGAGAGCGTACCGACGTAGTGAGGACTGGAGGGGTCCGTTCGACTGTTCCCGTCATCCACCATCACGGCAAAATCATGATGGTGCGCCAGCGGCGGCAGCGCCAGGGTGATCTTTGCATACAATCGCGGCGTTTCCGCCTGTGCGCGCAAGCCAAGCAGCGGAGACGGAAGTGTCACGACCGCGCTTGCCGCCTGCTCCCCGCTCACCACGGAACGGGTGATCTGGGCCCGGGTGCTCTCGGAGGGTACCGCTGCGCCCAGCAGTGAGGCGAACATGGGAGGCGCCACCACTTCCTCCCCGGAGCCGGGCTCATAATCGTAATTGAAATCCCCGATAGCCGCGTAGTCCCCGGCGGTTCTTTTCTTCGCCGGCTTTCCCTTTGCATCGACAAAGAAAAGAAACGGTTCCCTCGACCAGGCGTCGAAATCCGCGCCTTCGGGCAAGGCAGGATATCCCCTCGCCAACTGCTTCCGGGTCCATACATCCCAAAGCCGATCGATATTCGCATGGTGCAGAAAAAAAAGCGGGTCGACAGGCGATAGATTGGCCTGCATGAAGCCGCCGTTGTTGGTGGTGTTGCCATTGGGGTCGGTAAAGATGCCGCCGACGCAGTTGTGCACCCTGTTGTGCGGCTGTCCTTCCAGCACGCCAAATCCGGTGAGGGCACTGTGACCAAGGGTCTTTGGGCTGGCAAACGTGAGGAAATCGCGAGGGGCCAGCGCGTCCAGCAATGTTTGCAGGGAGACGGCCTTCGTTGTTTTTCCATCGAGCTCCGGCTTTTCCCGGGTCGTGCCGCGCGCCTGTTTCAGATCGAAAAAAAAGCGGCCTCTCGGATCGTTTAGCATATCGAACCACAGATCCTCGGGGGAGCGGATTCCCCGGGCGAGGAGCTGACCATACTGCGTCTCATCATCGAATTCACCATTCGGCCCGCAAAAACGCTTCCAGTAATCCGCCCTGGCGATTACCCCGCGAAAGCGGTTCTGAAATTCGCGCGAGTTTGCAATATAGGCCGGATGAGCGGGGGTGAGCACATCCTCGAACATGACGGCGGGCACGCGTGCCTGAAAGGGACTGTCGGGGTCCGTATTCTCCGTCCAATCCCAGTAGGGAAGAGCAAACCCTGGGTCGCCGCTGAGCTCACGGCAAATCTGCTCGAACCAGCCGATATAGCCGCGGTGCCAGACCAGAAACCACCAGTTGCCGTGCGGGCAATCCATCGTGTGAGTGAGCGCGATGCGATACCAGTTGCGAGGGTCTTCCGGCGGGAGCTTGAGCATCCTGGCGATAGCCCTCTTGTAGCTTTCGATGGCGCGCTTTGCCCCAGGGTTCAGAACGTTCAAACGCCGATACTTTGCTTTCCCTTGTGCCTGGGCTCCGAAGGGCAGGGCAGAAGCGCCGATGGCGGCGGTGGTCGCCGCCGCAGCTTTCAGGAATGTGCGGCGGGACATGGTGGATGAGAACAATTTTGGCTGCATGGATTAAACCCTGTTTATGGTTATCGATTCTGGATAAAGCTGAACGGATAAAGTCGGATGGATAAAGCTTGACGGGACGGCGGGCATGGGGCACGCAATTTCCCGGAAATGAGAAGTGACGGGAGTTAAAAGAAACTTTCCGAAAGAATCTTTCTTTCAGCCATGCGGTTCAGCCTCCTGCCTCGTCCCGCTCAGGCATTTGGCATGGCCGCAAAGAATCAGGATTAGATAACCAAATGGAAGCCAGGAGTAGCTGTAAAATCTTACAGGTAGCGGTTCGTGTTGGCGGAGTGTAGTTAGGGGAGACGATATTCCGCTCGTGGAATGAAACTCTCCGGGAAGCGGGAGCAGCGGATAGCGGTGCGGGAATCGGAAGTCAGCTCATATCCAATAACAGCTCGTTCTCCTGCCACAATCTTGATCAGCGCAGAAAACTCAAGCCCAGACACGAGCTTAGAGAGTTATCAACAGAGCTATCCACGAGCTATCCACGCCAATCGGGGAAAACTTCATCAGGTGTTAAGTTTCGGGGGAGCAATAGTTAAGATTAATTTATTCCCAGCGGGGGAAGTAAAAAGGAGGATGGAACCGGTTCCAGTTCACATTCAGGGGCCTCATACTGATATATAAGAGATGGGCTGGTAATGCGTGCGTTACCCCTGTTTTGTACCAGCACTTAACTGGAACAAATATGAAAGTTTTTATCGATACAAATATTCTCCTAGACATTTATCATCTATCCGGGCCTGACCTTGAGGAACTCCGAAAACTCAAGAAGATGGTTGAAAAGGGTAAGGTCGAATTGCTTGTGTCCATGCAGGTTATTGACGAGTTCTGGCGAAACCGAGAGCGGGTCATTGCGGACGCTATGCGGAAATTTCGTGAGTCAAAAGCTTCGGCACAAATTCCCAACATCATTCGAATCTATCCTGAGGCCAAGGAACTAAAGGAAGCGGTTGATAAGGTGAACGAAGTCGTCAAACAGCTTGCAGCTAAGGCAAGGGTAGACATTGAAGCCGATACCTTAAAATCCGATGAGGTAATAAGAGAGATATTTTCTGCCATCAAAGTTGGCGCGGTGAGCCCATCCCTTATAGAACAGGCACAATTGCGCTCCAAAGTTGGAAACCCTCCCGGGAAGAAAGACAGCCTTGGAGACGCCATTAATTGGGAGTGGCTCCTCGAACAGGAAATCGAATTCTGGGACGATGAGCTTATTATTATCAGCGCCGATGGGGACTACGAGTCAGAATTGTCCAAAGGAAAGCCTAAAGAGTATTTGCTGAGGGAATGGAACGAAAAGAATACGAGCTGTGAACTCAAACTGGAGAAGTCGCTCGCGGATTTCTTTAAAGCCAAATTCCCTGACATTCAACTGGCGGAGGAAATCGATAAGATTGAAGCCATAGAACGGCTTGAGGAATCCGGCTCTTTCGCTGCCACGCATAGAGCAGTTTCGACGCTTGATGATTACGATGATTTCAAAGATTCAGAAGTCAAGCGCATCATCAAAGCTTATTTAGACAACAATCAGATTCGAAGGATTCTTGAAGATGAAGATGTCAGAGAGTTTGCTTTGAAGGTGGTCGGATTAGCCAAGTCAGAAGAAACAATTGGTCTTTCAAAGTCGTTGAAGGAGCTTCTTGAGCCGCTTTAAGATGAAAATCAACTTTCACCTTCAGCCTAATTGTGCGCTGCATGTAGAAGCTAGCTTCCTGCCGGTATTGTTCCCCATTTTTCTAATGTTCCGGTCGATTGTGCGAGCGTCGAACCGTGCTTAATCTCGCATTTCCAGGTGGACTTCAATATCACCCGAGTACAGGACTTAGAGCCGCCGAATGCTGCTCCCTTTCACGGTATTAGGGGACTTTCAAGAAAGCAGTTTCAATTGGCGGAGAGAGAGACCGCCAACCTACCGTTTCATGGTGTCTCAGAAATTCCTATAAGACTTGGTTTTACTTATCTTTTTTTAAATACTTGCCTTGACGTGTTCCAGGTTGTCCCATAGTATCCCAGTCTCATATGTAGGTAGAAATGGGGGTAGAAATGAGACGCCAAACGTGTAGGTTATCAGCAAAGGAAGTGTCTAACAAGAAGAAGCCAGGTTACTACTGCGATGGTGCGGGGCTCTATCTGCAGATAAGTGACTCGGGCAGCAAGTCGTGGATATTCCGCTATACCTTGAACGGCAAGAACCGGCACATGGGTTTAGGGCCAGTTCATACTGTCTCCCTGGCTGATGCACGCACTGCCGCCGTTCAATGCCGGCAATTGCTGCTTCGCAAAATGGATCCTATTACAGCACGTGATGCTGAGCACGCACAGCAGTCACTTGAAGCTGCAAGGTCAATGACTTTTTCCGAGTGTGCTGCTCTCTATATTAAAGCCCATCGCTCCAGCTGGAAGAACACAAAACATGCCGATCAGTGGACAAATACCATCAAGACTTATTGCGGACCTGTCATAGGCCCGTTATCCGTCCAGGATGTCGATACGAAGCTGATTATGAAGGTGCTAGACCCGATCTGGGAACAGAAACCGGAGACAGCCAGCCGATTACGCGGGCGTATAGAATCTGTACTTGATTGGGCTACAGTCAGAGGTTATCGAGAAGGAGATAATCCCGCCCGATGGCGAGGGTATCTTAGTCATGCGCTACCCTCGCTTAAAAAGAAACTCAGGGTAAAACATCATCCGGCCTTACAGTTCAGCCAGATGGCTGAATTTATGGGATTGCTTCGAGCAGAGGAAGGCATTGCTGCAAGAGCACTGGAATTCCTAATTCTCACAGCCGCACGAACTAGTGAGGTTATCGGTGCAAGATGGGAAGAGTTGGATCTAAAGGCTTCGATCTGGACTATTCCAGGTACGCGCATGAAAGCGGATGACCCGCATCGAGTACCGCTTTCGGGAAGAGCTTTGGAAATTATCTTGAACTTGGAGAAGATAAAGCAAAGCGACTATGTATTTCCAGGGCAGAAGATCGAAAAGCCGCTAAGCAATAACGCCATGCTTAAGGTACTCGAACGCATGGGAAGGAATGATATAACCGTACATGGTTTTCGCTCATCATTTCGAGACTGGGCTTCGGAATGCACAAATTTTCCAAGAGACGTATGTGAGATGGCGCTTGCCCATACGATAAGCAATAAAGCAGAAGCAGCTTATCGTCGAGGAGACTTGTTCGAGAAGCGGAGGGTATTGATGGAAGAGTGGGCGGGATATTGCTACGATGGCTCAGCAATTATGTCAAGGTAATAACTATAGGGAATGCTTCTGTTCGAATCATCTGCAAGAAGTACTTGCCAGTTTAGGCTTCTATAAAAAGTCAGAGTCAGTTGTTGAATCTAATGGAGGGAACTTAAAATCCCTCGGGCTTAACCGCCCGTGCCGGTTCGATACGGCTGCGGGACTAATATCCAAGAGCATAGATGTGTTCTAATCTTTCCGTCTATAATTATTTACTGTCAGGTTGACAACCCAGCCCAAAGCTGAAGTTGTTCTATTAGCATATTGCTAAACATCATACCGCTGGCAGCTGGTCGGCTGTTCCTCGTCGACAACAACATCCCACCCATCTCCTCAAGCAGAGCCCACCTTTCCGTGCAGTGACTGTTTTTGAAAAGATTGCAGCGTGTTCAAGGATCTGTCTTTATCAAAACTGTCTACCACAGCTGTTAGATTCACATATCATGGTGCAGAGGGAAGATAGGGCATCCTGCTTTTATTGACACCAGCCAAGCTCATTTGCATGAGAGCATCAATCTCCCGATTTCTCATTCCTGGATGTTAACGAGTAATTTGAGCTGCGGATCGATTCTCCCGATGCGCGTCGATGAACAGTTTGATGCATAACGCGCGTGTTCACACCCGGCACGCTCACCCTGCATTTTATGCCTGCAGGTAGTTTGGAATCATCATTGGCAATTTCCATTCGTACCCCAAAAGTACCGCTCGCTGTATCCATGACTTTATCTACGATTTTCACTCTGGCTTTATAAGACCCCCCCACAGGCGCCTCCGGAAATACTTCCAATAGTTGCCCTGGTTTGACCTTTCCATAAGCCTCGAGCGGGAGAAGTGTTTCTACATGTAAAACTGTAATATCCGCTATTTTCAAAATAATTTTCCGATTATCACTCCTTGCGTCTGTCAACTCTCCAGGGTGCATCATCCGGTCGACGACAATTCCATTGAATGGACTTCTTACGGTCCGTAGACGTAGCTGTTCACTGGCACGCCGGTACTCGAGCTGAGCCACGCGTTTATTATCCAGAGCCTCCTTTAGCTCTGCTTCAGCCAGTCGTTTCTCTGTCTCTGCTTCATCACGATCCTGTGTAGATACAAACTTCTGTGCAAGTAATTGTTCACGGCGATGATGCTTCAAGGTCGCATATTCGGATCGACTCTGGCTGGCCTGTATAGCACCTTCCATAGTTGAACGGTATTTGGCAAGCTCGGTAGTCGCTTTTTCCAAGCCTGAATCCAGCGTTACAAGTATCTGACCAGTATTGACGGCGTCACCGCGATCCACCCAGATTTTTTCGATAATTCCGGTCGTGCTCGGTCGGATCTCTACTATCTGGCGCGCCTCGATCAGGCAGTCAAACTCCCCTGCCCACCCAAATGCCGCCCCCCAAGAGGATACGCAGGCAAACGTAACTTGTGCCCAAAAGCGCCTCACATTAATAGTCAACGTTTGATTCCTTCCAATCGAGATATATCATCACTCTCCACGTCCCGCAAAAGCCAGCATCTTCGCTAGTCGTTGATCTTCCAGCACAGTCTGGCGACGTATTCTCGAGTAATACCGTTCTGATGATCGTTGTGCCGATCCCCGCAGCAGTTTTGCTTTCATGCCGGTTATTACATTACTGAAACTTGAATTGCTCATAACCCTACGAGCCATCTCTCCCGAAAATAGAACAAATAGCTCGTCTTCCAAGGAGACAATGGATTCGTAACTTCCCTTATCCCCCTGGCGTCCAGCACGTCCATAAAGTTGTCGGTCGATGCGGGGCGATTCGTGGAACTCAGACAAAATTACGTGCAATCCTCCTCTATCCGATACGCCAGATTCCAATTTAATATCAGTACCGCGCCCCGCCATATTCGTCGCGACTGTGACACGACCAACGCGGCCGGCCTGCTCAACGACAGTTGCCTCGTCTTCATCCTGGCGAGCATTAATCACGCTATGTTCGATTCCTTCTGTCTTGAGCAGGCTACTCAAATGCTCCGAAGCAGCTACCGAACGCGTTCCAATCAGAACGGGACGACCTTCATCGCGAACACGCCGTATACTTTTCAGTACCGCATCCCAACGGGATGCGGTATCGAGAAAGATTCTCGTTCCCAAATTCTTTCGCTGTACCGCACGATTAGTTGGAATTCGCAGCACGTCCAGCCCGAATATGGCACTTAACTCGCCCACCACCTCGGCTGCGGTGCCAGTCATACCGCCAAGCCGCAGATATCGTCTAAAAAACCGCTGATATGTTATGCGAGAAATGGTTTTACGACGATCGGTAAGCGCACATCCTTCCTTTACTTCAATCATCTGGTGCAATCCGCTTTCCCAAGTCCGATCCGACATGACTCTTCCGGTATATTCATCTACAATCTGCACCTTCTCATCCTTTACGATGTAGTGCTTGTCGCGCATGTACAGCAACTGGGCTGCCAGGGCCTGCTCGATCAACTCGAAGCGGGCGCGTGCAACTTGCCAAACGCCAGGAAGGTTGCCACAGATGTTCGTAATGTGATCACGACCGGCAGGAGTCAACTGGATCAACTTATCAGCAGCAAAAATCCGAAAATGCAGTCCATCTCGAAGTTGTCGGCAAAAATCCAATGCTCTCCGGTAGTCATCGACTCCTTGCTTGTCAGACACACTGCTGGAAATGATGAGCGGGGTTCGCGCCTCGTCAATGAGCACGCTGTCTGCTTCATCGACAATCCCAAAAAATAACCCACGTAAGTAAGCTCTGGAATTCTCGTCACCCCTGAACAGGCGAGCTACAGCGCGGCGGGCATCCGAGACATCGCGATTAGAGTCAATCCGGTCACGCAGATAATCGAATACTAGATCTTTGTTGACGCAATAGGTGACATCACAACCATAGGCATTCCGTCGTGTTTCCGGATCCTGATCTGGAACCACCATTCCCACGTCAAGGCCAAAAAACTCATACACCGGTCGCATAAATCTGGCATCACGCCGGACAAGATATTCATTTACCGTAATTACATGAACTGGTAAACCTGACAGGGCCACCGCTATCGCGGGAAGTACCGCGGTGAGTGATTTACCCTCTCCGGTTTGCATCTCCGCCAGCTTCCCGGCCAATATTACCCGGCCACCGATCAGCTGCACCGGAAAATGCCGCAATCCCAGTTTACGGCCGCAAACTTCCCTTACCAATGAAAAAACTTCAATCGTCAGATCTTCCGTTAACCCTTGGCGGGCAAGCTTCACCCTAAGATCGTCCACGCACGCAGCGAGCTCTGCTTCAGATAAAGCGGAGAGAGCGTTGCTTCGATGCACAACCTTGTCCGCAAAGCTCCTCAAGCGTTTAAGTCGAAGATGGGATGCCCATAACCGCGCTTGCCCAAGCGATGAGCCTAAAAAGCGATCCAGAGCATTATCATTCGTATCCAGCCGCTCCGGATAAGGTGCTGGGGCAAGGCTGTTTATTCTCCAGGCAGCAAGCAAGGCTTTAGACATTGAAGTTCGATAACAGGAGTTGCCGCGATGCCCGGTACCAGCGGAATGCCAGGGGTTCTGGAGCGAGATCAAAACGGACATGGACACGCGCTCCCAGTGACACATCTCCTACCGATGGAGGAAGCAGCAAATCGAACTGGAATACGCGCGCAAGTGTTTTCGTTCCATTCTCATCACGAGGATCAGTGGCGTGAATTCCACCATGCTCAAGCGCCAATGCCTTGCTGGGAAGCTGGTCGCGCCCGCCGGGCACCTCCCGCAACACCTGTGCCGGATAAGTATCGCTCAGGCGATCGATCAACTTGAGATGTACGCTTTTGAGGCCACTGCGAACAACATCGATGTCATCCTGGGTAAGCACAACTCGAACCGTTCTTATTGGCCCTTCCAATACATATCCCACGAGTTCCCCTTGTTGCATAAATTTACCCGGTAAATCGGGTGCGTTTGGAATTACCAGTCGCCCTGATGTCCGAGCTTCTACCATCAACTCCTCGACACGATTTTCCAGTCTGGCTAGCAGAGTGCGCTCTTTTTCCAGTTCGTCATGGGTAATAGCCGCCTGTAAGCGGTCTTCAAGAAAGCTTGATGAGTATTGAACCACCAATTGGTCTACTCGTGACCGCTGGGATAACAATTGCGTGATGAGGTCAGGATCACTGGACTCAATCACCATTTCTCCCTTGTTAACCTGCACTCCCGAATCCACCAATAACCGCTGCACGAACCCTGCGGTGTTTGCCCGAATCTCCGCATCTTCCGGTATCCAGATCACGCCTTCGGCATGACGATAAAACGGCATAGGTACCGCCAAAGAGAACAGGACGATGAAGGCAATTCCCCCCAAAGTGACACCTACTGCACGGCGCCGCTGCCGATGAAGCGCGGGGCTATAAAACACATGATGAATTCCCTTCACGATTGGAATTACGAGCATACTGGCAACACTCCACATCGCAAGGATCACCCCGACAAAGAATAACTCGCCTGCAATGAACACGACGATTGCAAATGTCACAAACAGCCTATAAGCGAATGACGCCAGCGCGTAAAACACCAGCCATAATCGCTCGCTTCTGGTTTCTGGGAGCGGCTGTACATCCCGTTTTCGGAATGCATAACGCTGGACAAGGTATCCCACGTACTGGTTGGCGCGACTGGCGAGATTTGGAATCTCGATCAGGTCGCTAAGAATGTAGTAACCGTCAAAACGTAATAGCGGATTGCCGTTAAAGACAATGGTGGATAGCCCGGCAACGAAAATCACGTTAAAGGCCAAAGCGTGGATTATTCCATGTTCAACTACCAGCCATACATACATGGCCAGAGCAGCCAGGAACAACTCGACCATCATTCCGGCCGCTCCAACCAGAGCACGACGCCGCTTACTGCGAAATGCCGTTGCGGCGGTTGCGTCCACGTAAGGAACAGGCATCAGCACGAGGAGCATGATTCCCATTTCATGCACTTCGCCGCCACCGGCCTTGGTCGTATAGGCATGGCCCAGTTCATGCAGCAGTTTCACCAGAGGAAAAACCAGCCAAAGGGCGAGCAGATTGCTGGATGACAAAACCCGGTCACTGAGGTTCTGCGTCAAATCCTCCCAGTGGGAGGCTGTCATGATTAAAGCGGGTGTCACCACTGCCAGCCAGAGAAGGCCGCCACGCCAGGTGAAGAGCCACTTAAGATAGGGATAAGTGAGGTTGATGAAACGATCCGGATCCCACAGGGGAAAACGGATCGACATCGGATTCAGGAAATTTTTTATCCATTTCGACTGCCGTTGCTTGACTCTGCGTTGGGATAGCTCCAGCAAATCCGGCGACACATCACTTTGCAGTATGTCTGCCATATGCAACTGGGTAAGGAGTTGAATCATGTCGTCCTGAGACGGCGCCGCTGCCTCAAGCTCCTTTGCAACCAGCACCCAGATTTCCTCGACGGTATGTTTCCCGTCCATCAGGCTGATAGCGAGATATGCACCCGGCGCGAAACGATGCATGCGGCCTGTGGCCGGATCCTGTAATACATACCAGGCCCGCCCCCGAAAACGATGGCGGTGCACCTTGGCATGCGTCCGCAGGACCGGTTTCAGATCAGCGACACGATACCAGGAGCTACTCAGGGAAGATTCAGCCACTACCTGCTTCCTATGGATTCAGGTTCACGGCAGCCAGTTCCAGCTCAGCATACGCAGCCAGTCGATAAATCGATGGGTCCATATCCAGATCAACGTTCGTTCACCGACACTAATTTTCCCTACGCCCTCCATCCCGGGGCGAAGTCGTGGAGGGGCATGCTGAAGCTTCGCCTCGACACGAAAATAATTGTGCCCCTCTTCGGCTTCGGCGATTGAGATATTGATCACCTCCAGAGGCATGGACTCGGCTGATAGGCCGGACAGAACAATAGTGCCTTTTTGTCCTGCCGCCACATCACGAATATCCCGCTCATCGACCTTGAGTATGACCCTGTAGGCATCGAGCGGTGCAACTTCAAACAAAAGTTTCCCTCGCTCCACCGGGCTTCCAAACATCTGGCTCAGATCACCCGTCACCACGATCCCGTCAAAAGGGGCACGAATGGCAGTGCGCGCCAGCTTTTCTTCCACGAGGGTCAGCTGGGCCTCCGCTTGCGCGACTTGCGCCACCAGAATACGAACTTGCGGTCGATCTCGTTTGGCAAGCGCATCGCGGTACTTACGATCATTCTGCTCAAATTCGCTCAGCCATTTCTGGCGCTCTACCAGCAAATCGCGATCATCCAGCTTGGCAAGCAATTGTCCGTGTTTCACGGTTTGACCGGCCCGTATATAAGCTTGAGCGATATAGCCTTCAAAGGGCGCAACGACCGCCCGCTGGACCTCACCTTCCAGCACTGCTTTGGCGGGGACCCGGTATTCAGCTTCAAATACCGAAATGAAAATCAGAAATGCCAGCAGGAAAGCAGCAGCGTAGCGGAAACTCGGGCGACGTGGATCCACCAGAGCTTGAGCAGCTGCGCGCAGCTGCTGCGCGGAGCGACCCGCAATCCAATGAGTCGCATCCTCTTTCATATCCAAGATGGGGCCGATTAACGACGCCGTAGCCTGGCATAGCTCCACGTCGGCGAGCATAAAGCGTGTTTCTGCTCGCTCCAATGTAATCACGCCCACGCCTCGCCCGGCGCTCCACAGTACTATGGACAGAACCGAACCTGTCTTGGCTATATCCTTGTTTGCTACCGCAATGCCTTTGGTCAGTCCCTCGATCGGGGGATATGCGATGGTTTTACGCTGATCGAGCGCTTCGTCCATGGCATTCTCGATTTCGGTCACAAACTGGCTTTTTTTTTCAAACCAGGCAGAGTTGGAAAGTGCAATCAGGTGAACCTGATTTTTTCGCTCCATGCCAATCGCGATTCGCGTGCAGGCAAGACGTTTGCATAGTTCGTTTGCAATCGCGAGGGAAGCATCTTCGAGCTTTGGGTGTTCTCCTGCCAGCGCGGCTACATCCAGCGCTATCGCCGCGCGTTCCAGTTGCCGAGAATCGTCAGTACTTTTCTGGCGCCAGAAATGGGATTCAAACCATCCCATTCCCCAACTTAATTGCTGATTTATCTTTTGCAGCGCGGCAGCGGGACGCTGCGTGACCTCAAGCGCTACCGCTCCGTGCAGGCGTCCATTCAGCTCGATGGGCCAGGTAATCAGAATCGTTTGATCGGTTTTTCCGGGCTGCGTGTTGCCTGCCCGGCAAATAAGGCACTTTTGCACGGCGCTGCCAAGATGAGTGACATCCCGTGTTCCATGAGGCCAAATACCTGCTGGAACATAAGTATTAGCGGATTCCTCTATTACAAGAAGGCCCGTTTCGACCCCGTCCAGCATGCCGCACAGACGCCCAAGCCATGCTTGTGAAGGGCCTTGGCCAGTGCGGTATCCGCTGGAAACGCCGTATAGAGTTACTTGATCTTTTGATTCAGCAGAAATCCCTGGGGTCGAAGTCTCTGCATTCGACGCGGGCTGTGTCACTTAACTACCCCTGTCTGGTCTGTCACTCATTTGTTTCATACCAAAGCCTCATACACCACGCCATTGGATGAAGCGACACGCAGCGAGCCATCCGGGGCAAAGGCCAAGCCGGAGATCTCACTGTCGTTGACACCCTGGGAGGCAAGATCGATGCGGCGCACTTCCGTGCCGGTGCGGGTGAACTCCACCAGCGTGGCGGCTGCAGAATAGGTTCCCAGCCACAGGTTGCCCGTGACCGGATCGATCGTCAGGCCGGCATAGCTGTATGTGGTGAAAGGCACCGCGAAACTCGCGATCTCGGCACCGGTCGCGGCATTGATCTCCACGATGCGGTTGCCCGAATTGCGCGCATCCGTCACGAACAGGTGGCCGCTGGCCGCATCGAACACACCGGCGGCAAGATCGTAGTTCTGCCCCAGCGTGAGGCTCGCAATCACCGCCCCATTTGCCGCATTGACGGCAACCACCCGGTCTGGGCTGGCGTAGCCATTGAACAGCAGCAGGCTGCCTTGAGGCACGTTGGTCCCATTGAGATTGATCGCCTCGCCCAGCACCTGCAGCCCCGCCAGGCTGAAGGCATAAGGCGCGCCAAAGGCATCGGTGAGCGTGATGGTCTGCAGGATCGCGCCGCTGGCTTCATCGATGCGCAGGATATGGCCGGGATTGCTGTTGTCGCTCACCCACAACGCTCCCGTGACAGGATCCACCGCCACATCGCCCAGAAGACCTATCGCCCCCGTGTCGCTGCCCGGGCGCAGCAGGTTGAGATCCAGCGCCGCGGAGGTGCCGCCCGCGGTAGTGACGGTGAGCCCCCCCAGGCCGTGGCGCGGCAGAGTACTGTTATCCAGATAGGCGCGCCCATTCTGGTCGGTGTTGTAGTACACATCCACTCCACCATTGACCCGGCTGTCGGCTACCGTTGCGCCGGCAAAGCCATAGCTGCTCGCGCCTTCCACGAAACCCGAGCCGTACAGGTACAGTGCGCCACTCTGCACATCAAAGCCGGTAAGCTTGGGCACGATCTGCAGCAGGGGCTGGCTGGCCGAGCCGAATACCTGCAAACTGGCTACCCCATTGGCGTATTCCGGAATGACGAGCGTGGCGCTGCTGCCATCGGCCGCCGCGCTGGTCGGACTCAGGCGGGTCATCCGCGCATCGCCGTTGACATCGGTCCAGCGCAGCAGCACATCGGTGGCGGTGGATAGCCCCGTGCCCTGCAGGGTGACCGCCTGCCCCGGATTGGCCGAGGCCTCGTCCGCATCCGCGGGTGTGCCGCTCAAGGCCGTGGCGGCTATGCCGCTCAAGTTGACGCTGTAGCTCGCGCTGGCGCCGCCCGCGGTCCTGATGCTGATGGGGCCGAAGGTGCCGCTCGACAGCGGCACCGTCACTGTGACCTGGCCGTTGGCGGTGTACACCCCATTGACATATCCGTAATAAACGTCCGGCCCGGTGTTCACCCCCGCATCCAGCACCACGTCGCTCCCGAACCGGTATTCGCTGTTGTTGCCTTCCACAAACCCCAGTCCGCTGATCACTACCGTCGCACTGCTGCCATCACTCGCCACTCCCTGTACCTGAACGTCCACAATCACAGGAAGTATCTGCAAGGCCAGTGCGCTGGCGTTGCGGTCGCCCACCACACGCACCGTGCCGGTAACCGCATTCAATGGCACCGCCACCTGGATTTCCGTGCCCCCCGCATTGACGGTAGCGGGCCGCACAATCAACTGGCTGCGGTTGCCGTTATTGTCCACCGTCTCGAACACCACATCCGTGCTGGCATCCAGCCCGCTGCCTTGCAGCTTGATGGTCTGGCCGGGCACGGCTGAGGCCTGGGTACTGTTGGCAGGCGTGCCGCTGTCGGCGCTGGCCGTAATGCCGGTGATGCTCAAGCCGAAAGCAGCGCTGGTGCCACCAATGGTGGCGACCTGAATGGGGCCAGTGGGGACGTTCGTAGGTACAATCAGATTGAGGGTCGTATTCTCTCCATAGCCCAAGGCTGTCTTGCCATCGACATAACCTTGATAAACGTCCGGTCCGGTATTCCGTGATGAATCGTTCAGTCGCTGACCACCGAACAATACGGCAATGGCGCCTTCGGCAAAACCGCTGCCGCTGAGCGTCAGGAAGCCACCGTTGTAAATACTGTTGAGGCTGGCACTGATATCGCCTAGTGTGGGCACGATCTGCAGCAACACGCCGCTGCTGTCTCGGGCAAGACGCAGCGTGCCGGTGGTCGCGTCAACGGGCACGACCACCGTCATGCTGTTGCCATCCGCAGCCACGCTCGCCGGCACGATAGCTCGCTCAGCCAGCCGACCGGAACTGTCGATGGTGGTAAACACCACCCTGTCGCTGCCTTGTAGGCCGCTGCCTTGCAAGGTGATGGTCTGACCGGTGTTGGCGGAAGCAATGCCACTGCTGGCAGGCGTGCCGCTGCCAGCAATGGCGCTGATGCCCGAGAGATTCCTGCCTGCCAGGCTGGCCGTTCCACCGCGGGTGCTGACGGTGATGATGCCTGTTGTCACCCCGGTGGGTACGGTCAGGGTCAGCAACTGCTGATCTGCCGAACTGCTGCCAAGACCCTCGAACACAGTGCGTACATTGAAGCTGCCGGTGGCGCGGCCATCGATCTGCACGGTCAGTTCGGAACCGACCAGCCCAGTGCCTTCCAGCACCACGGTGCTGCCTGGTGCCAAGCTGCCTCCAAGCGACTTGAGGGTGGGCACGATCTGCAGGTCGAAGCCCGCGTTGCTGCCCAGCACCGTGACCTTGCCCGTGCGCGCCAGCGCAGGTACTTCGATGCTGAGACTGGTGCCACCGCTGCCCGGCGTGCCGGTGCGGGTAATGGTGCCCAGCGCCCCGCTGTCGTCGATCCCGGTAAACTGCACCAGGGTCTGGGCGGTGAAAGCCTGTCCGGTAAGCGTGATGGTCTGCCCGGTGTTGGCCGAGGCCTTGGTGGCATCGGCCACCGTACCGCTATTGGCTGACGCGGTAAGACCGGTGAAGAGAACGGTCGGCTGCGTCCCGAAGGCCGAGCCTGCGATCTCGGCATAGCCGCCTTCGGTGGTCACGCGGATGGCGCCATCGAGCGTACGTGGGGCTATCACGCCCAGGGTGTCGTTGCGCGTCCCGCTGACATCCACGCCATTGACCGCAGCGCCAGTAAAGACCCTGCCGCCGATGGTCACGGTGCTGGTTCCTTCCATGAAGCCCGAGCCGATGAGGTTGAAGGCATTGTCGCTGCCCGGCCGCCCGCTCAGACCACTCAGAGTCGGCACGATCTGCAGGCGTATGCCGCTGCTGGCGCCATAAGTTTGTACCGATTGTGCATCCGGATAGTAATTGGCGAAGGTTTCCCGGAAGATCTGCTGCCCGTCGGCCGTGATCTGGATGAGATCCGGGCCAGCGGTGGGATGGCTCCCCTCCCAGCTGTCCAGCGCATACAGATCGAAGCTCAGGGTATAGGTCTGCCCGGCAGTCAGCCCGCTCAGGTTCAGCACCTGGCTCGCATTGCCAAAGCGCCCGGAGAATTCGCTGAAGGTGCCCAAGGCATTGCGATTGGTTATCTGGTTGCTCCAGTTGGCCTTGGCCCCGCCTTCAAAGGTGTCCGCAAATACAGTAGTTGAGCCTTGCTTGACGACAACGTTGTCGATGCCCCAGCTCTCGTCGTTGATATCCTGCAGCCCGCCGTCGGCAAAGCGCAGCACGGCCGTGCTGCTATTGGCCGTAAAGGTGGTCGTGACATTGCGGTAGATGGCATCGTTGTAGCTGGTGAAACCGAGGTTGCTGGCGCCTGTATTGACGACCTTGACCTCTCCGGTCGCAGCCAGGTCGGGCACCAGCACCTGCAAACGCGTGCCCGCATCATTTATCGCCAGAGGCTTGATGGCGACTATGCTGGTGTTGCCGTTGCTGTCGCGGGTGTTGAACAATACCTGGGTGCCCGCCCCGAAGTTGGTGCCGCGCAGTTCGATGATCTGGCCGATATTGGCCGCGGCCACGCCGCTCTGTGCAGCCACGCCATCGGTGGCGGAAGCCAGGACCTGCGTGAGTGTGGCGCGCTGAACCGCGTCATCATGCGCAGGATCGATCCGGTACACCACGCCATTGGATGAAGCGACACGCAGCGAGCCATCCGGGGCAAAGGCCAAGCCGGAGATCTCACTGTCGTTGACACCCTGGGAGGCAAGATCGATGCGGCGCACTTCCGTGCCGGTGCGGGTGAACTCCACCAGCGTGGCGGCTGCAGAATAGGTTCCCAGCCACAGGTTGCCCGTGACCGGATCGATCGTCAGGCCGGCATAGCTGTATGTGGTGAAAGGCACCGCGAAACTCGCGATCTCGGCACCGGTCGCGGCATTGATCTCCACGATGCGGTTGCCCGAATTGCGCGCATCCGTCACGAACAGGTGGCCGCTGGCCGCATCGAACACACCGGCGGCAAGATCGTAGTTCTGCCCCAGCGTGAGGCTCGCAATCACCGCCCCATTTGCCGCATTGACGGCAACCACCCGGTCTGGGCTGGCGTAGCCATTGAACAGCAGCAGGCTGCCTTGAGGCACGTTGGTCCCATTGAGATTGATCGCCTCGCCCAGCACCTGCAGCCCCGCCAGGCTGAAGGCATAAGGCGCGCCAAAGGCATCGGTGAGCGTGATGGTCTGCAGGATCGCGCCGCTGGCTTCATCGATGCGCAGGATATGGCCGGGATTGCTGTTGTCGCTCACCCACAACGCTCCCGTGACAGGATCCACCGCCACATCGCCCAGAAGACCTATCGCCCCCGTGTCGCTGCCCGAGCGCAGCAGGTTGAGATCCAGCGCCGCGGAGGTGCCGCCCGCGGTAGTGACGGTGAGCCCCCCCAGGCCGTGGCGCGGCAGAGTACTGTTATCCAGATAGGCGCGCCCATTCTGGTCGGTGTTGTAGTACACATCCACTCCACCATTGACCCGGCTGTCGGCTACCGTTGCGCCGGCAAAGCCATAGCTGCTCGCGCCTTCCACGAAACCCGAGCCGTACAGGTACAGTGCGCCACTCTGCACATCAAAGCCGGTAAGCTTGGGCACGATCTGCAGCAGGGGCTGGCTGGCCGAGCCGAATACCTGCAAACTGGCTACCCCATTGGCGTATTCCGGAATGACGAGCGTGGCGCTGCTGCCATCGGCCGCCGCGCTGGTCGGACTCAGGCGGGTCATCCGCGCATCGCCGTTGACATCGGTCCAGCGCAGCAGCACATCGGTGGCGGTGGATAGCCCCGTGCCCTGCAGGGTGACCGCCTGCCCCGGATTGGCCGAGGCCTCGTCCGCATCCGCGGGTGTGCCGCTCAAGGCCGTGGCGGCTATGCCGCTCAAGTTGACGCTGTAGCTCGCGCTGGCGCCGCCCGCGGTCCTGATGCTGATGGGGCCGAAGGTGCCGCTCGACAGCGGCACCGTCACTGTGACCTGGCCGTTGGCGGTGTACACCCCATTGACATATCCGTAATAAACGTCCGGCCCGGTGTTCACCCCCGCATCCAGCACCACGTCGCTCCCGAACCGGTATTCGCTGTTGTTGCCTTCCACAAACCCCAGTCCGCTGATCACTACCGTCGCACTGCTGCCATCACTCGCCACTCCCTGTACCTGAACGTCCACAATCACAGGAAGTATCTGCAGCAGGAATGTCCCATCCGCAAAAGTCGTTTTGGTACTGCCGACCTGTGAAAACACCTGGATCTCGCCGGTGACCGCATCCAGCGGCACCCTGAAATAAGCCAGGCCCTGCGTAGCATCAAAACGACTGACCACCACGTCACGCGTGGTTTTGTTTCCACTCGCATCGATCACGTTGAATGTGGTGCGGGCCGTGGCAGGATCGAAGGGAACGGGTAGGCCGATTTCCTGGCCTGGATTGGCAGAGGGCGCCTGGGTGATTTCAGGCATGCCGCTGCCCGCGCGGATATCGCTGGCAGGACGGATGGTGAAATTAAGGACAATGGGCGCGGTAAGCGCATTGCCCGCCTTGTCCGCTATCACCGACGGATCGATGCGCAACTGGTAGGTTCCGGGCAGCAGGTAGCCATTCGGCAGGATGGAGAGCGATTGGCCGAAGGAGCGGGTATCCAGCCGCACATCGATTGCCCTGTCATCCGCCGTGCCCGCGACGCCATCCGAACCGGTGTTTATCAGCTCAATGCCCGACAGGTTCAGCTTGGCAAGATCCAGCGGCTCGTCGAACGACACGTCGATCGAACGGACGAAGAAGACGCGTGCGCCCTCATCCAGGCTCATCTTCGTCACCTGGGGTGCGAAGGTGTCAGGTACCACGTCCAGCACCACCGGATCAGACAGTGTGGCGTTGCCGCCTGTATCCGTGGCGCGGACCTGGATGGTCAGCTTGTTGCCGCTTTGTGCGATCGTTGGCGCCTGTGCGAACAGTTCGAACGGGAAGGCGGCGTCGTTCGATACCACCTGCCCGTTGACCAGCAGCTCGACATTGCGCACCTGCACATCATCGGTCACAGTGGGAATGACACTGACCGTGCGGCCTTCCAGCACCTGGATGCCGGCCTTTTCCGGATCGACATCGATCCCATCCACCTCGATGGATACCGTGGGGGCGACACCCTTGGTATCAAACCCTATGTAGTTGACGATCTGCAGTCCGGCTGCGCCATCGGCGACGAAGGCGAGACCGTTGGCGAGCACCACATCCCTGGGAGCAGCCGGCAGGTTGATGCGGGTGATGAAGCTGCCGGTATTGGTGGGATCGTTGCTGCTGCTGACATCCAGTGCATAAATCTGCTCGCCGCGTGGACCGCGCAGATTGCCGGCGGTGACGAGCAGCCCGGAACCGGTGGCAGCCAGCGACTGACCGGCTATATTGGCTGCATCGATGCTGCTAATCAATTTCAAGTCGGCAGGGTCGGAGACATCGACCGTGCTGTACCCCTGGGTGAAATCGGTGGCAGTGCCGACATAGGCCACGCCGCCACCCACGAAGAGCTTGCCGCCGCCGGCGTCCAGCACTAGCGAATCGCGCAGGGTGAGCAAATCGCCATCTATACTGATTGCACGCAGCGTACGGTTGGTATCCATGGTGTAAAGTGTCTTGCCTTCGAGCGCCAGGCCGGTCAGTGTCGTCCCACTAGAATTCCCCAGATCCAGAGTCTGGCGTATATCCCCCGTATTCAAGTCCACGGCTGCGACGCTATCCCCAACTGCGATATAAGCGAGACCATCGCGCACTTTGACCTGCGTGACGAAATCGCCAAAGGTTATCGTTTGTCGCAGGACGGGCAAAACAGGGTTCGAGACATCGATGATATGCAGTCCACCCTCGTTAGCCGCCACAGCGGCCAGTCCACGGACTGCATCTACGGCGACATCTTTGTTTGAGCCGGAGAGCTTTAGCTCGGCAAGTAATGTAGGTTTGGTGAACCGTGATACGTCGACTACGGCCAGACCAGAACTACCGGTGGCGACATAAGCAGTTAGTTTCGACGCATCGGAAGTAGACCCTGCAACTGACACCGCTTCGGCTGTGCCCTGGAGAGTTGTCGCAGACACCACACCTGTGGGAATGCCAAGCCCGCCAAGTGGATTGAGGCCCTGCAGTAATTCAGAGAAGTCAAGAATGCCGTCTCCGTCAGTATCTCGATCTAAAAGATTTGTTCCAATTATTTTTTCAGCAACATCAGGTAAACTGTCTGAGTCCAAATCAATAAGTCTGCTAGCTGACAAATAGAGCGGATTTGGAATTCTCGTGCTTGTACCGGAGGCGGAACTACTGAATTCGGCCCAACCGTAGCGGCCAGAAGCAGCGTCATAGATTTCAACTCTAAGCTTAGAATCGGCAGGAAGCATCGTATCTATGGTTCCATCTGCAGCTGTTTGTCCTCGAAGTTCGAACCCCGTTCTTAAATCCGTTATCAAGAAAAAAGCGTTGCCTGGGTTTCCTACAATGCTAGCTATTCCATCTGCTAGTGTACTGCCTACATTAAGGACCTTTGATTCAAGATCGCCTATGCTGATCGCAGAGGAGTCGATTAATTCCCGTTGGTGAGCCAATAAGGCAGTAAAAGTGTTGTTGGTGGCTGCAAGCAGGTCATCCGATGTAGTGGCGACAGCGGTCTTACTTGAATTCGCTATGAAAGCTACTCCCGATGTGAGAATACTTCCCGATTCTGTCGATTGCGCTTCAATATCACCGATTCCCAGCGCGACTTCGATAGCATCAAGACCTATGCATACCGCTTCGAAGCCCGCTTTTGTTATTAAATTCTTAATGCCCCCTCTAACCAAGTCTAAAAGGCTTTCGGCGTTGCTAACCGTAAACTCCGCGACATCTATCGCACTGCAACCGACCTCGACCCAAAAAGTCGGACAATCATGCTCCTTTAGGGCTTTAACAAGCGAGTCGCAGGCTTCGCTAAGTTCCTCAAGGATAGGTTTAGCCGCTTCAAGCGTTTTTTCCAACAGTCCAACAGGATTTTTTGACGTCGCTTGTTCGACCACGGCCTCATATATAGCTTTCCACCGATCCTTGTTCGTTTTGATTAATTCAAATCCTAATCTAAGGGCACTAGGATCCCCACCACTATCAACCTGCTTTTTAAATTCGGCAAATTGTTCAATCATTGTGGTGGCCATTTGAGCAGACTCACTCATGATGGTATAGAACTCACGCAGACCCGCAATGTTCTTGACCAGATTGCGTATGAGACTATCAACAGCGGCAGGGACGCGATCTAAGAGCGCATCCTTTGCTGCACCTAACTCGTCACAGTCTTCCTCGGGTAATGGATCTCTTGGGGGATTCGGACCATTAGTCGGCGAGCCTGGCGGTGTCATCCCATGCCACCCCGGTGCCATAACCCCTGACCCTTCATCTGACACCACTGTTTTTCCATCGGCAGATACCGTCCCGGTGCCGCTGATCACCAGCAATCCGGTCGTATGATCGAAGCTCAGAATGTTGAGCTTAGTTCCCGGAGCAGCATTGAACACGTTCGGGAAGGTAATCTGTACGGGCTGGGTGAACGTGTTGACGCCCGGCGCCTGTATGGTGATATCGAAGCTGTGCTGCAAGACGCCTGGCGGCAGCATGTCGCGCACGAGTTCCGGCGGTACGGTGTTGATGCCGATCTTGACGTCATCCAATACCTTGCCGTCGAACCCCACGGCGCTGCCGGGCGGGACGGTCAAGGTGAGCTGGCTGCGCTGCTCGCCCGTCAGGTCCGGCGCGGATTTGTCGTCGACAGTGACAACGGTGGTTTCCGTCTGGCTGATCTGCTGGAGAGCGGAGGTCTGCACGCGTGGCAGGTAGACTTCGCGCCGGTCCGCATTGGCAAGCCGTTCCTCGTTGGAGCCCATGCTGCCCATTACCGTGTTGGTGATGCCAGGCAGCAGTTGTGTCGACATGACCATCTCAGGGAAGAAGATCCCCTCCGGCGCATTGGTGGCTGTGCGCCCATCCACGACGACCTTGACTTCCCCTACCGGTACCTCGGTCAGCTCGAAGTTGCCATTGGCGTCGGTGTAGACCACCTTGTCTTCCAGACCGATGATGTAAACCTTGGCGTGCGCGATGGGGTTGAGGAAAACGTCGTCCGGGGTATGGATGACGCCATCCGGGCCACGGCGGATGTCATCGAACGTCATAGGCAGCAGGTCGGGGCCGGGATCCACAACTTTGCCAACCAGCTTTGTGCCGGCGACGACAGTGCTGCTGATGCTGGTAAAACTCCAGGTGAATTCGCCGCCCGCCGCGCCATTTCCATCCGCGTCCAGGAAAGCCCCGTCAGCCTGGGCGCGAATGGCGGAGCCATTCAGGTGCAGCGTGATGTTGGAGCCGCCCGGCATGGGCTTGTCGAAGAACACCCAGGCGAAGCTGCCATCGAGTGCAGGAACGATGGTGGTATCGAGTTTAGTGCCATCCGGCCCGGTGGCGTAGAAGGTATTAGCGGTCAACGTATTGGGGTTGACCTCGCGCGAGAAAAATACCTGCGGACGATAGGTGACGCCCACGTCCCCGGTGCCTCCGGTGGGCGTCACCCGCGTGATGGTGAAGGGTGCCAGCGCCTCGACCTTGACCTCTCGTATGACATTCGCCGTGTTGCCGGCCGCATCCCTGGCGTTGAGCGCGAGCTTATGGTCGCCGATCCCCAGGTTACCCAGGATCAATGCCTGATCGAAACTTCCGGTGGTTGTATCGAAAATCAGACTGTGCTTCTGCCCGCCATCCACGGTGTAGAACAATTCCACGAGCCAGGTGCCGGTGGGATCAGCCGTTCCCGTTACGCGGCTGGCAGCGGAAAGGGTTGCACCATCAGCGAGGCTTGCAAGGTCGAGCGCGGGTGCTTGGGTATCGAGGGTGAAGCTGCGGTTGAATCCGGCGGCGAGGTTGCCCGCGGCATCGCGCGCCAGGATGGTGACTGTGTGGCTGCCATCCGCCGTGCCGTCAAGTGCAAAAGCAGTAGTGATGCTGAATTTGCCATCCGCATCGAGCGCGAGATCCTTCAGATCACCCCCGTCGATCCGATACTGCGCGCTCACAACACCCGAGAGATTGTCCAGAATCTGGCCGCTGAGAGCGAGGTTGGTATTGAGCGCGACAGGTGTATCCTGGGCGATGACCATTGGTGCCTGGGTATCCGCATCGAGCGCGAAGCGGGCCAGTACTGCCTCGGCCACCTGGTGCCCCAGAGTCTGCCCGGCCTGGTTGGTAAATTCGTAATGAA
The DNA here is from genome assembly GCF_000196355.1 of Nitrosospira multiformis ATCC 25196. Taxonomy (NCBI): domain Bacteria; kingdom Pseudomonadati; phylum Pseudomonadota; class Betaproteobacteria; order Nitrosomonadales; family Nitrosomonadaceae; genus Nitrosospira; species Nitrosospira multiformis. The sequence continues at coordinate 1,068,424 of NC_007614.1, forward strand.
TGCCCCCGTAGACGCGACTGCGCCCCGCTTCGCCGGCGGCCGCATCGAAGTTGTCGAAGCTGCGGGTGACACCGGGAAGCGTGTAGGAAGTGGTGGAAAAGGAGGTATCGTTGCCGAAGACTTGATTGAGAATGCCGGCGGCGGCGGCACTGAATGTGGAGTGTCCCGAGACATATTCCGGATGGGCCGGGGTGATGAGCAGCGGTTTCCAGCCCTCTTCCTTGATGGTGGCTGCGTTGTTGTCCAGATCGGCGTTGTTGATCGCCGTTTCCGGACGCCACAAGCCGTAGGTATATTTTGCGTCCCAGCAGGCGATGGCTGCGTCAGCCAGAGCTATATTGAGCATGGCAAACAGCCGGGCATTGGCACTGAGGCTGTTGCCCTGCGCCCGCGCAATTTCCTCCGCAATCTGGTTCCAGTGGCCGGGCGGCGTGTAGCTACCCATACCATCTGCCCAGAACTGGGCCTGCTCCGTCTGGTCAGCGGTTCGCGTTGTGCTGTTGGCGCTGCCCACGCTGCGAACTTCTTCCACGGACTGTGCATACTCAGATGAGTCAAGCGCCGGTGGCGCGGGGGGACGGAACTGATTCGCGGCGCTTAAAGCAAATGGGGTAACGGTTGACCATTGCGGTTGATCTGGAACATCGAACATCGGACCAGTTGGCCGCCATTTGCCCAGCTCGGTACTGCCCGGATAATCCACAAAGGTCTGTGCACCATCGTTGCCGCGCAACGCGAGAACGGTATCGGCCACTGCTGTGCCCAGTGCAATGCCGGCATCCTTGGCCGGTCCTTCCGCGACTTTAGCCAGGGAAGCTGCCAGCGCGGCGTCGAAGGTTCCTTTCTGGCCAGGATATTCCACAGTAAGAACCCGATGAGCTGCTGCCGCCACTGCGGCATCGGCGGAAACAGGGCCCGTGGCGCTGAGCTTGACCAGGTATGCCTGAGTGCCATCGATCGCGGCCAGGCTGTCGTAGATTGCCAGACTCACCATGGCGAGCAGACGGGTCGCGATTGGGGGGTCAGTCACATCGAGGCGTATGGCTTCGAGCGCCTTACTGTTCCAGAACAGCGCCTGATCCTGCGTTATCTCTCCGGTGCGCTGGAAGGTGAGGCTGCGCTCCGAGGTATTTCCCGCTGCATCAATGGCGCGCAGGGTCAGGACATTGGCGCCATCCTGCAATGAAATGCCGGCCAACTGGAAGTTGCCCAGGTTGTTTGCAAGCGCTGAAATGGATGTGCCCACCACGGATATGCTGACTCCGGGTTCGGAGGTTCCCACCAAGGCGACCTTGGCTGCGTTGGTGATATGGTCCCCCACCGTTCCGGAATCGGAAGTGACCGCGAGGTCGAACACGGGCTGGATGGGTGCGGCAGTATCGAGCGTGAAAGCGACATCGATCTGTGCGGAAGCATTTCCTGCCGCATCGAAAGCCTGCAGATGGAGGGTATGACTGCCATCGGTCAATGTCCCGCCGAAAATGGTTTCCAGCCGCGGAAGATCGAGTACGAACTGACCATTGCTGCTTACATGGCTGATTATCTCCCTGTATTGCGCGACAGGAGTGGCATCGAAGCCCGCGAGCAGGCTGGTGACCGCCACATTGTCGCTGGCTGTGCCGGAGATGCTTACGCTGGAAGTGATGCCATCCGTTGCGCTGGCACCGGTATCGCCAGTCAAAGCGGCATTCAGTTGAGGCAGAACGGTATCACCGCCGGCGGGTATCTCGCTGCGCCTGATCGTCTGGCTGAATTCACTGCTGTTACCCGCCCCATCGGTGGCGCGCGCGGTAAAGTCGTTATCACCGAGTGCAAGGGGGACCTCACTGAACGAGAACGCTCCCTGGCTGTCGGCTACCGTATTGAGGGCTGCTTCGACCAGATCGACACGTGCACCGGGCGAAGTGGAGCCCGTCAGAACCACGGTGTCGTTAGTCGTTGTATTGTCCCCGAGCGTGCCTGTGTCCGACTCGGGCGCGAGCCCAAGCGTCGGGGTCGACGGGGCGGCCGTGTCCAGAACGAATTGCAGTTCGAGACTCCGCGTGTTTCCGGCTCCATCCCGAGCAATGAGGTGCAGGTTATGCGCTCCATCAGCCAGCGGTGCGCCATTGATTGCCGCCAGTTGCGCCGAAGTAAGGTTGAACGTGCCATCCGTTTGAACGCTGTCGAGGATTTCCTGGTATTGCTCTGGCGGCATGGCATCAAAACCTGCCAGGAGACTGGTTAACCCGACATTGTCGCTGACCGTGCCGATAATGCTTCCGTTGGAAGTGATGCCGTCGGTTGCGCTGAAACCGGTGTCGTTGACCAGCGCCGCGTTCAGTTGTGGCAGGACAGTGTCCCCGCCGCTGGGTATTTCGGTGCGTGTGATCTTCTGGCTGAACTCACTACTGTTACCCGCCACATCGGTAGCTCGCACGGTAAAGTCGTTATCACCCAGTGTGAGCGCTACCCCGGTAAAGCTGAACGCACCTTGACTGTCCGCTACTGTGTTGAGGGCAGCCTGGACCAGATCGACACGTGCACCGGGCGAAGTGGAGCCCGTCAGAACCACGATCTCGTTAGTCGTTGTATTGTCCCCGACGGTGCCCGTATCCGACTGCTGCGCTAGAGCGAGCGTCGGTACCGATGGAGCAGTCGTGTCGACCGTCAACTGCAGAGCGGGAGACGCACTGCTGACGTTGCCAGCCAGGTCTTCCGCTGTTGCGTTCAACGTATAGGCGCCGTCAACCAGTTTATCCAGCTGGTACTGAGTCTCAGGCCCCGACCTGATCCCGGCAACCAGTAATGCGCCCATATAAAGCCTGATGGCGGTTTCCGCTTCCGCGCTGACGTCGATCCTGGGGGCGTTGATGTTGGTAACGTTGTCATCGTTTGCGCTTCCGCTATCATCTCCTGCCGCAAGATGGACGCTGGGTGAACCAGGTGCGGTAGTATCGAGAATGAATCGGAGATCGAAACCCTGCGTGTTTCCAGCTTTGTCTGTGGCGACAAGATGCAACGTGTGCTCGCCGTCAGTCAGCGCCGACCCGTTGATGACAGCCAGTTGGGCGGCGGTAAGAGTGAGTGTGCCATCCGCCTGCACATCGCTGAGGATTTCGGAATACGGGGCGAGGAGTGCATCATCAAAGCCAGCCTTGAGCGATGCAATACCATTGGCATCCGTAATCAGTCCTTCAATCGTGGCATCGAATGTTACATGGTCATCAGCACTGCGTCCGGTATCATTTGAAAGCGCTGCCTTTACGCTGGGCTTCGTGGTATCGATTGTGGATGTGGCCAGTTGCGGCAGGGTCGATGGCGAGACAGACAGGCCCTCGATCTTCACTAGGCTGGGAAAAGAGCCCGCAATGATGTTCGAAGATGAGCTCAGGCTGCCGCCAATGATGATTTCCTGGATTCTGCTCGCCGTGCCGCCAGTCACGACATCGTTGCCATCATCGAATATTCCGTTGCCCGGGTCGATGCCGACCCAGACATGGGAGTCGATGACAGAGCCGGTAACACGGAGCCGGCCAAGCAAGCCTGAGGCAAACTGATCCGCAGCACTTCCTGTGCCTCCGAGCCCACCATCGCTCCCCAGGTTTGCACCCACGATAATGCGCGCCTGCTCCAGGTTACCACCCACCTGTAGCATCTGCAGGGATGGTGTGGAAAGCTGGCCGCTGGCGGTGCCCCTGGTGGAGAATAAAGATAAAGGAGCTGCAAACGCAGCTTTCCATGATGCGTCCGTTGACTGCGCGACTATCTGGCCTGCACGACCCAGCACTATCCATGAGCCACCACTGATGGCGCCGCCAATCTGGGCATTGACAAGGGTATAAGAGGTGGCCGGGGCGCCGGACAAGTTGATATCCGCGGAGAACTCTCCAGTGGCAGTCAGCGTACCCAAAGAAGGTCCATTGATGGATGCGGGGGCAGAACCAGACGCAAGCCATTCCTGTACCGCCACCGTATTGATTGGCGTTGCACTGGTCAGTACCAGTGAGCGTACACTTCCTGCGCTGAACGCCATGCCGGACCCCGTCCCTTGCACCAGCAACGATGAGGTTCCCTTCACGTCGCCTAGCGTAATGTTCTGAATACTGCCTGAAATGCGGGCGGTTCCCAGTAAATCCAGGTTCGATGCAAGAATGGACTTGATATTACCGTCGACTGCCAAGCCGGTCAGAAGTGAATGACTCCCGCTGGTGGTGACGGTCAACGCGCTTGTGGTATCGGTAGAAAAGAGCGACAAGGCAAGGCCCGCTCCGGATCTCGTTACCTCGCCCCATCCGGGGCCACTCAGGGAGAAAGTGACGGCTGTGCCATTTGTATCATTGACGCTCAGCGATGTCGGCAATGCATGACCTGGAACCTGGCCGAACTGCCGCGCGATATTCAGGGCTCTCTCCGCCAGGAAAATGTTATTGTTTTCATCTTCTTCCGCAATTTCCTGATCTGGATCGGCCGAAGCGATGAGTTGATAGCTGCCTATATCGAGGGCGCCGACTGAAACAGGGACATCGAGTGTCGTGGATGTCCCAGGCAATAATTCCGGGGAAGAACTGGTTGCGGTACCGATCAGGGTATCGCCAGCATCCAGTTGTGAATCGGATGAGGCGAAGAGTTTTACGGTAACGGGTGTGGCGGGTGCATCGCCCTGGTTGGTAATGAGCACCGAGATTGAGGCGGGCTCCGTAGGAAGGAAATCGCGGTCAAGCGAAGATGAGTCAATTGAACCGATGAGATCGGCACTCAGCAGCAATCTCGGCTCAAGCGCTTCAATCACCAACCGCTTGTGCTGTGGAATATGATGGGAATCTTCGGGCGTACTATCCTGCACGCCTGTCCTGCGCAACAAACTATCGAGTAGCTGGCTAGCACGGTTATTATTCAATTGCTTACGCTGGTCCAGACGTGCACGCTGATTCTTGGATTTTTTTGCCACGAATATTCCCCTTAGTAGCGTATTATTTGGCGTCACCCCTGCGGGCGCCGATTGGCTCGCTGTTTTGCGATATCCGCGAGTAATTTCCTGTGATTTTTACCTCTTTTGATACTTTCTGCGGCCCATGACAAAAGCAGCCAGGCCAGCACCGATCAGGAACAAACTTCCAGGTTCAGGAAGCGGATTGCCTGGATCGATGGCTGCTGGCATAGTTGCGCTGATCGCAACAACATTAAAACTATCATCGAATATTTCATATGATTGTGAGCCCGGAGTGCCAGAGCCGGTCCAATCAAAGCTCACTATAAAATCAGCGGGCAATGCGCCAGTTCCATCAGTTGATGCCGAGAAAATGCCGTCAGCAGCAAATATGAGATCTGGACCTATGGTGTAGGCGAACCATCCGGAGGGTACAGATTCGGCGGCGAGCCCGACGAAGTCTGTGGGAGCGAACAATACATTGAAACCTTCAAACGCAGTCAGTGAACCCGTGACGTGATAAGTAACTTGCCAGCGATCGGTTCCGGGTGTGCTATCCGTAAGGTCGAACATTGTATAAGTCACCGTCAACGCCGCCGCACCTGCGTTTTGGATTGCAAAGACCAATATGCCTGCAGCAATTAATTGCCTTAAAAGTTTCACGAATATCACCTCATTTTTATTATTGTGCCCCGGGAGCGTGAAAACCCTTGACGAGGTTTTCCGTCTTATCCTTACCTGCAATTAACCATCATTACTGGACAACGTGGTTGGAAACAGAGTGTTTTGCGGTGGAGGGAGATACAGCAAAATCGATAATGCAGGGAGCTGCCTTCCTTGCATCCACTTTAGAAAACTCACAAGCTCAAGCACTAGCATAAAGTATGCCAAATTATTGATTATGAATTCATTCATGGAGTTGCGATAAAGGAGGGAGAAGTCTTGATGATAAGTGTAAAAATTATCGACATTTACCAGAAACAATATCGCCCAGAGTGTGAGTTAAAATAATTTGAATGCCGTCATCACCATGCGAACCAAACAAATGGCAATATAATAATGGGCGCTTTTCTTGCGATCCTGTTGCTTACCTTGAGTGCCGAAGCCTCTGCTCAGGCTGATGAATTCGAGCATGCGAGGCAGGATCGACAAAAACATGAGCAAATACTCGAACGTCAGCGACAACAACGCCAGAAAGATTCCCGACAGCACCAGCAGTTCCAGCAGCAGCAACTGCAGCGACAGCAACAGGAACATCAGCGTCAGCAGCAACTGCGGGGGCGGCAGGAGCAGATTCGGCGCCAGCAGGACTTACAGTTTGAGCGGCAGGAGAAACAGCGGAGCGAGCAGGAAAAAACTTTCCAGCAGTGGCAAAGGGAGTATCGACAGCGACAACAACAGCGGCAGCAATATCAACCGCAATATTGAATGGCCGCGTCGATTGAACAGGTCCGCTAGAAGAGTTCTTCCCGAATTGGGACTACCACAAACAGGATCAGCTTACAGAGAGGTGCCGCAATTTCAACAATGAGGCGATTCAACTTCTCCGTCACGCGTTGCCATCTCAGTCAGTCTCGGCTCCGAGGCTTTGTTGCCGAAAGGGCTATATCAGGGGCTATAGTTGGGGCGAGCAGCGGGTCCTGACGCGTAGATCGGTAGAGGTCTTTCCGCCATACGCGCTACTCAGCGCTGGAAGACCTTCACCGGATGAATAGCCACAATCCATTTACGCAGGACGTTCAGCTCTGAGCTTCATGTGCAGCACTCTCTCCTCATGCCGTAGTACCATTTCCGCATCTCCGACCTCCGGTGATCCAATGAAGGACCAGATCGATCTCGACGATCAGGAGTCTTGATCAGGAGTCTTTCGTATACAAATATACCTTGCATCTCCGAGTGGATTATATAAATCAACATAACACCCCCCTTCCCAATTTCGCGCCCATCATTTTTTGCCTAAGCGCTCGGGTTCCAGGCAAAAAGCCCTTGAGTTTTGACCCCCCATCCCCCTGCAACAGCTCTTCTCCTGGCCTCTATTCCCCCTTAATAATTTATATATATAGAGGGCGAAAATAAGTGAAATAAGTCAAGAAAGGCGTGGCTATTGGGTTTGAGCCATATATTTAAGGGTAAGAAAAGGTAATTAAGTATGAAGTCGGCAAGTATTTACTCTGTTTAACTTGCCCTCTTATCCTTTTTTTACTCTTTTCTTCCCCTTAATTGCCACCTCAATACCGCGCGGGCTGGCTTTTCTACCTTTTCTTACTTTTTTTCGTAAGGGAAATATCGGGTTGCCGGTCGTCCGCCGGTTTGTTCCTGTTCCTGTTCAATCAATGGCGGTGCCAGATTCAACAGAGTTTTCAGCGCGTTGTCCACCTGCTTCCTTCGACTGTTTGGCCAGTGCTTTCGCAGGTTCGTTAGCGTGATGCCAGGATTTCTTGTAACGATAACCAGCACTTCAGCCTCGAAGGGATCCAGTCCGCTTTCATCATCTCTACAGTTAAAGACATAAGTTACGCTTGAATTCCAGTATTCCACCCAGGCAATAGCAGCATGAAGATCTCTTGGCTCAATGATGAGGCGTTTGTCCATTGCAGCAAAAACCATTGCAAGCATTCGCGCATACATCTCTGATCTGGCCAGCAAGCTTCCTGCCTTGCCCTCGCGATCTCGCGTTATGGTTTCGTATTGCTCCACCCATAAGTCGCGAGCAGCATCACTGAAGGTAACCTCATACAGATTATCGTCGTGCAGATTCCCATGGGTCACACCCATAATGGCGTCGGTTACCCGCTGCGCCAACTCTTCAATCTTCGCCTCTGGAGTTGGAAGAGGCAAGGCAACTAGCTTGGGGCGATACACGTGGAGAATCATGAACCGGTTCAACAGTCCGTTTGCCACATCGTTTGCAGTCGCCTTCTCGCGCAGTTCGTGGCTGGTAATGTGCCCTAGAATCGAGACATGAGGCCGCGTTGCCCGCGTAGGGTTGGTTTTGGTAAGCGGTTCGATGTCGCGGCCATCAAACAGATTGCGGATAGTGGCAGACAAGGTATTGTTGTCGCGCCGCAGCTGGGAGAGGACATTATCAAATTCACTCTCGATAGCCAGTAGACGCTTGTCGGTCACACCCGGGTCGCCGCCCCTGCCTTTTTCATCCGCCTCAATTGGATCACGAATGGCCCAGGCAATACCTTCCCCTGTGGAGAGACCGCCCGTATGGCAGCGTAGGCTTTCCTCAACCTCTCGCTGTTCATTGATCAGCGCATTAGCGCGCCTGAAGATCTTGCGTACAGTCGATTCTGCCGTACCCTTGCGCGCCTTTCCGCTTTTGCCCACGATAAGTGGGAAGGGCCTGCAATGGATTACCGCATCGCCTATAGACTGGAATAATGCTCGGCCCGTCATTGCGCTGAAGTAGGCCACGGCATTTGCAGCAACCGCCACCCAATGGGCTTCGCTGTTAGCGCAAGCCACCTCGACTATGTCATGGATGAGCGGAGGAAAGCCTATTTCCGGCATCTTGGGCGGGGCAAGTGGAGCGTCACATTCCCCAGCCAGGAGCGCATCCTCCTGCTTGATTGCTTCCGGTTGCTCCCACTTGCCCGACTTAAACGTCCTACTCACTTCTATTGTCTTCGCTATTTCTGATGTCTCAGCGTCGGTTGCAGCCTCCGTATCTGTCTGGGACCGGAGGTTAATGGGTAAACCATCCAAGCCGACCTGATCACCTGCTGGAACAAGGGCTTGATGTGACATGAGGTGAGGAGTGAGCTGAGGATCTGAAACAGGCCGGGGTGGATCACCTACCTTCCTTGCTGCAGCGATGGCTTGATTTACCATGCCCTTCCCCGATAGCACATGCAGATCATTGAAGTCGGTCGGCCTAGTACTCATATCACGCTCAGCAAAATCAGGGACAGCCAATAGTCCGCCGACGGTAAGAGCCGCCTCCGTAGCCTTGGTCAGGCCCGGGTTACCCTCGGTCCACTGATCATTATCACTACATACGATGAGAGTTGCCTCCTTAAACCGTTGCCGCATTGTCTGCACCACTAACGTGAGATTGCCTGCGTTGAACGCGACGGCGACAGCATGACCTGTCGCCTCATGTATGCTGCAACCCGTGGCATACCCTTCGGCAATGCAAATCACATCGGCAGGATCGCCTAGGACACAGCAGCCCCCGCTGATTTCACCTCCACTTAAGAATCGTTTAGTGCCGTCCTCCTCGATGAATTGGAGGCTTGTAAGCTTATCGGCTACGTAAACCGGAACAAGTAGCTGATTATCGTGCTGCCTGATGCCACCACACGGCTTGATACATTTCCTGAGCAGGTAAGAATGGTCAGTCCTTGCCTCTTTCGCGCCCGCGTAAATTTCGGCTGCCCGCCTTGCAGCGGCTACCTGAAGCTGACGCCGTTCTTCAGCTATTTCCTCTCGGGCCTTCTTTAATGCCTCCTCGCGTGCTCTACGCTCGGGAGGTGATAAGCTCTTCTCATCTTTGGCGTTCCAGATAATCTGCGTTCCCGATTTAAAATCGCCAAACACCGCGCTGTTCCCGTCGGGAAAAAGCTTGGCGTAACCGCTGGTATTGCCATTGGCCTCGTTGCCGAGTGGAAAGCGGAGGAACCCGCTTCCGCTCAGCTTCAGCGGTTCTGGTCTGTACTGATGTCGGTGCATGAATTCGACCAAATCGGGGGGTAGAAATGTTCTGATCATGACACCTCCTTTGCCAGAAATTCCCGAACAGCAGCTAACACTGCCCTTTGTCTTCGTCCCCCGCGACGATGTTTAGCTGCACAACCTTGGCATAGTTGGCAGAGATGCAGGATTGGTAAACGCAGGCCGTCCGGTGCAACATGCAATTCTGCAGCTGGCTGAAAAAGCGGTGTGAAAGGTTTGTGGCAGGATGCGCAGCATGTGTATTTGGCGATCGTGACTGGCAACTGATGCTTTTCCTCCAGCAGCTGAAGAAGTCTTTTTCCCTGTGGCACTTCAACGAAGTCATCCATTAACAGTCCTCCAAAATTGATTAGTAACGTTTAATTGAGTATTGCTATTAGGGAACATCGAATCGGGTAAGCCCCAGAAACGAGAAAGCGCCAGAGGTGGGGCCTGCCTGGCGCCTGAAAGAGGGTAAAAGTGCGCTCATTTCGCCCCCTTTCCTGGATTAGCAGGTGGGCGACTTGCTATCCAGGCGTGTATTTCATCGCTGCGCCATCCAACTGCTGAGCCCGACAGCTTTACCCTGCCAGGGAAAAGGCCCAGCGCTTCCAGCCGATAAATGGACGAACGCGACAGCCCGGTGAGTCCCTTTACCCTAGGGATCCGGTAAATCTCATACCATGGAGCTGCGTCAGGAAGATTTTTGGTTTTCATGATTCTCCTTCATGGGTTGGAATAAACCCCAATGGGACACATTGGGTGTGAAGGAGAATTTACAGAGGAGCATTCACGGTTTAGCGGAAACCGTGAATCTGCAAGGCAAGTTTTTTTGTTTCGTTAAATTTTTTTAAGGAAGAAGTGGCAAGGTATTAGCCGTGGAAGGCCGAGATTCCGTCGATGAATTAGAACCTCGCTTTTATTTGACCCCTTTTGGTCTGAGCTAAACCAGAAGGGGTTATCGCTGGTTCAGCTTCGAGGACTGTTTCTGTTTGTACGTTCCGCCGATACCGTCTTTGTAATAGCGGAACTTATTGCGAAGAGTAGCTTTACTTATTGATTTATCTTCCTTACCAATCCGATAATTGAGCTTGTCACCGTCGATTTCATGCAACTGGATTGAAGGAGTTTTTACAGTTGGATTTTGGCATTCCTTCTCTATAACCGACCAGAATGCCTCGAAATTGTCGGGTTCGCGCTGTTGGCTGCACAGTTTCTGGTACAGTCTTCTAAAATGCCGATGAATGGGACTCAGAGATCCTCGTGTTCTTCCAGATGTAAAAGAAGCTTGCCGGCCTAGAAGCACCTCAAGTGATGCCGTGTGATAGCGCAAGAGATGAGCTTTCAGTTGTGCGACGCATTCGATGATCCACTTTTTGTCACCCGGGGATTGCTGAATTGTAAGTGCCAAGTACAAGGCTTCCCCACATGCGAGTAACGCAGGATCGTAAACTTTCAACGCCTCACCTTTCGTATTTCCCTGCGGGTTCCTTGGCATTCTCCAGCAGCCCTCTCGGAGATCATTTAGGCGCCACCACATCTCCGCATGATCCTCTAGAGCCACCCTCAAGTCCGGGTCATCATCCAGCGTCCATCCCTCTGGTTCCCAAAACCTTTCATATTCAATAAAGGCTTCCCGCAGCTTCCTGATCAGAAAGGTAAGGGGATCGGCAGTAAGATTGCGCCATAGCTCGTCCTGATTGCCATCCCAAGTCGTCTCCGGTTTCTCCAGCACCACCGCCGCTCTACACATCTCATCAAGCAATTCATTTACATGATCCAGTTCGTACAGGTCTTGAAATATGATTGTTGCTTGCTCGCGCGGATATCGAGCGGGAAGGGTCTTTTTTTCCATTTCCAACTACTTAGTGCATTCCTGTTCGAAAGGTCTTGATCGGGGCATCTTATTTCCTTCCTTGGAGTGTGATAGCTACTAAATGTCATCTATCACACTCGCGTAAACCTCCTCCCAGTGGCTAGTCCATTAGGGGCGCATTGCTCTCAACGCTGATTTAAGGGGAAGCTGCGAGATAATGACGAATTGATGCGTCTCGATTTGGTATTGGTTGAGCTGGAAGAAAACAGAGGGTAGCTCTAATTCCCTAGTGGGAATCTTTCTTCTTTTTGATGGAGATATATAAACAGTATCGTCTACACTTTGAACCCTAAGGCAATCCAGCGAATATGAACTATGGCATGAACGAGGCAAGTTCTTGGCGTAGCGCTTGCAAGCTTCAGGAAACTCTGAAAGCAGTTATTATCACTCAGTAGGCCGGAGATCAATAATTTGTCGAATAAAGGGGAGATAGTTGAATTGAATCACTACTTGTAGGCGAGGCCGCATTTTAATTTTAGAAATTTAATAAAACTAAATAGCCGTGACAGTGGCCCTCATGCTTTCGTCCTTCTTACAGTCCTGGAGCAGAAATACCCCTAGCAGGCGCCTTTTATCTTCAGGGGAAAAGGCCCGGATTTTTTGCTTATATCTCCGATTGAAATTCAAAATTTTTTCGCTGATATACCTATCTAGGTTAATCATCAAGTGATCATCTGTACAAAAGGAATACGTGTTACCCCATCCTCTAATAGTGCTACTAACCTCATTTAGCGCATCCTTGTAAGTAGTTTTTTCGTTTATGCATCGGAGCGGACTACTGGATTTTTTAATAACCTTGTCAAATATTTCATTCACACGATCTCTAAGTCTTTTTATGCTCTTATCAGAAGGACGAATGCGGTCAGGTCTTACACTACATCCTAGAAATTCAAATCCTTTATTGGATACCCCATGCTCAGCCTTATCGGGAGAGTGACGAGGGTCATATACACTTAAGTTTAGTTTTTCCAAGAAAGCTGATGCGCTAGCAAAGGCTTTAAATGCTTTTGATTCACTTGGTGCAAACAAAATGAAGTCGTCGATATATCGGATACAGACGATGCCTCGGGCATTCATTTTTTTATCAAAATCATCTAAAAGCAAATTGCAAAGTACGGGAGAAAGGCAGGAACCTTGAGCAACACCTTTTCCTTCCAATGGAAAAAGTTCCTTGTCACGGCCTAAGGTTATAAGATTACTCAACTCTGTTGTTGTTGCTTGAGTTAACAACGTATTGAAATCATCATCCTTAGATGCAGAAGTAATAATTTCTAATGCTTGTGAACGAGGAATATTATCGAAGAAGGCACAAATGTCAGTTCGAATAAAATAGGGCTTTTCCAGGGCTGTTTTATAAGCTTTGAGAATCGCTTGAGGTACACCGATTTCTGCAATTCCGCCAAAATTAAAACCAGAGTCTAATTTAGCTCGGACACTTGGAATTTCTTGTACAACATCTAGCAACGCTCGCTGAACAATGCGATTAGGAATGGGGGATATTACTATCGGTCGCTTTTTGCTAGGGTTATTCTTCTTCTTAACCGCGACCCCATAGCTTTGAGAAAACACGTACCGTTTTTCTCTCAACTGATCGGCAATCCGCCGAAGGTTTTTTTCTAATGAAAGGGAGAACTGCTCGATTTCAGTTCTAATTGTAGGCGATTTAGATGAAATACCGTTTTCGTATATGGACTGCCAAGCACTTCTTAGACGATTGTTACTGTACAGCTTGCGATAAAGCTCTGCCATGATTTATTTTTGTTGGGGCTCCCATCGGCAAGCAACCCACCCGCTCAAGACACTTCATCTCTCAGGCGAAACCATAAATGGCCCAGCCTGGCCTAGGCACGTATTGCGTGCTTCGGCGTCCTCGTAACATTGTGCGGCTCCACCAGCTGGTGGCCCGCTAAGCACTAAAACCGAGACGATGACAGCTAAGCTGTACAACCACTTCCGTAAAGCACGGCTGGCACGTTTTTGCTTGCGGTCTTTATCCTCATTGCCGTCTCCAATTCTATCGTTTTTGACTGCGTTGGCAACCGCAAGTTAGCGTCGCCCTCCCCCAGAAAATAAGTCCTTCAACCGTCCGATGAGAGCCTCTATAAGGCTTTGCTCCGGTTAACTTTACATCATCTGAGCTTGGGCTGCATCTCTCAGGCGAAACCATAAATGGCCCAGCCTGGCCTAGGCACGTATTGCGTGCTTCGGCGTCCTCGTAACATTGTGCGGCTCCACCAGCTGGTGGCCCGCTAAGCACTAAGACAAGGGATTTTCCAATTATAAGGTACAGTTAGTGTCTGTGCTTGAAATTAATGCACATCTTATTACTTTTGTTTACCCAGGCTAGTCGAACTAACGCTGCATATAGTTATGACAGTACTCCAAGTAGCCATAATCTACTTGATGTAATGAGATTATTAGTGAGCCTTCAATTTATTGTTATACGAGAGTGGGGGTGAAAATGTAGGTAGCCGAAAGAATCCAAAAAGAATTCTTTAAAAAATATCAACTTACATTATTTTTTGGCGGAGAGAGAGGGATTCGAACCCTCGGTACGGTTTGACCCGTACGCACGCTTTCCAGGCGTGTACCTTAAACCACTCGGCCATCTCTCCTGTTGAGGGTTCCAGGAAAGGAACCCGGCAAAGGGCGCAAAGGATACACCAGAACGCTATCCCCGGCAACTTTACGGTAGTATAGCCGAAAGCGGCTCATCCGTATCGACGGCCCTTGAATCCTTTGACTCAAAAAACCAGAAACAGGAAGTAGCATGCAGATCAAATCCCGCATCCGCACCATCGCGCATTATCCCCATGAAGGCATCATGTTTCGTGATATCACCACTTTGCTGAAAGACCCGGTGGGGTTGCGCGCGACTATTCAGGAAATCGCCAGCCGCTACAAGAGCATGAAAATCGATAAAGTGGCTGGAATCGAGTCACGCGGCTTCATCATTGGCGCGCCGGTTGCCTACGAGCTTGGTGTGGGATTTGTGCCGGTGCGCAAGAAGGGCAAGCTGCCTGCCGAAACGCGGGGGCGCGATTATCAGCTGGAATATGGCAGCGACCGCATCGAGATTCACGTGGATGCGATTCAGAAGGGCGACCGGGTGCTGCTGGTGGATGATCTGATCGCTACCGGCGGGACGGCGGAGGCTGCCGCTGGCTTGATTCATGAGATGGGCGGCGAGGTGGTGGAGTGCAGCTTTGTCATTGATCTGCCGGATATCGGGGGCAGGGCGCGGCTGGAAGATCAGGGCCTCAAGGTGTTTGCACTGTGCGAGTTTGAGGGGAACTAAACTCTGCCGGGATGGAGTCTATAATGATTTATATAAACGCATTATCTATGGTTAAGAAGGATACTCATAGTGTGTGTTGTCCTGTTATTGATCTTCATGCTGGCTCCGGTCGCATCCTTCGCCGCTCAGGCTCAGGATTATGCCGCGTGGTCAAAAAAGAACCTTGATGGCTCGTGGACGCGGATTACGGAAACTGCTGTTGACACCTCGTCTCTTCCCTCTGCGGTCCCCAAGGATATCGGCAAATTTTGCCCGACCTATAAGCATTTGCCACGCAAAAAAAGGATTCAGTTCTGGGTGGGCCTGCTTTCGTCCATGGCGGAATTCGAAAGCACCTTTGATCCTGGAGCGGCTGCGAGGGGGCCATCCAAAGACGTATTCAGAAGGCGGGATACAAATCGAGGGCTGCTGCAGATATCAAAAGAAAGCGCAAACCAGCCGGGCTATAGCTGTGGCATCAAGAAAGCAAAACGCCTGCACGATCCCGCCATTCATCTTCCATGCGCGGTAAAGATATTGTCTACATGGGTCAGTGCTGACCATGTAATAGCCTCTTATAAGGGGAATAAAAAAACCAGGGGCGGAGGGCGCTATTGGGCTGTGCTCCAGGAAAAAAATGGCCGTCTGCCTGCAATATCGAGTTTCACCAGAAACCTGCCCTTCTGTCGGAAGGGCTGAATGAATTCCTTGCCCCGCCCGGCGGCGTTGGTTTCATGCTTTGGGGATGGGCGGCATCACCGCTGCCAGCCGTTCACGTTTCAGAACCTGAAGTTGTACTGGACGTAGAACAAGTCAGGCGAGACGCGTGGCGCCTGCGCTTTCAGGAAATTGCCGGCAAACAGTTTCGAATATCCTATCAGTACGTCTTCATGCCGGTCGACGTGTATGTTGAAGCGGAAATCGATCTCGTCTCCTACATAGCTGCCGGATTGGCCGGTTGCGTCTCTAAGGGTAGCGGCGCCGGCGGCGTTGTACAGGAAATCGCGCTTGTTCGCCAGATAGAAGCGGTGGTACTGGGCGGTGAAATTGGCCCAGGGCAGGGGGTGCAGATTGAGCTGGGCGTTGAAGTCGTGGATGTTCTGCCTGCCGACGCGATCGATCCATCCGAGGTAATAGTTGCCGAAGGGAAAAAGCTGGTTGAAGGTGGTGCGGCTGCCATCGGTCAGATTATTGTCGCCGGAGGCAAAGTCGTAGCGCAGCCAGAATTGCGGATTCAGCGGCTTTCCCTTGAAGTGGTAGCCAGCGCCGGAGGCGACGGCAAAGGCCGAGATATCCTGGTTGGAATACTGCCCGAACTGGTACATGCCCTCCAGTTCGTACAGGAACTGGTTGTAATCTCCGGCCAGGCGGCTGCCGAGGGTATGCGTGATCGAATCGCCCCTGACCCCGGCCCTGCCGACGGCAAGATTGCGGTTGTCATCCAGGCTCAGAAAATAGAAATCGGCCAAGTGCCCTTTCATGGGCTTGTATGTTCCCCATAAACCGAAGAATTCGCGCTTCTCATCCCAGTTATCGAAATTGTTTCTTTCCGTCACCATGGGCCGTACCCAGAATGCATCCAGGTCGAACGTAGGCGTGCGCCAGAACCCCTTTATCCCCTGGAAAGTGCGGCGGGTGTTGACCCAATCGAGCGTGGAAATCAGCCGCTGCGAGCCGTAAAGCAATTCCTGCCGCCCCACGCGCAGATAAGCTGGACCGTCCTTGATGTTGGCAATCTTGATGTCCGCAAAAACATTCAGCATATCCGTGTGGTTGACATCCGTGGCTAACGGCGCCAATGCCTGGCCGAAAGTGCGGGCATCCAGAAACTCCGCAAATAGTCGGATCCGATCCTGATACCAGAGATCGGCATGAAAGCGGCTGCGGATCATGTGGTAGTTGTCGCTGGTATTGGTCAGCCGGGCATCGGATTCCCGCATATACCGGTACCAGAAGCTGCCGCCAAATGACAGAAGGAAGTCATCGCCAAGATGGATGCGCTTGATGGGATCGAAAATATCCTTCTCATGGTCGGGTTTTTCGAGATAGCGGAAATCGATATCGAAAGCCGGTGTGGTCATGAGGGCATAGGGCGCATAGGGAGAAACGGGCGGGTTCTCACGCTTGTTGCCGGTTATATGATCCCAAAGCGAGTAGTATCCTGGTCCCGAGGGGGCGATGCTAAACATGCCGGGGCGGGAAGGGGCGGTCACCGGCGGCACTTTCGACCAGTCGAACCGGCTGCTGCTCCCGTCACTGCCCGTTGCAGGCGCGGGCGCTTGCGATGATGTCGGGGCTACGGTGGTGCTGCCGGCGGGAGCAGGGTCTGCCGCAGAAGCCTGGAGCATGAGGCCGAGCATGCCTGCCAAGCCGGATTTCACCAGCCGCTTCAATGCGCGCTGTGAAGAGGTTGAAAAGCAGGGGGCGTTTTTGGCAGGCGTGAATGAAGCAGGCAGGCAATCAGGCAGATGCATAGCGGGATTTCATGGGCTTCGGAAAAATGCTCGCAACTATAGCAAAATCAGCGTGGATTTTGAACTGATGGGCAACGCATGCTTTGGTCTGTGTGCTATCCGAGTTGCATGCGAGGGCATGACATGAGGACATGCCTTGGCTTATTGCTTGCCGGAATCAAGGGTGCCTGGATTTCAGATGTTCGGATGAACACTCCAAAAGGTCCAAAAAGGGGGTGTCTCTACCTGTAAAACTTCCCCTCGCGCTCCGGCTGGTAGATGATCTCCTCTATCCGTACCTTGATGGTGCCGCCCCCCGGACGCGGCCACTCTATCTCGTCGCCTGTGGAAAGCCCGAGCAGGGCGCTGCCAACCGGCGCAAGCACGGAAATTTTATTACCGGACCCGTCAACATCTTTTGGATAGACCAGCGTCAGGCGGAAGTCCTGGCCTGAGGAATCGATGCTGAACCGTACTGTGGAGTTCATGGTTACCACCGTGGGCGGTATTTGCTCGGGCTCGACGATTTCGGCGCGTTCGAGCTCGGCTTGGAGTTCCGCACTGCCAGGAACCGCGTTGGCTGGAAGCGACTCGAGCAAGGTCTCAAGCCTGTCCAGGTCCTGGGATGTCAATATGATGTGCGGTCTGCTGTTCATTTCAACCTCGTTTCAAGTTCAGTCATCGCCCCGTCATTCCTCTTACTACAGTGCCAAGTGCTTACTATTGCTGTCTTCCTGTCTTCCTGACTTCCAGTGCCGGTTCCTCGCCGGAAGTTTTGATCGGGCCGATCGGATAGGATGCCACTGATTCTATCATCAAATGTCATGATATTACCGGAGCGACGGGAGTTCATATGCTGCTTTTATGGGCACTCCCGCTTATCAGGATTAATGACAGTGCCGCTCACCTTTGACCCCTCATCGTATTGAGCGTAGAGTCGAATAAGGAGCATACGACGAGCACATAATTTCTTGTTTCTTGAGGAGCGGTGGCCATGCAATCTCCAACTATTGTAAATCCCTCTCAATTGGACCCGGTAAATCCGGCAATCGAAAAGTATATGCGCAGCCTCGTGGGTCGGACTGATCATCCTGTGCTGACTGAAATGGAAGCGGTGGCTGCTAAAAACAATTTTCCCATCGTTGGCCGCCTGGTCGGTGTTTTTCTGGAGACGCTGGCGAAAACGATCGATGCCAAACGTATTTTCGAGTTTGGCAGCGGCTACGGCTACTCGGCTTACTGGTTCGCAAAAGCAGCCGGGGCGGATGGAAAGGTGATCTGTACCGATGGCGATCCTCAGAACAAGGAAAAGGCCGAACAGTATCTCAAGTCTGCAGATCTGCTGGAGAGGATCGATTTTCGTACTGGCATCGCGCAGGAGATATTCGGGCAGACCGAAGGATTATTCGACATCTGCTACAACGATGCGGACAAGGGGGATTATCCGGAAATCTGGCGTATGGCAAAGGACAGGATTCGTCCGCATGGGCTATATATTGCCGATAACGTGCTTTGGCATGGAAGGGTGGCGGTGGAACGTTATGTTGATATTGTTCCCGGATGGACCGAGGCCATTCTCGAGCACAACCGGTTGATTTTTGGCGATCCCGAATTTGACGCTTTCATAAATCCAACGCGGGATGGCGTCGTCGTGGCGCGAAGAAAGTCACAATGACACGCTATTTTTAATCAGTCTCCAATGCCTAAGCCGCGAATCCTTGGAGAGAGCAGGGCTGCTGAAAAATATCCAAATAAAATATCGAAGGCTCAAATCCGGGGGGGCAAATCGAGAGAAAATTTTTATAATTTCTTGTTGTATTTCGGAATGAGATGTGTAAAACTGGTTTCCAGTAAAGTTGTAGCGCGAAACTAGGGTTCCGGCTTCTTTTTCGAAGTGTCTGGTCCGAGAGTTTCCGGCTTCGTCATGACGAGGCTCCACGGAGGGATAAAAGCCCGGGAGATCATGTAGTTATTACATTGATTCCTGGAATTTTAACTGCCGAAAAAGGAGACCCGTCGTGTACTCTCCCTCCGTATTTTTCCCTGTTTCTGCAATTGTCGCGCATGGCCTGAATGCTTTCGGCATTCCCGTGTCTGCGTCCATACTCCTCGATCTTCATGTTTTTCCGGCCGGTACTTCCGGGCATCCCGCCTTTAGCGCTTCGGGGAGGAGGCCGGCGCGTCACTGGCAGAACAAAATCTTCCCGCTTGTTTAGAAAGGGTTATCATGCCTGTAGAGGAAAGCCGCGGCGCCGTCGTCCCTCCCGCTCCTCCTGCTTCTGCTCCTGGCGTTGTGCTCGTCACCGGCGACAAGCTTCATCGCAGCATGAGCGTATGGAACAGCTTTACGCTCGGCTTCGCGGTTGTTTCCCCCGTGGTAGGGCTTTACGCCATCATCAGCGTTCAGACCACTGTGACAGGAGGCGGATGGTTTGGCGCGCTGGCTACCTGTCTCGTCATGCAGCTGCTCGTGGCCACGGTCTACGCCGAGCTGTCTTCACAATTCCCCATTGCAGGGGGCGCATACAAATGGGCGCGCCAACTTGGAGGGGTGACTACCGGGCAATTTGCCGGTGTCATCTACGTCAGTTCCACTATTGCCATGCTCACCACCACCGCCTATACGGGTGGTGTCTGGCTTGCCCTGTTTTTTGGAGCCGAGAGCGAAACCGGCTCCGCATTCGTGATCTGGGGCGCAGTATTCCTCCTCCTGTGTACCATTATCAATCTGGTTAACGTCAATATCTTCAAGCTGGTCATCACAATGGGAGTTTATGCGGAAGTTGTCGGCTCCCTGGGCGTGGCGCTGCTACTGTTCCTGTTTTTCAGGCAGCATTCTTTTTCCGAACTGTTCCAGCATCTCGGCACGGGCACCGCGCCAGACCAGTTATCCGCGTTTCTTGCAGCGCTGGCGATCGCCGGATGGGCATTCATCGGTTTTGATGCCTGCTCCACCATCGCGGAGGAAACGCACGAACCCAAGAGGATGGTGCCGCGCGCCGTCTTCTTCTCTTTATGCATGGTGGGATCGGTGGTGCTTTTCAACTCCGCCGCACTGACACTGGCGTTCGATCGCGAGGCACTGATTGCTGCGAGTGCCACTTCCGATCCGATTACGCCTGTGATTACCGGCAGTTTTGGCGAGTGGGCGGAAAAGCCATTCTTAGCGATCGTCATGGTCGCATTCCTGGCTTGCGGCGCCTCGGTGGTGAAATATACCTCGCGTATCGTGTATTCCATGGCCCGCGAAGGCCATATGCCCGCTGTTCTCAGCCGGCTGGGGCCCGACAAGACGCCCCGTAACGCCGTTATCTGTACCGTATCGCTGGCAGGATTGGGATTGCTGTTCGGATTGAATGATGGCGCCGTGGCTACCGTGATTGCCTTCGGCACGGGGGGGCTTTACGCCATGTTTTCCATGACGACCGGCGTGGGTTTATTCACGCGGCTTACCGGGCGCTGGAATCCGGCATTGGGTGAGTTGAAGCTTGGCGTCTGGGGGTTGCTGATCAACACAGCCGCTTTTATCTGGTCTGTATTCGAACTTGTCAATATTGCCTGGCCGCGTCCCTATGCAGCGGCTCCCGATGCCCCGTGGTGGCAGCTTTGGGCGGTACCCCTGGTGCTGGGCAGCATTCTCGGCATTACGGCCCTGTATATCCTGATAAACAAGATGCGTAAAAAATCCACTTCACACAGCATGCAGAGGGAAGCGAAAACACCGCATCGATCTACGAATTGAGCTGATACACCTGAAAAACTATCGTGATGAGGAGAAAGAGAGATGAATCAACCGGATGCATATTTGTGGGAACAACATATTCCCGGGGGCTGCCACTGGTCCGGCATTCTGCGGCGCGGTACCACGCTGCGCATGACGGATGTCAGCGGCGGCGCCAATGCCTCGGTGTTGTTCTTCAATCAGGAAGAAAAACTGGAGCGCTACAACATGGCCGATACGCTCAAATCCCAGCACACCTTCCGCCTGACCAAGGGACATGCCTGCCATTCGGATATGGGAAGGATATTCTGCTGCATTACCGCGGATAGCGCGGGTTGGCACGATACTGTCTGTGGCCTGAGCGATGCCGACCTGATACGCCGGAAATACGGTACTGCACGGTATCAGGAGCACCGCAACCAGATGTTCCGCAATGGACTGGACGGCATGCTGATCGAGCTTGGAAAATGGGGTTTGGGTATGCGGGACGTCGTATCCAATATCAATTTCTTCAGCAAGGTGACCGCCAATTCAGCCGGTGAACTCACCTTCCACTCCGGCAACAGCAAAGCGGGAGATCATGTGGATTTGAGTTTCGAAATGGATACGCTGGTGGTGTTATCCGCTGCGCCGCATCCTCTCGACCCCTCCACGACGTACCAGCCCGGTGCAGTCAATCTCGCTGCTTTTGCGACCCCATCCTCGGCGATTGCCGAATGCGCGCATATTTCCGAAAACCAGCGTGCCCGGCAAAACACTGAATGTTTATATGCTTGTCATGGAGGTGCGGCATGAATGCGAATTTCAAGAACAAGAAGAGTTTTGTTGAAAGCATGTTCGATCCCGATGCGGCAGTAGTGGATGAAATCTGTCCCGCGGGAGAACCGTGGGTCAAGATCGTCAGGGAGGGGCAGATATTCCGGATTGTGGACCTGGAAGGCAACCAGGCCGTCGATACCCTGTTTTACAACGCTTCGCACGCGGTGGAGCGCTATAGCGCAACCGATACCATACGCAGGCAGAAGAAAATCTATCTGACTACCGGCAGCAAGCTGTACTCGAATTATGGCAACGTAATGCTCACCATCGTTGCGGATACATGCGGACGGCATGACACCCTGGGAGGGGCATGCGCGGCGGAGAGCAATACAGTGCGGTATGCGCTGGAGAAATTTCCCATGCACAGTTGCCGCGATAACTTTCTGCACGCGCTGGCGCATGAACCGGAGTGCCAGCAGCTGGGTATCAGCAAACGCGATATTCCGAGCAATATCAATTTCTTCATGAACGTGCCGGTGACGGAAGAGGGTGGCCTGGAATTCGTGGATGGCGTGTCCGCGCCTGGCAAATACGTGGAAATGAAGGCCGAAATGGATGTGGTGGTACTGATTTCGAACTGCCCGCAATTGAACAATCCATGCAACGCCTACAATCCCACCCCCATTCGATTGCTGGTCTGGGACGACCCCAGTGAGATGAGCTTTACATAGTCCAGTTTCTATCCCGGCCGTTTTTCACTCAACCGAGAATAAATCATGTTTGAAAAAGTATTGATAGCCAATCGCGGCGCCATTGCTTGTCGGATTATCCGCACTCTACGGCGTATGGGGGTAAAGAGCGTTGCCATCTATACCGAAGCAGATGCGTTATCCCGGCATGTGATCGAAGCCGATGAAGCCTACTGCATAGGCAGTGGAGTCGCCGCGGAAAGCTATCTGCGCGCCGAAAAGATCCTGGAGGTTGCGAGCCATGCGGGGGCAAATGCAATTCATCCAGGATATGGCTTCCTCAGTGAGAAAGCTGAATTTGCCGAGCAATGCGCTGACCATGGTATTTCCTTCATTGGCCCCACTCCCCATCAGATGCGCGCGTTCGGCTTGAAGCACACGGCGCGCAAACTGGCGCTGCAGAACCGGGTACCGCTGCTGCCGGGCACAGGCTTGCTCGAAGACCTGGATGAGGCCTTGCGCCAGGCAGCTCATATCGGTTACCCGGTCATGCTGAAAAGCACGGCGGGAGGGGGCGGCATAGGCATACGTTTGTGCTGGAACAAGGAAGAGTTGAGTGCAAACTACGAATTGGTGAAATACCTCGCGCAGAACAATTTCAAGGACGCCGGCCTGTTTCTCGAAAAATATGTGGAGAAGGCGCGCCATATCGAGGTGCAGATATTCGGTGACGGCAAGGGTGGGGTGATCGCACTGGGGGAGCGCGACTGCTCGATGCAGCGGCGTAACCAAAAGGTGATCGAAGAAACCCCGGCCCCCGATCTGCCGCCACGCGTGCGCCAGGCGTTGCTGAATGCCGCGGTACGTTTGGGCAAGTCAGTCAATTACCAGTCTGCGGGTACGGTGGAGTATATTTTCGATGCCTCCGCTGCAGAATTTTATTTCCTGGAAGTGAATACGCGGCTGCAGGTCGAGCACGGGGTAACTGAGGAAGTGACCGGTATCGACTTGGTGGAATGGATGGTTCGGCAAGCCGCCGGAGACTTGCCCCCTCTCGATTCATTCGATATCCAGCCGCAGGGGGCCTCCCTCCAGGTACGCGTGTACGCCGAGAACGCGGTCAAAGATTTTCAACCTTCCTGCGGTATTCTCACCGCCGCAGAGTTTCCGCCTCCGTCCGCGGCACGCGTGGAAACCTGGGTGGAACGCGGCGTCGAGGTCTCGCCATTTTATGATCCTATGCTGGCAAAAATCATCGTGCATGCGCCGGACCGGGAGCAGGCCATTGCGCGGCTGCTGCAAGCCCTGGACGTGACGGCATTGCACGGAGTGGAAACCAACGTCGGTTATCTCAGGCAGACTCTACGCAGCGATGCGTTTCGAAGCGCCCAACACACGACCAGCTTTCTGAACACTTTTCGTTATGCCGCCCATACGATCGATGTTCTCAGTCCGGGTGTACAGACTACGGTGCAGGATTATCCCGGGCGGACAGGATACTGGAGTATCGGCGTGCCGCCATCGGGACCGATGGATGGTCTGGCGTTCCGCCTGGCCAATCGTCTCGTCGATAACAGCGAGGATAAGGCGGGGTTGGAGATTACGCTTTCCGGTCCGACGCTGCACTTCAACTGTGACAGCGTTATTGCGGTGTGCGGTGCGCCGATGGAGGTGCGCCTGGATGGTGAGCCGCTTGCCTATTGGCGAGCGCATCGCGTCAAGGCCGGTTCGTTGTTGCAGTTCGGCAAACTCGTAAATCATGGGTGCCGCGCTTATCTGGCGGTGCAAGGAGGAATTCGGGTTCCCGATTATCTGGGCAGCAAATCCACATTCACCCTCGGGCACTTCGGGGGGCATGCAGGCCGCACGCTCCTCACCGGCGACGTGCTGCATATCTTTGAAGCCAGAAAAGACGGTAATGGCGGATTTGAGCAGGAACTGCCGGATGAATTGGTACCGCCCTACACCGACAGCTGGAAAATAGGGGTGTTGTACGGGCCGCACGGGGCGCCGGATTTTTTCACGGAGCAGGATATCGAAACCTTCTTCGCCACGGATTGGGAAGTGCATTACAACTCCAATCGCACCGGCGTGCGGCTGATCGGCCCCAAGCCCCATTGGGCGCGCAGTGACGGCGGCGAAGCAGGACTGCATCCCTCCAATATCCACGACAACGCCTATGCCGTAGGTACCGTGGATTTTACGGGAGATATGCCTGTGATACTTGGTCCCGATGGCCCCAGCCTTGGCGGCTTCGTGTGCCCGGTTACCATCATCCAGGCTGAATTTTGGAAGATGGGACAGCTCAAGCCGGGTGATCGCGTGCGCTTCCACAGGATGTCGATGGAGCAGGCGCTGGGGCTGGAGTTGCAGCAGGATGCAAGGATAAAAGACCTCCGGGTCCCGCAAAACGTTTCATCCGAGGGGGAGCAGGACGCAACCGACGCATCCATGCCTGTGCTCCACTTCATCCCGCAAAGCGACGGCCATGTACAGGTGGTATATCGCCAGGCAGGCGATAAAAATCTGCTGGTCGAGTATGGTCCCCTCGAGCTCGATCTCAATTTGCGCTTCCGTGCGCACGCCCTGATGGATTGGGTGCAGAAAACGTGCAATGACGGAGAACTGAAAGGCATTCTGGATCTGACACCCGGCATCCGTTCGCTGCAAGTGCATTTCGATTCCCGCGTACTCCCACGCGATAAGCTGCTGGAAATGCTGGTCAGCGCGGAAAAGAAATTACCCGATATCGATGATATGGAGGTCCCGGCACGCGTCGTCCATCTTCCACTGTCATGGGACGATGGTGCCACCCGCCTGGCGATAGAAAAGTACATGCAGTCGGTGCGCAGCGATGCACCCTGGTGCCCCAGCAATATCGAGTTCATCCGCCGGATCAACGGCCTCGACAGCATCGAGGAAGTGCAGCACATCCTGTTTTCTGCGAATTATCTTGTCATGGGACTGGGTGACGTCTATCTCGGTGCGCCGGTTGCCACGCCCGTGGATCCGCGTCATCGGCTGGTGACCACGAAGTATAATCCTGCGCGTACCTGGACGCCCGAGAATGCGGTTGGCATAGGGGGGGCCTATTTGTGCATATACGGGATGGAAGGTCCCGGAGGTTACCAGTTTGTGGGCCGCACGGTGCAGATGTGGAACCGGTACCTCCAGACAGCCGACTTCAAGGAAGGAAAACCCTGGCTGCTGCGTTTCTTTGACCAGATTCGTTTCTATCCGGTTAGCGAAAGCGAACTGCTCAAGTTGCGCAAGGATTTCATTACCGGACACTTCAAGCTGAAGATCGAGGAGACAACATTCAGTTTGAAACAGTACAACGCTTTCCTGAAAGAAAATGCGGGATCCATCAGCGCTTTCAAAGCAAAGCAGCAGGCTGCGTTTGAAGCCGAGCGTGAACGCTGGAAGGCCCAAGGCAAGGCTGAGTACGTGAGCGAGGTTACACTCGAGGAAGCAGATGCGCAGAGCGAACTGGATTTGCCCGCTGATTCCCAGATTGTCAGTGCGCATGTAACCGGCACGGTATGGAAACTGCTCGTCAAGGAAGGGCAGCGTGTCGAAACGGGAGATCCAGTGGTAGTGGTGGAGTCCATGAAAATGGAATTCTCTGTGGAGACACCGGTCAGCGGTAGGGTACGACAGCTATTCTGCAAGGAGGGGAGCCATATATCCGCCGGGCAGATGTTGCTTATCGTTCAGGAGGAATGAATATGAACAAGCTCGATCTCCTGGGCGATATCCCGTCCCTGCTGCAACGTTATGTCACTGGGGAACTGACTCCTACCGGGATGGTAGAGGCGGTGCATGCGCTGATCCATGACGATCCCGACAACGTGTGGATACACAAGCTGCCGCTGGAATCTCTGCGGCAATATGCCCGGAAAGTGGAAGAAAGAGGCCTGGCTGCACTGCCTTTATATGGTGTTCCCTTCGCTATCAAGGATAATATCGATCTCGCGGGCGTTCCAACTACTGCGGCTTGCCCGGCGTTTGCCTACACACCGCCACGCAGCGCAACGGTGGTGCAGAGGCTGATCGACGCAGGCGCGATTCCCATCGGCAAGACCAATCTCGATCAGTTTGCCACCGGGTTGAATGGTACCCGCTCTCCCTATGGCGTCTGCCGCAACGCCTTCAATCCCGAATACATCTCCGGCGGATCAAGCTCGGGTTCAGCAGTGGCTGTAGCGAAAGGCTGGGCATGTTTCAGCCTGGGAACCGATACCGCAGGCTCCGGCAGAGTACCCGCTGCCTTCAATAACCTTATCGGGCATAAACCCACCCGGGGTTGGCTTTCCACGCGCGGTGTCGTCCCCGCCTGCCGCTCGCTGGATTGCGTGTCCATCTTCGCCTTTACTGCTGCTGATGCGGAGCGAGTCCTCGAAGCAGCCGCAAGCTATGATGAGGAAGACATCTATTCCCGCCAGAGAGGGAGCAGCGATGATCCTGCCTTGCAAAACCTTAGACAGCGTTTCCGTTCTGGCATACCGCCCCGGCAGCAATTGCAATTCTTTGGCAACTTGGAGAGTGCCAGGTTATTCGAGGAAGCAGTAACGCAACTGCAAGCATTGGGCGGTGAGGTCATCGAGATCGATTTTTCGCCCTTTCTGGAAGCAGCGCACCTGCTTTATGGGGGGCCATGGGTAGCCGAGCGTTATGCCGCCATTCAGCAATTTTTTGATCTGCATAGCGATGAGGTAATTTCGCCGGTACAAGAGATCATTGCGGGCGCACACCGATTCTCGGCTGCAGATGCCTACAACGGCTTGTATCGCTTGCGTACGCTGAAACGTCAGGCTGACCGTATCTGGTCCGAAGTGGATTGCCTGTTGACGCCTACCGCTGGGACCATTTACCGCATAGAGGAAATGCTGGCAGACCCGATTCGGCTGAACACGAATCTGGGTTACTACACCAATTACATAAATCTGCTCGACTATTCAGCAGTGGCAGTGCCCGCCGGATTTCAGAAGGATGGATTGCCGTTTGGCGTAACCCTGGTGGCTCCAGCTCATCAGGACGGCTCGCTGTTGCATCTTGCCGCACGTCTGCAACAGGTGTACGCGCTACCGCTGGGGGCTACCGATACTCCACTGGAAAAAGAAGTTTTGACAGAAAAGGGATCTTTTCAACGACCGCCACCGCCGGAGCAACCAGCCCTCGTGCGTGTGGCGGTCTGCGGCGCGCATTTGTCCGGTCTGCCATTGAATCCTCAACTGACCAGCCGCAACGGACGCCTGGTAGCAAGTACCACAACCTCCCCCGACTACAAATTCTACGCGCTTCCCGGAATACCGCCGCTGCGTCCCGGATTGGTGCGCGTGGATAAGAACGAGCGAGGAGCCGCGATTGAAGTCGAGGTGTGGGAACTGCCAGCAAGCGAATTCGGCAGCTTTGTGGCGGGCATACCTGCTCCGCTGGGAATCGGCACCATTACGCTCGCGGGGGGCGAATCCGTGCAGGGTTTCTTGTGCGAGGGCTACGCGGTAGGGGATGCAAGGGATATCAGTCAATTCGGAGGATGGCGCCGCTATATGCAATCAACGGCTGATCCCATTGCAAGCGAAGAGGTGGTGCGCGAGGTGGATCCGGGATAAGGATGACGTATTCTTCCGCTCCCGGATGGGTTAGGTCCTATAGGTCCTCGCCTCGCCCATTCCTGCTCCGAAGCTGATGTACATCGGGAAGGAGCCATAAAAACAACAATATAGCCTGGCGTGAAGCTGGTATCCAGAATCCGCAGACGATCATCCAAATATTCTCTTCCAGTTCACCAAGACAATCACGATAAAAAGGAACACCAGTGCCTGGGGCCAGTACTTGGCCACATAGTCTTTCCAGTCGGTTCCGACTTTGATCGGTATCTGTAACTCGAACTCGGTACCGCCAGGACGTTTACCATCGAGATAGAGTGCGTATTGTCCAACCGCATCAAACCTGAAAGCCTGAGTGAGAGTACCGGATGCATAGGCCTGCGGTGGTATTGACAGCAATTCCTGTTCCCCATTTTTGTCCGACAGTTTGATCAACCGAAGTGCCAGGGGAACATGACGAACAGATTCAGGATAAAGCAGATCCAGCGTCACATTAAGCGTGCCCGGGCTGGGCACTTTGCCACAGAGGACGGGAACCGCCTTGGCGCTGGTTGGGTCATCCGGTATTTCGTAGTCACTGGGGATGAAGTAGGCGGAATAGCCCACGAGCAGGGCATCGGTTTCGATGGTGCAGGTCCCGCCGCGATAGCCTTTTGGATAGGTTGAAGACCGATCTCCCTGAGAACTCACATGAAACTGTGCTCCCACCGCCACCATCAACGCCACAAATCCTGTTACAACCAGAAGCCGCATACGCGGCGGCAATCTACGCCAAAAATCCATGCCATTTTCCTGTTCGATGCTCTGGATGTTCCAGTGTACGTGGCGGTTGTTTAAGTCACAATTAGTATTCTGCTTTGACCCGGTTCAACAATAGACAGTTGACAGTCGTAACAGAGATGGATCACAAGCGTGGGGCTCTTCCAGCTCTTGCTACTGCAAGTCTGGATAATATTGCATCTTGATGCGGTCAATATAGTCTCCGAGATTTTCCTTCGATAAGCCATATTCCTTGAGCGGGGACTCGATGGGGCAAGCGATGGTATTGATCAGGAAGCCGAAGGCGCTGGCGTCCAGCGTGGTGGGTTGATCCCCGAGAAAATATTTTTTGTCGCCAAGGCATGCAGAGAGCGCGTCTATATCCTGCATCCCGAGTTCAAAAATCTCTTCGGGTTTATGGCGCCCCATGCCGTGCCCATAAATTTGACGCCGAATCCTGTAGCGGTAGATAACTGCTGCGACATCCCGGATTGCTGGGGGCAAGACGTCAAAGATGGCTTTCTTGTTGACCTGCCAGTTCACATCCGTATACTGCCAGCGGGTATACATGGTTGCCCAGAAAAGATGTTCTTCGATCAGGCGCTGCATTGCGAGGGACAGTGCAATCTCTGCGGGATTCAATCCTTCGTCAAGGTCTTTATACCTGTTTTTGAGATGCCGGATGATGAAGCGGGAATCCGCCAATTTGATGTTTCCATCTTTTATATACGGCAATTTACCCTTTGGCGCAAATAGTGGAAGCGTCGTTTTGATTGCATATTCAATCCCTGCCATACGCAAATACGTCTCTGTTTTGCAACAGAAATGACTTAAATTCGGATTACCCCAGGTGCGCTCAAACTGGTACAGTATCAACATGGCTGTTCCCCATCTTGTTAGTCAGCATTCCTCTCATCAGCTCGTCTTGGCATGGGCCTGCAGCCTAACCTACTATGTTGCGAATTGCAAGTGACTATAATAAGTTATGGGTGGAGGAAGGAGAAAGCTGTGACAGGGGGTGCGGAAGCCGGTGATGGCATAATATTCAAGCGCTCCTCATGTCCCATTACCAATGGATTGAATATTTTTGGCGACAAATGGACGCTTCTGGTCATTCGCGACCTGGTGCTCGGTAAACGCCGTTATGCCGATTTTATCTCTTCGCCGGAAAATATCGCCTCGAACATCCTTGCCGATCGCTTGAAGAGACTGGAGACGGCGGGCCTCGTCTGCCGGCGGGTATATCAACAGAAACCCGTTCGCTACGAATACGTTCTCACAGAGAAGGGCAATGATCTCAAGCCCGTTCTGGAAGCAATAAGCAGATGGGGCAAGAAGCACTGTCCTGGCACCGATGTGTTTCGCCCTGTCGATCCACCCGCATTACCAGTTTCAAAAACAGGAAGTACAAATAGCGATTTTAATGATTGAATGAATATTCTAAAACTGTCTCTTCGCATGCTTGCGCGCGACTGGCGCGCGGGCGAGTTGCGCGTGCTGGTATTTGCGCTGCTCATTGCAGTGGGTGGGATGACCACTGTCGGTTTTTTTGCAGATCGCGTGCAGGTGGCGCTTTCGCGCCAGGGAAACCAGTTGCTGGGAGCGGATCTGATCATTTTTTCGGATCATCCTTTGGCTCCGCATTACGCCGAGGAGGCAAAACGCCGGAATCTGTCGATTTCCACTGCCATCAAGTTCCCGAGCATGACTGCGAAAGGGGAGGAAAGCCTGCTGACGGAAATCAAGGCCGTGACGGAAGGTTATCCACTGCGTGGCGAATTGCGCATCAGCGAGGATTTCAGCAACGGGACCCCGCCTGCCGAGCGTGTGGCCCATATGGCCAACAGGATTCCGTCCCCGGGCACGGCGTGGGTGGACGAAAAGCTCATGATCGGCTTTTCTCTCAAACGGGGAGACAGGATCGAGGTGGGCTCATCCCGGTTTGCTGTGGACGCGCTGATAACGCAGGAACCGGATTATTCGATCGGTTTTCTCAACCTGAGGCCGCGCGTGCTGATCAACGAGGCGGATCTGGCGGCGACCGGGCTGATCCAGCAGGGCAGCCGTATTGGTTACCGCCTGCTTGTCTCCGGCGAGTCGGGCGACGTGGAGGAGTTCCGCAAGTGGGCCGAGCAACGCCTGATGCTGGGAGAGAAAATCGAGGGTATCCGTGACGCGCGGCCCGAAATCAGGTCGGCGCTGGAGCGGGCGGAAAAATTCCTGAGCCTGACCGCGCTGGCGAGCGTGGTGCTGGCGGCCGCCGCTGCGGCCCTGGCGGTGCGCCGCTTCACTCAGCGCCACCTGGATGGCTGTGCAGTGATGCGCTGCCTCGGCGCAAGCCAGAGCACCATTCTGCGTCTCTATCTGTATCATTTTCTCACCCTGGGTTTCGTTGCCAGCAGCCTGGGCTGTCTTCTCGGTTTTGTCGCCCAGCAGGTTCTTACCTATTGGCTTTCGGGATTGGTTGAAGCCGAACTACCCTGGCCCACCGTATGGCCGGGCGTGCACGGAGTGCTGACTGGAACAGTATTGTTGCTTGGCTTTGCGCTTCCTCCGCTGCTCGGTCTGCGCAGCGTTCCGGCGCTGCGCGTCATGCGCCGGGACATCGGAATGCCGCCGCAGGGACTCGCCGGCTATGGCCTGGGACTGAGCGTACTGGCGCTGCTGTTCCTGTGGAAAGCGGGCGATATGCGGCTCGGCGCCTCCGTCATCGGCGGTTTCATCGTGGCAATAGCAGTTTTTGGCGTAATCGGATTCCTGCTGATGAGAATGCTGACCCACATCCGCAACCAGGCGGGGGGTGCGTGGCGCTACGGGCTGGCAAGTATCCGCCGCCGTGCCGTCGCGAGTGTGCTGCAGGCTGTGGCCCTCGGATTGGGATTGATGGCGCTATTGGCGCTGACACTGATCCGGGACGATCTGCTGAGAAACTGGCAGACCAGCCTGCCTCCCGATGCTCCCAACCATTTTCTGGTAAATATCCAGGAGGACCAGCTGGAGCCGTTGGCGGCGTTTTTCAAAGAGCACGGGATGCAACTGCCGAAGGTTTTTCCCATGGTTCGAGGCCGCCTCACCGAAATCAATGGTAAGGCGATCACTTCCGAGGATTATGCCGATATTCGCGCCAAGCGGCTGGTGGAGCGGGAATTCAACCTGTCATGGGCGAGCGAGATGCAAAGCGACAACCAGATCGTAAAAGGTCGCTGGTGGAAACCTGAGGATCGGGGAGAAGAGGAAATCTCGATCGAAGAGGATATTGCCAAGACCATCGGGATCCATGTGGGCGACACACTGACTTATGACATAGCGGGCAGCGTGTTTTCCGCCAAGGTTACAAGCTTGCGGAAAGTGAACTGGGATTCATTCCGGGTAAATTTTTTCGTCGTGACGCCGCCCGGCGTGCTGGAGCAATATCCGGCAAGCTATGTGACGAGTTTTTATCTTCCATCCACGCATGTGGAACTGACGAACCAGCTGGTCAAGGAGTTTCCCAACCTGCTCGTGCTGGATGTAGCTGCCATCCTCGCCCAGGTTCAAAGAATGATCGAACAGGTGACGAGGGCCGTCGAATTCGTGTTCCTGTTTACCCTGCTGGCAGGGGTGGCGGTACTCTATGCTGCCATCGTCTCCACTCAGGATGAACGTATTCAGGAGGCGGCCATATTCCGCACGCTGGGCGCAAGGCGCAGGCAGCTGGCGCGCGCCTGGGCAGCTGAATTTGCCATATTAGGAGGCTTTGCCGGGTTTTTCGCGGCGGCGGGAGCAAGCGCACTCGGTTATGTCGTTGCGGAATATGCGCTGAATCTCACTTATACCTTCAATTCGTGGATTTGGCTCATCGGTATAGGCGCGGGAGCCGCGGGCGTGACTCTGGCGGGATTGCTCGGTACGCGCGCCGCGCTCTCAACCCCCCCGCTCATGACCCTGCGCAGGATCTGAATGTTCCCGTCTTGCCGCTTTGCCTCGAACGGATAGGAGGAATGGCCCGCTGCGTTGCCCATCTCGATATGGATGCTTTTTACGCTTCGGTCGAGTTGAAACGATACCCGCAATTGCGCGGATTACCGGTGATAATCGGCGGAAGCGCGGAGCAGCAGCCAGAACTTTTCAATGGTGAGCCGCGTTTTGCAAAACTGAAAGGTTATGCGGGACGGGGTGTGGTAACCACCGCTACTTACGAGGCTCGCGCTTTCGGCGTTTCCTCCGGCATGGGCTTGATGAAAGCGGCGCAGTTGGCCCCGGAGGCTATCCTGCTGCCCGCCGACTTCAGCGCATACCGCCGTTATTCGAATCTGTTCAAAACGGCCGTTGCTTTGGTCGCGCCTCGTATAGAGGATCGCGGTATCGATGAGATTTACATCGATCTCAGTGACTCGGCCGAAGATATCGTGACTCTTGCCCGGCGCATCAAGCAGGCTGTGCGGGAAAGCACCGGGTTGTCCTGTTCTATCGGCGTGGCGCCAAACAAGCTTCTGGCAAAAATCTGCTCAGACCTTGAAAAGCCGGATGGTCTCACTCTCCTGAGCATGGCCGATGTTCCAGCCAGAATCTGGCCTCTTCCCGTCCGTAAAATTAATGGCATCGGTCCGAAGGCAAACCAGAAACTGGCAGCGTCAGGTATTTTCACCATCGGTGATCTGGCACAAGTAGACATCGCTTTCCTGCAGGCGCGGTTCGGGCGCAGCAACGGCTGCTGGCTGTATGAGGCTTCCCGGGGCATTGACGAGCGTTCCGTCGTGACTCATGCGGAGCCCAGGTCGATCAGCCGCGAGACGACTTTCGAGCGGGATCTGCATGCGCGTCGCGATCGTCCCATTCTTTCTGAAATTTTCACCGGCCTATGCGCGGGAGTCGCCGAAGATCTTCAGCGCAAGGGCTATGCTGCCCGTACCATCGGCATCAAATTGCGGTATGAAGATTTTCGCACCGTAACCCGCGACATCACGCTCCCAGTTCCCACAGCGAATGCCGCCGTCATTCGCAAGGCAGCCCAGGAATGCCTGCGGCGCGTCTCTCTTGAGCAGAAAATACGGTTGCTTGGCGTTCGCGCGAGCGGGTTGTGTTCCGAGACGCTGGCGCAGAGCGCGGACATGAGTCAGCAAAGGGAACTTCCCCTGGCTGTGCCGGACATCCGATGAAGAAGTGTGCATACAGATTGCTCGTTGCCCAAGTGGGCCAGTGAAATATGGGCGATAATCCTTCCTTTTTTCTTCATTGAGCAGCATGGGCAGTGTCCTTGGCTGCTTGAAGCGGCTACTTGCTTTCACCCGATTTATCCATTCTCCATGCAAACAAAAAAAACACTGGTCCGTTTCGCCATTATCATTGTTATTCTCATGGTGGCGGGTTATGCAATATGGTTTGCAATGCGTCCGGCGCCCATAGAGGTTGAGCTTGCGACCATCGGGCGGAGTACAGTGGAAGCCACCGTGGTGAATACACGTGCCGGAACAGTGACCGCATGCCGGCGTGCCAAGCTTGCGCCAGCGGCGGGAGGGCAGATTGTCAAGTTGCAGGTCAAGGAGGGTGACAGGGTCAAGAAAGGACAGGTATTGCTGGAACTGTGGAATACGGATCTGACCGCCCAGCGCGATCTTGCCCGGCGCCAGCTCATCACCGCGGAAGAGCGGCGCCGCGAAGCCTGCATCCTTGCGGCCCATGCCGGCCGCGAGGCCGAGCGTGCGCGTCAGCTCGCCGAGAGAGGCTTCGTCAGCGCCCAGAACCGGGAGAATGCCGATGCCGATGCGCGCGCCCGGCAAGCGAGCTGCGATGCGACTATTGCCGATGTGAAGCGGGCGCGAGCTCAGGTAGAAGTAACAGAGGCGGGGCTGGAGCGCACGGTTCTGACTGCTCCATTTGACGGCATTGTGGCGCTTGTCACCGGGGAGCTGGGTGAATATACCACTCCGTCCCCCCCGGGGATTCCCACCCCGCCGGCTATTGATCTGATCGATGATAGTTGTCTGTATGTTACCGCTCCAATGGATGAAGTCGATGCGCCCAAGCTGAAGATCGGCCAACTCGCCCGCATTACGATTGATGCCTTGCCCGGCCAGATCTTCCCCGGCAAGGTGCGGCGGGTGGCGCCCTATGTCACGGAGGTAGAGAAGCAGGCGCGCACGGTGGATATCGAAGTGGATTTCGAAGAAATACCGGAACGGCCGTTGCTGGTGGGGTATAGCGCAGATGTCGAAGTGGTGATCGAACGGCATGAGAATGTGCTGCGCGTGCCCACCCAGGCGATCCGTCAGGGTGGCAAGGTGTTGTTGGTGAACGAGGAGAACCGATTGGTTGAACGCAGGCTGGAAACAGGACTGGCCAACTGGGCATTTACCGAAGTCACCGGTGGCCTGGAGGAAGGCGATCGCGTGTTGCTGTCATCAGAGGCAAAGGAAATCAAAGCCGGTATACAAGTCCGGGAGAAGGTTGCCGAGCAGTGAATCAATGGAGTGATCCGTTGATTCACTTCGCCAGAATGGAATGATTCGCCTTACTGACATTTCGCGTGTTTTCCATATGGGAGACCAGGGGGTACGAGCGCTCGATGGGATCGATCTTGAAATCGATACTGGCGAGTATGTTTCCATCATGGGTCCTTCGGGGTCGGGCAAGTCGACTCTGCTCAACGTCATCGGCTTGCTCGATCAGCCAGATGGCGGACGCTATGAGCTCGACGGAAAGGATGTAACCGATCTGTCCGAGATCGAAAAGGCGCGCGTTCGCAGGGAAAAAATCGGCTTCGTGTTCCAGTCGTTTCATCTTGTGCCCCGGTTGACCGCCGCGGAAAACATCGAACTGCCGTTGATCCTGGAGGGAATTCCACCCGCCGAGCGAAAGTCGCGCGTGAATGAGGCGCTACGGGGATTCAATCTGCAGGATCGGGCCACGCACCGGCCTTCCGAGCTGTCAGGCGGCCAGCGTCAGCGCGTCGCTATCGCTCGCGCGACCATCCTGCGACCCACTGCCTTGCTGGCGGATGAGCCAACAGGTAATCTCGACCACCGTATTGGCGCGGAAGTCATGGGGCTGCTCGAAGGCTTGCATGAGGCCGGAACAACATTGATCGTGGTGACGCATGATCGCGAACTGGGCGCCAGGGCACACCGCCATATCGCGATGCGTGATGGAAAAATTGTATCCGACGAGAGGCAGGGTAAATTTCCAGGAGGCAACAGTTTGGCATGATCTGCATCAATTTGCCGCTTTCAGGAGTTCAGGAGTGCTGAAATATATCCTGTGGCAGCAATAAATTGTTTATAATGGACTTGGCAGATTTTGTACTATCACAGCTCCCTGCCTTGTCACTTGCGCTCGCAGTTGCGCATTCACAGGTTCGGTTCTTTCGGGGAGATGGATCGAGGCGACTGCAATGCCGCGTATTCTGGTTGCTCTGGCAATCGGGTTTTCCAGTTTTCTTCCTTGCCTGGCTTATGCTGACCTCACCGGTCAGGTAATTCATGTCACGGATGGAGACACTCTTACCCTTGTAATAAACAAGGAATGGGTAAGGGCACGCCTTGCGGGCATCGATGCGCCCGAAGCGAATCAGCCTTTTGGCAAGCTTTCCAGGGAATCTCTCTCTGATCTTTGTTTCTGGCAGCAGGTTACGGTTATTCCGAAAGGAAAAGACCAATATGGCCGCATCTTTGCCCAAGTCCTCTGTGGTGATGTCGATGCCGGGGCCGAGCAGGTACGGCGCGGCATGGCCTGGGTTTATGATCACTATGTAAAAGAGAGTGACCTCCAGCCCCTTCAGGATGATGCGAAGGCTGCAAAGCGTGGTTTGTGGGCGGATCCCTATTCAAAGCCGCCATGGAAATGGCGCGAAGTGTGGAAGGAATGAAGATTTGACGTGAAGCTTCGTGACACGTTGAGTCTCTCCATCAGAACCGTTGCCAGCTACCGCACCCGTTCGTTGCTCATCATTCTGGCAATGTCATTGGGGGTGGCGGCAGTGGTCGTACTAACCGCCTTGGGAGATGGCGCCCGTGGCTACGTGGTTCAGCAGTTTTCATCCGTCGGAACCAATCTCATCATCGTCTTGCCCGGTCGTGCCGAAACTTCCGGGGGCCTCCCTGGTGCAGCGTTGGGGCAGACTCCGCGCGACCTGACGCTGGAAGATGCTCGCTCGCTTGTCCATCTGCCGCAAATCAGGCGGTATGCGCCGCTCAACGTCGGTGTTGCCGAACTTGCTTCCGCCGGTCGCCTGCGCGAAGTGACGGTGCTGGGAAGCACGGCGGCTATACTGCCGATAAGGCATATGGATCTCGCGCAGGGCAGTTTTCTTGCGCGAGAAAAAGGAAGCGAGCGCAGCGCGCAAATCGTTCTGGGTGCACAGCTCGCACAGGAGTTCTTTCCCCAAAGCAGTCCTATCGGTCAGCGGGTAAGACTGGGTGACCGGCGCTTTCTCGTTTCCGGCGTGCTCGCGCCGCAAGGCGAAACGATGGGCTTCAATACCGATGAAATCGTCATCATTCCTATCGATTATGCCCAGGCCTTGTTCAACACATCGTCCCTTTTCCGTATTCTCGTCGAAACCAGAAGCCGCAGCGACCTTTTGCCCGTCAAAGAAGCAATTCGCGACATTTTAAAGCAGCGACACGATGGGGAAGAGGACATCACCATAATTACACACGATGCCGTACTTGCCACTTTTGATCGCATTCTGCGGGCGTTGACGCTTGGTGTAGCGGGAATCGCCGCTATCAGTCTGGCGGTAGCCGGCATATTGGTAATGAATGTCATGCTGGTGTCGGTCAGTCAGCGCACCTCCGAAGTCGGTTTGTTGAAAGCCCTCGGCGCGCCGTCCTCTGAAATCCACCGTTTGTTTCTTGCCGAGGCGTTGTGGCTGTCATTGGCGGGCGGGATAGCGGGATTCGCATTGGGACAATTTGGTAGCCTGCTGATCCGACTGGCTTATCCGCAGCTTCCTGCCTGGCCGCCCCTATGGGCTAATGTTGCCGGGGTGGGAGTGGCCTTTATAACAGGTTTGCTCGCCAGCCTTTTACCGGCAGCGCGTGCCGCCAGGCTCGATCCCGTGCGCGCACTGAGTGGAAAATAAGCGGAGATGAGGAAATGGATATAAAAAGGGTATGAAAGGAGCGGCATGAGCGTTATCGATACGCTGCGTTTCGCCCTGCGCTCGCTCACCGCACATCGCCTGCGCACCTTGTTGTCCGCAACGGGAATCGGCATCGGGATTGCGGCGGTTATTCTCCTGACTTCCATTGGGGAAGGAATTCATCAGTTCGTGATTTCGGAGTTCACCCAGTTCGGTACCAATATCATTACGGTCACCCCGGGAAAAATCAGGACTCACGGCAGGTCGCTGGGTGCGATCGGGAGCGCTCGGCTCCTGACGATCGAGGATGCGCTGGCGTTAAAGAACTCTCCGTATGTTCAGCACGTTAACGCAGGCGTGATGGGCAATGCGGAAATACGGGCGCGTGGACGGAGCCGGCGGGTCACCGTCTATGGTGAAAGCCCGGATTTTGCGCATACATTCAACATGAAGGTCGCAAGCGGACGGTTTCTGCCGGAGGATGATCCTCGCAATCCTCGCGCCTATGTGGTGCTGGGTTCAAAAGTACGCACGGAATTGTTCGGCAGTGCGAATCCTCTGGGTGCTACGCTGCAAGTCGGCCTATCGCGCTTTCGTGTGATAGGTGTCATGGAATCGAAGGGGCAGGTGCTGGGATTCGATCTGGACGATACGGTCTTTCTTCCCACTAGCCGCGCACTGGAAATTTTCAACCGCGAGGGTGTAATGGAAATCAACATTGCATACCAGCCAAGCGCGCCACTGGAAGCTGTAGTGGAGGATATAGGCCGCATCCTCGTTTCAAGGCATGGGCGGGAAGATTTCACCAT
The DNA here is from genome assembly GCF_000196355.1 of Nitrosospira multiformis ATCC 25196. Taxonomy (NCBI): domain Bacteria; kingdom Pseudomonadati; phylum Pseudomonadota; class Betaproteobacteria; order Nitrosomonadales; family Nitrosomonadaceae; genus Nitrosospira; species Nitrosospira multiformis. Next base: position 1,107,011 of record NC_007614.1, read on the forward strand.
CACCCCCCAGCAGCAAATGCTGAATACGTTGAATACCGTTCTGGACGTGTTGATTTTCGCAGTTGCCGCGCTGGGGAGCATTTCCTTGCTGGTAGGGGCAGTCGGCATGGTTACGCTCATGCATATTGCCGTGACTGAACGCGTTGCCGAAATCGGTTTGCTCACCGCCCTGGGCGCCACCCGTGCCCGCGTCCGCCTTCTGTTCCTGACGGAATCCACAGTGCTCGCTACGTTGGGGGGCTTAGGGGGATTGGCTACGGGCGTGGGAATAGCATGGTTGCTGAAATCCCTGGCAATCGGTCTGCCCGTGCAGATCCCCTGGAATTACACCGCCAGCGCACTCGGAATTTCTGTGCTGGTCGGTCTTGCCGCCGGCGTTATTCCCGCCATGCGAGCGGCACGGTTGAATCCGATTGAAGCGCTTCGGGCCGAATAGGTTTTTCGTTCACTCTGATATAGCTTCCTCTCCCCCATGTGGGAGAGGGATGGGGAGAGGATGACTTTGGCTTCTTCGCCGCTCACTTGGTTTCTTTGCACCTGTTCACCCTGGGTCCCTAACCTGCGTTCATCTGGGTCTCTCGAAGGACGAGATTCCTTCTTTGCTCCACAAAAGAACAGCAGAATAAAAGATAAGGGGATCTTTAATCCCCCGCAGCCTGTTTGTTCCTGCGCAGCCACCGGAAAAAGAAAACATAAATAAAGGCCGGAACAAACGGAAGAATCCACGGGAACATCTGCGAAAACCACGCGGCATAGAAGCTATCCATGTAGCGCGCCTTGGCCGTGGAGCAGGCGCTGGCATCGGGAAGGCGACAGGCCAGGTCGATTTCGTAAGAAACCTGGACATGAGCCCGCCACAGCCAGTATGCCATTGATGCGGCAAAAACGATCAGCATAAGGGCAAGCCAGTTTACCCGGCCTTCTTGTCGCATGGAACGCATTTTTTCTCCACTCCATAAATGATGCTTCCGCGGAAAGCAAGCACGCTTTGAAAATATTCAGGATGACCAGCAGGCTGATTCCTGTGGACAATATTCTGGTTGTCCACGGAGATGGATTTGCTACCCCTTTTCACTTCAACACCTCACGCATTGCGGAAGCGTGAATACCTGAGCAGGAAGATAGCCAGCAGCGGCAATACGAGGCCAATCACGGTCACTGAAACCAGCAGTGGACCAAGTTCGCTGTAGTCGGCAGGAACAGTAATCTTCCCGGTATCGGGGTCCGTCACTTCGCGTGTTACCCTGAAAATCTGGTTCATGTACTTTGTCCCGAGCTGCGACGCAGACAGGGCAAGGTTGGTGAACGAGGCCATTACGGCGAAGAAGGTGGCCTTGAGCGCTTCCGGTGCGGAGTTGGCAATCCACGCAAGCATCGGGATCATTGCAATCTGACCCAGGGGGGATTCCAGCGCCGTATCGATCACTGCGATAAAGCGCGCATCCACCATGCCGTTCGTTAAGGCAGCCGTCCATTCGTGCAAACCGTAATACATCCCGATTATGGGGAGGGACAAGAAGGTGCCGACGATGGTAAGCCAACCGATAATATAGGCAATCGAACGTTCAGCCATGAATCGCCGAAAGATGAACATTCCCGCCAGGGTCAAGGTCGCGCCGATCAGGGATAATGTCGCCAGAAACTGCTGATCGAAGCCAAGGTGATCGATCATCCACCAGGTCGAACCAGCCCCCGGCCCGGGTATGGCGCGGAACACGAATATCAGGATTGCCGTGCCCACCAGCACATTGCGCGCGTCGGGTTCCAGTTCGCCAGTCAGCCGCCACATCAGGAATAAGACGATGGCCATGGAAACCAGGAAGATGATTTCCTCTCCCCCGGGTATCTGGCTCAGGCCTACACTCAGGGAGACTGCCGTGAAAGCCAATCCGCCGCCAAGTATCCACCAGTTCACCGGAGGAGGATCGGGGTTAACCCCAAGCAGCGCTTCGGATTCCATCCGGCTATGTCCCTGCGCCACAAGATGCTTAATATCTCGCCGCCTCAACCATGAGGCGAACAGAACACCGGTAACGGAAACCAGCGGGATGATCAAGGCAAGCTCATAGACGAACAGGTACGCCGCGGCCTTGCCCGCCTCGGGTAACTCACCCACGCCTTGCAACACATAAACATTCACCATCGAGACCAGAATTCCGCCGCTGATGATGGCGACCCGCCCCAGCGTCTGCATCGTGACATGCATGGATTTGCGGCTTTCAAGCGTCAGCGGGTTTCCGTCCTTGTCGACTCGAGGCACGGCTTCAACCGTCATCGCATCCGCCACCACATCCTGAAGGACGTAGCCAATAGGCGCGAGCAATGCCGCAGTAACGTACCACGCCTCCACAGTAGCAATGGCGCGCATTTCCTCCAGGTGTCCGAGCAGCCCGATCATGATGACCAGGCTCAATGTGATCAAGCCGGCGCCCAGATACACCAGCAGGCTCTTCCACCGCCACACGAGGTCGACGAGGTGCCCGAGCGGCATCTTCAACGCCCATGGCAGCATCATCCAGAACCCGAGCGCCGCAAGAAATTCGGCCGAAAGCCCTAACCGCTCCTTGACGTAAAACGTGCCGACGATTGCCGTCAGCCCGGAAATGCCGGCAGCTACGTACACCATGAGTGGAGGCAGATAGGACAACCGCATTTCACGGCCTAGCGCGAAAATATTCTCGTCCAGCCAGCTGCCGGCAGTAGCGAGGAAACCCATGGCTGGCCGCGCGGTTGCGGCCACCGCGCTTTTATCGGGAGACTGGCTCATTGTTGGGGCAGGAAAGAAAGATTGTCGGGAGTATCTGGCACAAAAACGTTTTCGATTTTTTTGACTTCAAGGATGAAACGCGGCAGCGACAGTTAATATTTGCATGTTACGCCAGCCGGCTCTGCTGTGATTGCTCTACGGCTGAGACAACCTGTTCCCGGACTCGGTTCCAGTAACTGGTTGCAACAAAGCCGTTGGCGCAGGTCAGGGTTGTCAATGTCATTATCCGGTATACCTCGCTTCGAGGCGCTTTGACATACACGGCGGGGTCGAGCAGATCGGGCGTCACCGCGACACGCCGTAGGGTTTCCCCGGCCAGCAGGATAGGCCAGATGCAGGCCAGCCGTTGACGAATTTCCGAGACAGGAATCGCCATGGTATAAATCCAGCCTTGATCCAGGTGCTCGATGGCCATCCTGATGAGGCGGTCGAGAACCGGTTTGAATTTTGGCAGGCTGCTGTCATTCAACAGGTTCGCGGGCTTCAGGCCTGCCTCATCGAGAAGCGATTCGGGAATATAACAGCGGCCATTGTGCAGGTCCCGGCCGATATCCTTCAGAATGTTGGTGAGTTGCAGCCCTTTCCCGAACCTTACCCCGATGGCTGCCATCTCCTCCACATCCCATCGTCCCATCGTCGGCCGATGAGCACAAATCATCCTGGTCCAGAAATCCCCGACACAACCTGCGACATGGTAAGTGTACTGGTCCAGGTCGTCCAGAGTGGATAGCGCTGCAAGTTGGTTACCTGACTGGCCGGGGAAGCGGTTCAAGTCCATTTCCATCCCTTCGGTGAGTACCTTTATAACCCACTGGATGCGCTTCCGGTCATCGGGCGAGCACTCCTCGTACAGCCTGAAACAATCCTCTAGCCGCTGCAGAAGAATGCTTTCTCCCGAGTCTTTCTGATGAGGGACCAGCGCGCTCTGAATCTCCTGAACGGCTTTCCGATCAATCCTGGCCGTCATGAATTGCTCACGGAACTGGTTCAGGTATTTCAGACGCTCTGCCCGGTCGATCAGATCCGTGTCGGCAATGGTATCGGCGGCACGCGCAAACAGATACGCCAGGCCCATCTGCTCGCGCACTCCGATAGGCAGCACATTGAGCGTGAGATAAAACGAACGGGAAACCTGCTTGAGGATGTCGTGCAGCAGTTCGTGTCTGGTGGAGGGAGTAGTCAAGGATGGAAATTCCGGAACCGTTAACGCAAAGGGCAGAACATTATCTGCTCTGGCACAGGAGGGCAAGATAACTTGTTAAGAAAAGAGTTGAATCCCCTCTGCACAAGTACTGATCAGACCCAAGTATCTTTTGGAGGCGATCAGGAGCAGGGGTAATCTAAAAAAGCAATAGAATCAAGCCGATATAAAAGTAACGTGCTTTGAGGATAGGTTTTTACCTACTTAAGCCCTCGTTTTAATTGATAAAATTGTGTCAAAGTCCAATTGGTTAGGAGAGTTTTAAAAATTAGAATTGGGGGCTGACAAGTGGGACAAAGGTCTTGAGTGCAGGTAATTTTGGAAAATTAATTATCAATTGTAATAGTTAGAGATAAAAGAGCAGTAAACAGATTTATGACAAATATTTAAAAATGTAATAGTAATAAGAAGCGGAGAAGTTGGTGAAGATCACTGAAATTGTCGATTTTTTTAAGACATCTTGGTATACAAAAACGGGTCTTGGTGCCGCCATAGTTTTCGTCACCATAGCCGGTATTGGATGGCATGAATCCTTGAAACAAACCACTATTGGCCTCTTCTTCATCTACCTGATCATAGGTCTAGTCTGGGGGTGGATGAGGCGCCCTCCAAGGACTTCAAAGCATAAAATCGGATTCTTGGTCAGCATATCATGTGCGGACGATACTACAAGTCAGCAATTGCAAGAGGATTTTATTCGTCCTCTAAGACAGCTTATGAAGTCTGGAAAAACAGGGTATGCATTTCAATTCATAAATCTACCTCAGTTTCTCGCACGGGAAGTTGAAGATGTTGAGCAAGCGGAAGCGATGAGAATTCGCACTAGAGCGAACTTCATGCTTTATGGAAATGTGCGTAAGCGTCTTATTGGCGGGAAAAGTACTCATGTAATTCATCTTGAAGGTATAGTTTTATATAGATCAATATCAGAGCTTGTGAATCGAGATCTAGCAACTGAATTTACCGAATTGCTTCCCAGAAGGATTCATATCAGTGGTGAAAACGACATCTTGGCTTTCCAGTTTACTTCTGAGTGGACTGAGATCGTTGTCAGATACGTCCTCGGCATTGCTTTTGGTCTATCTGGTGAATTGGATTACTCGGAAAGCTTACTAAATGACTCGCTCCAGCAACTCGCCAACAAAAACCAAGACTTTCCAATATACAGGAAGCTTAAAGAACGAATACCATTACGACTTTCCGAAATATGTCAAGCACGTATCAACTGGTTGTATATGGAATGGATGAAAACTCGGGTACTCGACATATGGGATGACATTGAAATACGGCTAAAAGAAGTTCACCCAGCTCATCAGAATAGCCCTGACATGATTTATTGCGAGGCCATGCTCCACATTGTGAAATATAGGGATAGTCGTTTACCCTTAACAAAGATGAAGAAAATAGGGAAGGATGGGGATGCAGTATGGCATCTCAATATGGCATTTCTTTATGCGTACAACGGTAACTTAAGAAACGCTGCGAGGCATTACAATCAGGCAGCTTTGATTGAGATACATCCTGAGACAATCGCGCAAGTAGAAAGCTTTATGGTTTGGATAATAGAACAGGATCCGAAGCAAAAACATTTATTTTACTGTCTGGGTTTCTTCAACTGGAAAATAAAAGGAGATGAAGTACAAGCTCGAAAGGACTTTGAGAGTTTTTTGGAGCTTCCGCTGTCTGAGGTATTTTCAAAAGAAAAACAGTTGGTACAAACGTGGATGAGTGAGATGTAGATTAAAACGTCCAAATAGCTATCTGCAGGACCTGCCTTTTGTTGCCAGAACCGCATGCCACTATCGCAGAGACTTAGGTGAGCCCTGGGACTTTCCTCGCTTTCCCTCTTCGCCTAACCCACACCCCGATCAAACCCATCCCCGCCAGCATCATTGCGTAGCTTGCAGGTTCGGGTATAAGGGCGATTCGTCCGACTTGCCCATTGAGGCTTACCAGATAAAGGTTGCCGGAAGCATCCTCGCCGAATGAGGTGATATTCCCCGAAATGCCCGTTGGGGAGAGCAGTTCGGCAGTGCGGTCGGTGAGGTCGGTAATGCCTGAGCCAGTAAAGCGGAAGGACATCACCTTGTCGTTGACGAAGTCCGCAAAGAAGTAGGTGCCTTCCAGGCCGGGGATTTCTGAGCCGCGGTAGACATAGCCGCCAATGACTGAGGCGCCATCCGCGGTATGGTTATATTCAAAGATGGGCGGCGTGTGGTTGGGAATCTGTGGATCGTTAGGAAAATTCACCAGCGTTCCCTCGAATCTGCGCCACCCATAGTTCGCTCCGGCAGCGCCTATATCGATTTCCTCGCGTGCGTTCTGCCCGACGTCACCGATGTAGAAAGTGCCGTTTTCCCGGTCAAAACTGTCACGAAACGGGTTACGCAATCCAGATGCATATATCTCCGGATTGCTGCCTGTGGCATTTCCATCCGGTATTGCATAGCCATACTGCGTGGGATCATTGGGCAGGCGATCAGATGAAACATCGATTCGCAAAATTTTGCCGAGATTGCTGGACAGGTTTTGCGCGCGGTTACCAGGATCATCCCGGAGGCCGCCGTCTCCTGTGGCTATGTAAAGATTCCCCGGCTCGCCGGGCCTGAAGCCGAGCCACCCGGCCTTGTGATTGTTGAACTCAGGTTGCTGCACAGTGAGCACTGTTTGTCGGCTGGTGATATCTGCCACGTTTGGCTGCGTTGCACTTACCTGATACGTTGCGACTACGGTATTGAGCGAAGTCCTGTCTATGTAATCGACATAAAATCGACGGTTGCTGGCAAAGTTTGGATCGAATGTCATTCCCAGCAGGCCGCGTTCGCCCTCGGTATTGACCGAGCCTGACAGATCGAGAAATGGTGTTGGCTGCACACTCCCATTCTGGAGGATTTTGATCAACCCGCCCTGTTCGACAATGAACAGGCGTGAGTCTCCTGCTGGCGATGTTGCGAACAAAGGGCGATCAAGGCCGTTTGCAACGATCCGGGTTTGCAACTGTGCAAAAGCCTCCGGTGCCCCAAGACCAGTGGCGAAGACCAAGGCAAGCAGGGCAGAAAAGGGTTTGATCATGTCAACCTTCGGGACCGGTTAGAGTTGAAATCAATCGAGTCAATAGCGGAAATAATGCGAAGGCCAACTTATGTATAGAAAAGGCAAAGTTCGCTGTCAACCCGGCTTGAAATGGGCGGCGAATTCGAATCTATCGTCATTGCCAGGTTTCCATTCTGGAACAGGCACCCTCAAACCTGCCGAGATAGAAATATGTTGAAGTTAGAAGGAGTTACAAAGGAATCACCGGGCAAGCCAAAACAACACAACTTGCTATACTGAATCATGGGTGTCCTATTCATTGTCATCGATCGCGGAGGGGAGGCGCATGATTCACGAAGTAAGGGGCGATATCCTGCTGAGCCATGCGCAGGTCATTGCCCACGCCGTTGCCCCCGATGATCGTTTCAGTCAGGGGCTGGCCTTGAGTTTGCGCCAGCGGTGGCCTGCCCTGGTCAAGGATTTCCATCACTTCTGCCATACCAGGCAACCCAAAGCGGGCGACGTGTGGGTCTGGTCGGGTGCGATGAGCAAGCGGGTGATCAGCCTGCTGACGAATGAAGCGCCGCCTGGGACCGGGGACAAGCCGCCTCCGGCCAGAAAGGAAGTTTTAGAACTGTCGTTGCGTGAACTTCGCAGTCTGCTGGAGAGCAAGAGGTTTTCCCATATCGCGCTGCCGCGCCTTGCTACTGGTGCAGGCGGTCTGGATTGGAAGGTGGTGGAACCCTTGATCGAGCGCCATCTGGGGGACCTGGATCTGCCTATTTACATTTATACTCAATATGAGGAAGGCGTTCAGGCCATGGAGCCGGGGTTGAGTCGAAATGACAGCCTCGACAGGAGACCGGATGTTTCCCGCAGGCAGTAATAGCCTCACGCCTGATGATTCCTGGTTCGATTCCAGGGCAGGGAGGTCAGGAGGGCTTTTTGCTGGCGGGTAGCAGATGCAACGTTTGCTCGGAGGGGCCGGGAAGGAAGGGTGTGAGCCTGCCCGTCACCCAGTCTTCGTGTCCACTGCCGTAATAAGGTGACAGGGGATGTCCGCTCTGGCCGCCGGGCATCTCGAAATACCCGCTCTCTTCATCGCCCGGGGCGACGGCAAACCGGTTCGACGCACCAAATGCAGGCCCCTGCACGCGCGGCATTTTGCTGTCTCCGGCAAGTTCATCTCCGGGCATATCCAGCCACTTTCCGATAAATAACGGTAAAGCCTGGCTGAAAGGATGCCGGATGCGGGCGGTATTGCGTTCGCCCCAGGTTCTTGCGGCAATACCGCCGGGTTGGCGCCGGAAACGCTCGGCTACCCGATGCGCGCACTTGCCAAGGAGATCGTCCCAGTCGGCATGCACAGGGAGTAGAAGGTGCGGGGGACGTTCCTCTATCAATTTCCAGACCGCATGTTCCGCCTGATTCAACGGCGGCAGTTCGAACTCCGGGTATTTCTCCCGCACGACTGCTTCAAATCCGCGGAGGACGCCATTGACAACTTCCTGCCGAAAGGCGCGCACTACCCGATAGGCTGCCGAGTCCGTGGAGGCATGTCCATCCCAGTCCTTGAGCGCCTCTTGCATTTCAGTGCGCCAGGGCGCTGCTTCGGTTCTTTCCAGGGTTTGTTCGAGAAGCTGCCGCCAGCGCGCGAGGAACAGCGCCCGATCGTCCAGTTGAATGGCCAGCATGGTGGCAGGTGTAAAATAATCGTGTTGATAAAGGGAGTCGCGGATCTGCTTTGCCCGTGCGCCGAGATCAAAGCCGCCATCCCCGAGCCTCTCCAGCATCAGGCCCTCCACGGTGCGTGCGTTCGCAGTCCACAGACGCTGGTCGATAGGATCGATGATGGTTGGATAGAGCGCGGGATCCAGCCATCCGTTCCAGCCGGTACCCGGTGCGCTCCAGTCCGACGGGAGCCGCGGATTATATTCCTTGCCCCGTGCCGGCAGTCTTCCGGCAATGGTCCATGCGGTTCTGCCTGTCCGGTCGCCAACGATAAAGTTCTGCGCGGGGATACCGGCAGTCCGTACGATGACGATCGCTTGATCCACGCTTTCCACCTGTTCCAGCTCGGTAAGCTTGATGTCCATCGAGCCCGGTTGATGCGCAGTCCAGGCAAATGCAAGGGGTGTTCCGTCATGATCGGTTGCCGCAATGGGTCCCCATTCTGTTTCCTGGACCTCCAGTGTTTCATCTGCCGCTCCACGTACACGCAGCACTTCGCGATGTACCTCGATGCGCTTCCATCCGTCCGCAGTCCGGTAGCGCAGGGGATCATCCGGATCGCGCATTATCCGCACCCAGTCGATCAAATCGCCGTAGCTGTTTGTAAAACTCCACGCAACATGCCGATTGGAACCGACCGTGATTGCTGGTGTGCCCGGCAGACTGGCACCTGTGATGTCGCTTGTTTCCCCCGGCCGTTGCGGGTGGGGATAGATGAAGCGTGTGCGAAACCAGATATTGGGAACACGCAGTTCCAGGTGCATGTCATTGGCAACCAGTGCCGCGCCTCCGGCCAGGGAGCCCGCCACTGCAAAGCTATTGCTCCCAAGTATATCGTCGACGTATTCGTCCGGGCTATGCGTATCCACGGGAAGCATAAGGCCGGGATCGAGCTTGCGGAGGTCGAGTTCGCTCGCAGGCGGGATATCCGGCCAGGCAAGGGGAGGGCCCAGCAACGGAGCATCCCATTTGCCACCCTTGGCGCTAAGAAACCGGAAGGCAGCCGGAGGAAGCGCATCCCGCAGGGTAGAGAAGGCAAGTTCGCGCACGTCGCTTGCTTCTTTCAACGTGAAATACATCGCCCCGATGACCAGCAAGCTGTCTTCGCTGCGCCATGGCAGAGGTTTCAAGCCCAGTAGAAGATAGGGAAAGGAATTTGTCGTCAGCGCATCGAGACCTTCATTTACCCCATCGCGATACGCGTCGAGCAGTTCGCGCTGTTCAAGCGGCAATTCTTTCAGCATCGAGGATGCGCGCACTCGCATCCGATGCTTGCGTGCTTCCCGGTCGGCGGCCAAGACGCGCGGTCCGAACAACTCGGCCAGCTCGCCCGCAGGCTGCCGGCGCATCAGGTCCATTTCAAAGAAGCGCTCCTGCGCATGAACATAACCCAGCGCCCAAACCAGGTCACGCCGGTTTTGCGCACGCAGTGTAGCGGTACCGAGGGTATCGCGTTCGACAGCCACAGATGCAGACAGGGCGTCCGTTTGTACTGTTCCTTCGTATTGCGGCAGGCTTCCACGCAATACCAGCCAGAGAATAGCAACGGACAGCAACACCAGGATAACTAGGGCGCAGGCAAGGCGAGCCAGACGATGAGGCGCCCGCGGAGTCATGTAGGCGGATTCGCTACGGCGAAACAGCCATTGATAGCGTGCGAAATGGGTGCCGGGTGCGGATTATGCCAACAGGAGGGGATATGCAAGGCGTTTTCAGGAATTCAAAAGCTTTTCCCGGATGGATTCCATCGTCATTTCTTGCCATCCAGCCGGATGGCAGGCGAGGCGACTGCGGCCTCATATCCTGCCGTCATTTCCCGTCAGAAAGCCGATGCGGTCGCTATTCGGCCGCTATTTCGTCTTGCTGTTCGCCAGGACGTATTCTGCGAGACGTTGTGCCGGTTCGCCCTGAATATTCGGGAAAGCCGTCATTCCCATGCTTCCCTTCTGCACTTTCTGAATGATCGCATCCTTATTGGCCATCTTCTCGCTCAATATCATTGCCGCGCCCGCTTCGGGTTTGTGGCATTTTGTGCAGTTTGTGCTGAATATATCTTCTCCCGTGGCATCTGAAGGCGGGGTGTAAGGATCTGTTCTCGAACAGCCTACCAAGCCTGCCAGTGCGACAAACGTCAATATCAAGGTTGTGTTCTTCATTATTGCTCCTGATTAAAGAGGAATTGTTTTTATACCCAGGGTGGATTATAGCGCGCTATACGGTCCTAAGTGATATTGCGCTTTGAGGCTTCATTCGACAATTCCTGATCATCGAGCGGAGCGATCTGTTACCTGTTTCTATTACCTGTCACCTGCCGCTGCCCTTGGCTAGAAAGCAGCTGGAAAATTATTCAAAACAATTTCTCCGCCCGAAATAACCAGATCCGGGTATTCCAGATTTTTCAGGTTATGGGTGGGATCCCCCTTGATGGCGATCACGTCGGCGGGCGCGCCGGGCAGAAGGGTGCCGAGAAGGGGCAAGCCGAGGTGTTCCCCCGCTTTCGACGTGGCCGCGCGCAGGACCTCCAGGGTTTCCATATTTCCCATCTGCATCATGTACATAAGCTCTTGGGCGTCGATTCCCCTGGGAACATCCGGGTGTGCGATTTCAGCGCCGTACAGCAGTTCGCCACCCTGTTCCCGCCAGACCCGGGTATTGTGCGCAACACCGGGACATTTCGACAGGGTATCGAGCGTCGTAACTATTCTGACACCCTGTGACACGGCTTTTTTTAACAGAGGCTCGGGGATGATGTCGCAGGGAACATGAGCCCACTCATCGATTCCCGCGTTGATGGCAATCTCCGCGCCTTTTACTTCGGCGATATGGGCCGTTACCCTGCGTTTGTTCACATGGGCTTCGTCCACTATCGCCTTTACGACTCTTTCAGCGAGCAGGGGCCAGGCAGTACCGAGACCAGTATTGGGATGTGGGTGAGAGGAATGGGCGTCGTTTGCCGCTTCGTGGTTTGGCGGTTCGTGATTGGGCTGTGCATGATGAGCATGATTACCGGCGGCCGCATGGTTGTGGTGATGCACATGCGCATGGCCGCACGACCACGGCGCGCCCGGCTCGCCGCCGGGTTCCAGGGCAATCTTGATCACCACCGCGCCCGCATCGATCAGGTTTCGGACTGTTTCTCTTGCTTCTTTCTCCGTGGATACCGGTGTTGCGATATTCTTTTCCCCTGTCAGCGGGATAGGATAACCGCCAGGTGCGGTGATGATGGGTCCCGAGGTAAGCATGCGCAGGGTGCCATTTCCGCCATAGGGCTTGTGTACCGGTCCGCCTACGTCCCGGATTGTGGTAATCCCATGCTTCAATACAGTATCGGCAGGAACATGCTGGAACGAAAGATGGGCATGCAGTTCGATAAAACCGGGCAGTATCGTCGCGTCCCCCAGATCGATGACTTTTGCATTATCGGGGGCGAATGAGCCGCGTGGGCCGATTTGCGTTACCTTTCCGTTTACTACCTGTACCGATGTGTTTGTCCTCATCCTGTGGCCGTCGAAAACCCGTGCGGCATGCAGGAGAAGCGCGTCGTGCTTCCCCATCTGGGCAACAGCCAGAGGGGAGGCCAGCATGACCGACATCAACGATAAACCTGTCGTGATTCGGCTGGCGAGGCTGATGAGGCTGGTGATTTTCAGGCAGACGCTTTTCATGGCCTTTTCTCCTTTTTCCTATATCTTGATTGCGTTCCAGATGCTGCTCGATTCAGCAGTATTTTTAAAACTCGTTCGGCTTCAGCATATCCAGCAGAACGCAGAGAGCGGCCATGAGAAAAAAACTGCCCCAGGCAGATTCGACCATTTCCTCTTTGTTGCTGTTGGTCTTATAACAGCAGCCCCAGAATATTCCGGAAGGCGAATCGCCACTTTTTACATGGCTGCCGTTTTCATGAAAACCGGTGAAGTAATCGCTTCGAACGATCGCGGCAATCTCCCGATGGGCGGAAGCACGCCATTGCATCCCGTCCGCCAGCAGTTCAGCGAGGGTGAGCATTGCGAGGGACGCGATGACCGAGGACGAAGGGTCGGCAAGACCTGATGGATCATCCAGCCGATTCAGGGGCAGGAGCGCCAATCGCGAGCGCTTCCAGTATTCACACGCGCGCAACGTGCAGGTCAGATAAGGTTCTCCCCACAGTGCTGCTGCCCGGCTTAGGCCCAGCATGGCCCACGCTTGACCGCGAGACCATACGCCTGCCGGTTCCGTTGGCCGAAAGTGCCCGTCAGCGAAGCGCGCGCCGGGGTGAAATGCGCCATTGCCGATACCGCACACTCCCGCCAGGGTGCTTGCGTGAGTACGCGCGACTTGATGATGAGCACTATCCTCACTATGATTCAGAAGCTGGATCAGGGGAGCAAGCGAGTCCACGGAGATGAGTTGATGGCCTTCCTTTCCGCCTCCCATATCTCTACCAAGTGGAATGCAATGCATTTCCGGATCATAGGAAGAGGCAATCGTGGAAATGGATGCCGAGGCAAGGCCACGCGCCTTTGCGTCACTGAACCAGAGATCGCCAAGTGCTGCCCCGTACCAGAATATGAGGTTTCGGTTAATGGAGTCGGTTGCCATTTTAGGCGACAGCCGCTGGCAGATGGCGGCAGCTTTATGGCGATCGGACAGGGAACCTGTTATCCGTGACCGTAGCCACCAGCACGCCCCCCAGTATCCTCCGACCCAGGAACCGCCTGCCGATAAGATCCATCGATCGGCAACCTTCGGCGAATAAAGTGGAAAACTGTTCGCGCAGCTCGAATGAATGGTCCCCATGCGCTGTACCAGCAACTCCAGTGCCTGCTTCATTTCTGCAGGATTCAACAGGACGCCTGACGACTGCTCCTCGATGCTGTATCGGGTCTTTTCAAGCATGTGCGTAAGAGATCAAGTAAAAAGTTGCTTCAAAAAACCAGGCTGAAGTCGATGTAGACCATGTCCGCATCTTTCTTGCCCTGATAAAAATTCCTGACCACGCTGCCGCCGAATGCATGGCCGTAATAGAACCGCCATGACAAGTGCTTGTTGAGCGTGTGCGTGAAACTGATGTCCACCAATTGACCTACATCACTTTTGCCGCCGGAGGGGCGACCCGAGTAGCCAAATGCACCCGAGCGGGACGTCGGTCCGAGCCCTGAGTAGAACAGATCACTCGAATTGCTGAGGGACAGATGGTGCAGATCGATTGTCACTCTGGTTTTCGGAGTGGGCGAGACGATCATCTGAAGAAATGCATCCTGCATATTAATGAGGTTGTAGAAAGGGAGCTTGGCATACGCACGCCCGCTGGGAAGGGCGGTAAAGTAGGTTTTATGCGTGCCGTCATTGGCCTTGTCGTCGCCTGAACTTCTGAAATAGAGCGCCCGCAGCCATGGCTGGAAGGGAAGAGCCGTCCATTGATATCCGGCCTCTGCCGCAATCGCCCATGCCTGGTGGCCCTGGTTGGTCCAGTCACCGAACTGATAAGCCCCCCACAACAACGCATCGATGCTGCCCGACCCTAACGGATGGAGGGTGAGCAGGTGCGCGCCGATGGTATGGAGATTCAGGTTCTGGTTATCAAGCCTGGGCCGTTCTGCGGCAGGACGGTTGTCCACCGCCTGCGTGTTGCGTTTGTCCTCGTAATTGAGGTAGAAGAGGCGACCTTCTGTTCCTGGGAGCAGAACATCCTTCTTGCTGGTGAGTGCCGCGTAAAACAGATTGATGTCGCCGATTTCTTTTTGCCCCTGGACGGTGAACCCGCCCTGGGTGGGACGTATCCCGGCAGCCGTTACATTGAAACCGGGCCGGTCATAAACAGCGGTAAAGCCGTCGAAGCTTCGACCTACATGGACGACGTTGGAGGCAAGGAGGCGTTGGGCGATACGTGCCCGTTTAAGGCCGTCGAACTTGCCGATGCCTGTTGTATATTCCATGCCATCCATGAACTCGAACCGGCCGATTTTAAGCAACGCTCCCGGCAGCCCCAATGAACTGAACTTGAAGTCGAGATAAACCTGTTTCAGAAAAACGTTGCTGGCATTCGTTGACTGGTTGGCAAGGAAATAGGCGCCGCCCAGTCCCAGCGGGCCGCCGGGAGATGCAACCGCATCGTCCGGAAGGCTGTATAAACCGATATATTGGGCTTGCGCATAGCCATCGATATAGGGCGTGGTGAGCAGGGCGCCCAATCTTGCCCGCGCTGCCCACAAGCCATAATCGTTGTTGTTATTGGTTGCCGGGTCTGGTCGAAAAAAATTCCAGGTCTCGTGGCTGCCGTACAGCTCGCCCATCAGCCGCAGATATTCGTTAATCTGACCTATGGGTTTGATGCCGTCCGCAGCAGCCCATGTACCCGTGGCTTGAAACATGAGGCAGATCAAGATGCAAAGGATTTCCCATCTTGATCGTCTTCGACGGTTATTCTTAGGGAATCGCTGAACAAATCCCTCGCAGGCGCGACGGTGGCTTTGCGGGATGAGATGCGCGAAAGGCGACGACGCGAATGGCTGATCCCCTTCGCTAGGAGTCTGACAGCGCAGATCGCCCGCAAAGCTCCGTCCCAGGGGGTTGCAGCAAAATCGCACGCTCACTTCGTTGCGCTCCTTGGCATCGTAGTCCGAGCTACGAGCTTCGTCGCGCGCCTCGTGATCATCCCGATTTTGACAGCAACGCGCTCTGCGGAGGATTTGTTCAGCGGTTCCTTAATTACAAACACTAAACTGTCTTCTTGCGCTGCTTGGATTACTCTTGCGCGAGATCATGGGAGTTATTGGATTCATGGCTTCACAGGTTCTTGCACCTTTGCGGTAGTCGCGCGCTGAACCGCGCCAGTTGGCGCCGGTGTTTGCGCCTTGCGCCGTCGGGCAGAAGCCAGTCCCAGGGCCGTCAGGCACCCGCACAAGAGCACGCCGATCAACAAGCCCCAGGAAGACTGGGAGTTGCCGGAATAATTCGAAAACTCGCTATAAAGGGGCGGGCCGGATGCGAACCCGCTGAAGAAAGCGACTGAAACAAAACCGGATGCCGTTGCTATCGGGCCAAATGTGGCATCCCTGATCAACATGCTCATTGCGATTGCATTGGTGCCGACGGCGGTGAGGCCCATTCCCACAGCTCCTGCCCAGAGGGGCCAATGACTGTCCGCATTGGCCCTCATCGTCACCGCGATTGCGCAAGCTGCAATGGCGATGAGCACAATCAGAAGCAGCGATTCGTCTTTCATTCTGGCACCGAGGGGTGTCAATGTTATCCGCGAGAGTATCCCCATCACGCCGAAGACGGCGATCAAGCTTCCCGCCACCGACAGCGCCATCCCTTGGCGGACGGCAAAGGTCGGCAGGAACGTAACGAAGGCGGAGAGTGCTATACCCACGCAAAACTGGATGGCCATCAAACGCAGCAGCAGTACATTTGGCAGGGGGACAGTGAAAGCTTTACGCGTTTCCGAGGGTTTCCGCGGAGCGATGAAGGGTGTCGTAATTCCGAACAGTATCGCTACCGGAACAACGATGCCGAATGCGGCATGCCACCCGTATTGCGTTGCGATGGCGGGAAGAATGAGACCTGCAAAAAGCGCCGCAAGCTGAACGCCGGATTGCTTGAATCCTACGACTGTCGCCTTTTTCTCCGGTGAAACATGCTGCGCGATCAGTAAATTGGTGACCGGGTTTGCCAGCGCCTGGGCGATTCCGCAAATGGCAGCCGCTGCAACCAGGGAGTAATAATCTTCAACCGTTGCAATCAGCGCAAAAGCAAGCGCTACGGCGAAGAAGAGCACTGCCAGCGCTCGGCGTGTCCCGATCCGGTCGACGAACGCGCCTGACCAGAGCGATAGAATGGCCGCGATGCCGAATGCACTCATCACGAGATAACCCGGCAGTCCGGGCTCGAAGCGCAGATCGCGCACGAGGAATGGTCCAAGCGTGCTGATGGCATACAAGACAAGCATCGGCAGGGCCATGGCAAATACCAGGACAATCCTGAACCAGATGCCTGCAAATAGTGATTTAGCCAAAATGATAAACGTCCTCTTCCTTGAAGAAGTCGATGAGCCGGCGGCCTGTCGAACTGATAAGCGACTCGTCGGTGCCGTCGAGAATTCGCGACGTGCGCGCTATCCTGTAAATTCCGGAGAGGGGCGTGAGGTCGCTGATGCCTTCAGCACCATAAAGCTGCACCGCTGAATCGGAGGCAATGCAGAGTGCTTGTGACGCAGCCATTTTGGCGACATTGATCCGCACATCGCTGGGGCATTGAATATCGATTCCGCGTGCAGCAACGCGAATCAATTCGCGCGCGCTTGCAATAGCCTGATAAGTGTTGGCAATGTGCTGCCTTACGAGCTGCTTGTAAGGCAGCCGGGCTGAAAGGCCGCGGCGGGAATTGATGCGCATACCCATCAGGTCGAAACATCGTTGCGCCAGTCCCACCCAGTTCATCGCGCGAAGCAGACGGCCGAGACGGAGCCGTTGACTCATCAGCTCTGTGCCATTGTCATTTTTGCCCAACCGGTTATATTCGGGGACCTGCACATCGGTGAAAGACATTTCACCCTGGCCCAGAAAACGCCCCAGTATGGGAATCTGGCGCTCGATACTGAATCCAGGGGAGTTCGTGGGAACAAGGATCATTGAAAGCGTCTGGCGGGTATGGATTTCTTCTTTGCCAGTGCGCGCCAGAACCGTGACAAAAGTGGCACGGTCGGCATTGCCGACAAACCATTTTCTGCCATTGATCGTCCAGTTTCCGTGCGACAGGTGGGCGGAAGTCGTTATCAGCGTGGGAAACGAGCCGCCATGATCGGGCTCGGTCATGCCGTAACTGGGAGTGGCTTCCCCGGCAACCATGGGTTCCAGGAAATTTCTGTGAATTTCATCGCTGCCGAACTTCAGGAGCATGTGCGCATCCAGGGCTGAATGGCTGCCAAAGATCGCGGACGAGAACTCTGAGCGTCCTTCCTGCTCGGCTACGATCAGGTAATCTTCAAGAGAAGCAATTTTTCCGCTGTGGGAGAGCGGATAAAACAGGCCCCAGAGGCCGGCACGCCGTGCTTTTTCGGTCAATTCCGATTGCAGTTGCGCTGCCGAATCCCCTCCCTCGGCCAGGCGCGGCTCGCAAGGGATGATTACCTTGTCGACGAACTTTCTTACCTCGCACGAAAGAGATCGGGCTGCTTCGGTATGGGAGGATGCTTGCTCCTGATATGCTTGCAGCATCAATGTGCCCATTCGGGATGACTCCGGTGGGCGGGATGTTCCGTGAATTCGATTTCGGTAGTCAGCCGCTTCTTATCGATTTTTCCCGCAGGGCTGAGGGGCAGCTGGCGGTAATAGCGCAGGTATTCGGGAAGCTTGCTTGTCTCCAGGCCCTTTTCATGGAGAAAACGGGTGAACTGGGAAAGTGACGGACGTTCCGCTCCCTCTCTCGTGACGAGACAGAGGCAAACCCTGTGTCCCAGGTCCGCGTCGGGCACCGGAACACAGGCTGCGCTGACAACCGCCGGATGGGAAACAGCAATGTTTTCAATTTGAGCGGGACTGATATTGACGCCGCCCCGAATGATGATGTCTTTCTTGCGGCCGGATAGCACCAGATGGCCCTCTTCATCAATAAGGCCGAGGTCACCGGTATACACCCATCCCTCCTGGTCACGGTACAGGGCGTCGAGATCCGGGTCATTGACGTACTGCATGGGACTTATCGGACCCCTGGCCGCTATTTCTCCTATGCAACCTTGCGGTACTTCCTGCTTCTGGTCATCGATTATACGAATGGAACAGATTTCCGGATTGGGCCTTCCCGCCGTCCTGATAATGGTTTCCAGGTCATCATCCAGGGTCGTATGACAATTGACGCCATCGGCAGAACCATACAAGCTGATGAATCCACATCGGAACGCCTTCGTACATCGGCGAATGGAGGTTTCATCGATTTTCGCGCCGCCGCTGATGATGGCAACCAGGCTGGACGTATCCGCCTGCGTCAACGCAGGGTCTGCGGCAATGCGTTGAAACATCGTGGGAACGCCCAATATATGCGTGGGCTTCAGTTCCGCGAGGGCTTGAATAGCAGCTGCAACGTCAAATTGCCGCAGGACAATGAGGGAGCCGCCCAGCCAGGATAAAACCCCGAATGTCGCCGTGGAGCCGAATGCGGTGCCGAGCGGCATCAGGTAAAGACCCCTGAAAGTCTTTCCTTCGGGATGAATTCGTTGCAGAAATCGCCCTCGTCCGCCCGCCAGCGCGTTGTGAGAATAAGCCACCCATTTGGGCTCGGATTCCGTGCCGGATGAGATCAGGAAACGGGCAGGTGAATCGGGGCAGACTGTCGGCAGGTCCGGTTCAATGGAGGCGGGCCGGAACAATTCATCCAGTGCGTGCCAACCGTCTCCGGCTGCGCCATCGACCACGAGGATGCGCAGTGAAAGCAAAGTGGGGCGTATGGATTCGATCAATTCGCAAAGGTCGGTTTTTCCATATTCGCGCTCGACAATAATTGCACGGGCGTCACAGCGTCTGAG
Organism: Nitrosospira multiformis ATCC 25196; assembly: GCF_000196355.1. Lineage (NCBI taxonomy): Bacteria > Pseudomonadati > Pseudomonadota > Betaproteobacteria > Nitrosomonadales > Nitrosomonadaceae > Nitrosospira > Nitrosospira multiformis. The sequence goes on from NC_007614.1 coordinate 1,126,247, forward strand.
CAGGGACTGGATATCGAGGCGGCCGCGGCCTGGCGGAAAAGGTGCCACGATGGCTCCAAGCGCGGCCGCCGCCAGGTCGATCGCGCAGCTCCGCCAGTCGTTATGAAGCTGGTATGAGATTACATCGCCCGCAACAATGCCCAATTCCTGGAAACTGGTTGCCAGGCGATGGACCTTGTCCAGCAACGCTGCGTAACTGGTGGTATGGTCGAGCGATATTACTGCCGGATTATCCGGCTGTTGCTCCACTCGCTCGCAAAACAACTCGTACAGGGATTTATTCGGATAGATTCCCTGCCGGGCCCATTGCGCGCGGACCTCGGCGGGGACCATATCCAGGATGCCGGAATGGTTCATTTAAATCTCCAGGGAGAATTGACTTGGGTATAAGAACCGGAGGTCAGCCCTGGTTGCAGATGCGCCAGGGTTTGAAGGTCGACAAGATCTTCGATGACGACGGCGGAGGGAATGCCTGCGTGCTGGAAGAGTTCAACCCATTGGTCAGCCGTTTTTGAGAGGAACACTTCGCTCAAGCATTGCTGGAAGCCATTGTTTTCAATGCCAGGAGTAAGGTCGAGGACTTCCGCGAGCCGTAATACCGTATCCACATCGGGGCATTCGATTGCAATCCTGCCCTGCCTTGTGGCGTAAACGTCATTGATGATACTTGTCGAAGGTTTTGAACCGGAAGCCGGCAAACTGTATATATCCCGGAAATCCTCGGCACACAAAAGTGTTGCTGCGCTCATGAGCGAGGAAGTGACCTTCGCCCCCACATTGTTCATGCACCGGTTAAGCAGTGCAATCGTGACACCTTGAGCCGCTACCACGCCTCCGAGCACATCCAGGACGGTGAACAAGGAGCCGCCACGGCTGCTGCCACCTCCTCCGACCTTTCCTGCCACTCCCGAATAGGCTTGAGCCATGAAATCCGTTCCGGGCATTGAATTTGAAGAGACGTGCTCGGCACAATCGGTGGCCCATCCGCCTGCATACGCATAAATCAGGGAGGGGTTGATTGCCGCCAGATCGCCATGATCGAGATTGAGCAGTACCGCTTTGCCCGGCGCCCAATTGTGCAGAAAAATATCGGCGTGCCGTGCCAGCTCCCTGATTTCTGTTTTTCCAGCTGCGGATTTGATATCGATTTCGCGCACCGTTTTGAGATGGTTGAGCGCCTGGAAACGCGCGGAGCAACCTGCAGCCATGGGCGGCATTCCTCGCAGCGGATCGCCGCCTGGCGGCTCTATCCTGATAACGGTTGCCCCGAGGAGTGCGAGCAAATGCCCGGCGAGAGGACCTTGTATGCGCCGGCATGATTCGATCACTGTGAATCCGCTTAACGGCAAATCATCCTCCGGCAATGCGCCGCCCGCGGGGAGCAGGTATTCTCCATTCGGTTTTGGTTCGGATGAGAACGACGAAAACGCCCACGGGCCTTGCTGCCAGATTTGTCTGGCATCGTCGTCCTGTGCCCTGTCATCGATCGAGCGGACGGGGCAGATAGCCATGCCGGTTCTCGCACACACTTGCGAGATGCGGTGATAGGTCAGCCTCGAGATAGCGCGGGACAGCTCATCCGGCAATGGCGAGGCCGCTTTTGCGTATCGCAGCAGAAAAACTCTCCATCCTTTTCCCGCCGCTGCTGAACTTACACCCAGTGTTGACCAGAATCTTTGCCAGGGGCCGGCGTCAAGTGTTTCGAGTTCAAAAATGACTCCGTCCAGGGAGACAAAGGGAGGGCAAGCGGGGGATGAGCCAGGAAGGGGACGAGTGGCTTCAGCGGCCTCGGTGGTTTCAGGAGACTCCGAAGCAGTCGCCCCGGCGATATACTGACTCATGCTCAACAAGCCTGCGGCTGCCATCGAGACAGTACTGCTGGAAACAGGCAGTCCCCGCAGCCGGGCAATGGAAGCGGCGATGCTGCCCTGAAGCGCCAGTGCCGCAGTCAAGGTCGAAACGTAGTTCAGCCCCAGAGGTTTCGGCTGCCGATGGCTTCGCCCGTGCACCGACATCAATCCGCATGCTGCCTGCATGATGTTTTCGCTTACGGCGGCCTGCCGGAAAGGATCTTCCCATCGGGTGATCTCACATGTGACAGGGGCGGTGTGGGGTGTTTCGAATTCGAAGCACAATGTCTCGTCGCCTGCACAATTTCCATCTGCTACGGTTTGCATCCCCAATGCTTCGGACTGATAAAGAAACGAGGAGGCTATGGGGGCAAAATCAGGGGTTATGCTTTTCGGACCCTTCATCACACAACCCGTCAATGTTCGATTCATGCTCATGTTTCTCACGGGACAGGAATAATTTCGGACTCAACCCCCTGCAACGGCAGGCAGGATGGTCAGCAAGTCGCCATCAGTGAGGCTGGTCGAGAGGCCCTCGCTAAAGCGAATATCGTTGTCGTTCACATAGATATTGACGAAGCGGTGTGCTTCGCCCCCGGTGATCAGTTTTTCCTTGACGCCAGGGTACTGTTGTTCCATCCGTTCAATGGCATCGAGCACATTGGAGCCATCCACTTCGATACGCTTCTGGTTGTCGGTAAGGGGTCTGAGTATGGTCGGGATACTTATGGTTATCGGCATATTTATTTCTCCATATTTGGTTTTAAACACGAAAAGTATTAATAAGGATTTAAATTCGCATTAACGCCCTTATTCAACATAAAAGCGTATCGCGTTCATCTAATTGGCAGGTTCAAGCGTTTTCACGCGTGCCTCAATCCCGCTACCACCTGCCAATATTCCTGATCAACCTGTTTGCGAAAAATCGAACCCTCCAGAAGGCGCCCTAGGCTACCATTGCCTCCATCGATAACTCCCATTCCGCCTTATATGAATTTATCATCCTGATTCTCTCTTCGGTGACCATTCCATCGAGAATGCGGAAGCTGCGGATTTCTTCTCCGTATGCGGGATCGGTTGGAACAATGACATAATGGGATTGGGGCTGGGACGCGTATTGCACGTCGGTACGGCTTGGATAGGCTGGAGTGTGGGTATGGGAGTGATAAATCACGATGGGTTCTTCGCCACGTGCCTCCATCTCTCTCCAGACCTGTAGCTGCTCTTGCGGATCGAACTTGAAAAATGTTTCGGACTGGGCTGCATTGCGCATCGGGATGAGGCGCAGGGGAAGATTCGATTTTTCCGGACCGGCAATGACCCCGCAGATTTCAAAAGGATGATCTTTATGTGCCTGAGCAAGCATTGCTTCAACGAGCTTGGCGTGTATGGTCAGCATGATTCTTATCCTCCATGATGTTGACATTAATCAGCATATTCCCGGTCGAGAAAAATATAATTCCGTCATTGTGTGCCTCATCCGGAATCCAGAGGTTTTCGCATATGGATTGCCAGGTTAGCCAGGCTTCGCCCGACGTCCGGGTATGTCGGTTGGAGCTCTACCCTAGTGACGACTCGCTCAATAACTTGGCAATGTCTGATCCACATCCCTGATCCACGCCAGGATTCCGCCATCCAGGCTTTTGACATTCGTAAACCCCCGCTTGCGCATCTCCATGAGAATATCCCGGGACCGCACGCCCATTTTGCAGTGAAGCACGATAAGCTCATCCTTGTTCAATCGGGCTAAAACTTCCTCGGACATCATCCTGTCCTTGGGAATATGATTTGCCCCTTCGATATGCACGATGTTCCATTCCTGGATTCCGCGAACATCGATAAGCTGCATGGCTACGCTGCAATCCCGCATCTCTTTCAATTCCAGGGCGCTGATCGTGGGTACGTTCGGTTTGCCGCCCGTCGTTGACTGCGGGAGGCCGCAAAATGCCTGGTAATCGATCAGCCGGGTGATCGGTGTCCTGACCGGGGCTCGCCGCAGCGGGATGAATCTGAAGGTCATATCCAGGGCATCGTAGACAGCAAGCCTGCCGAGCAGGGTATTGCCCAGACCGGTAATCAATTTGATGGCCTCGGTAGCCATGATCGCGCCGATGGATGCGCACAGTATGCCCAGCACGCCGCCTTCCGCACACGACGGGGCCATTTCGGGCGGCGGGGGTTCGGGATAAAGGTCGCGGTAGTTCAGGCCGCGTCCTCCTGGCGCATCTTCCCAGAAGACCGAGGCCTGCCCTTCGAAGCGGAAAATGGACCCCCAGACATAGGGCTTTCCAGCCAGCACGCAGGCATCGTTGACGAGATAGCGGGTGGAGAAGTTATCCGTTCCGTCTATTACCAGATCGTAGTCCGATATGATGTCAATAGCATTTGTTGTTTCGAGTCGTTCATCGTGAATCCGAACCTGGATATAGGGATTCAGGGCCTTGACCGAGTCCTGCGCACTCCGGCATTTGGGTCTGCCGATATCCTGCTGCCGATGAATGACCTGCCGCTGTAGATTGGATTCATCAACAATATCGAAATCGATAATGCCCAAGGTTCCCACGCCGGCTGCGGCCAGATAGAGGAGCGTCGGCGATCCCAGCCCTCCGGCGCCGATTACCAGGACCTTGCTGTTCTTGAGACGCTGCTGCCCTTCCAGACCGACATCCGGAATCAGCAGATGGCGGCTGTAGCGCGAAATTTCTTCTTTACTCAATTCTTCCGAGGGATGTACCAGCGGTGATAGCTGCATTCGAAACCTCCATGTTCAAGTCAAAGGATCATCATTTCTTAGAAGCTTGCGGCTATGCCGATTTGTCCCCACCGACCCGGCATGGGATACCCCGGACGGTAGGCATAGTTGGCATCCAGAAGGTTTTCCATGGCCACGAAAATTTCTCCTTTCGTGCCCAGGAAAGGCAATGGGTGGGAGACACGCGCATTCATGATTACAAAGGAGTCGACTCGCTCGGTATTCCCTGCCCCGGCTGAGCGGGAGCGGCTGAGCGCCAGTACGCTGGATTGGTACTGGGTATCGATCGTCACGCGAATCATTCCGAATTGGCCATTAAGACCGGCTGTAACCGCTCTTGCCGGGGTATAAGGCAGGTTGTCGATGGTAGGATCGAGCAAGGTCAGCCCGCCGAATATCGTCCAATGACGTCCGATATTCTGCGTGATCGCAATCTCGGCACCCCGGATCGAATAAGTGCCGAGATTGAGGAATTGAGGCGGTGGCGGAACATTCGGCGGAAAGCCGAAGATGAACCGGTTCTTTACCTGGTCGATAAAGAGGCTGACATCGATTTGCGTCGCGTCGATAGGTGTCAGTTTCAAACCGATCTCCGCATGGTTGAGTTCTTCCGCGGACAGCTGTTTCCATGTCTGCCCCAACGGCGGAATCAGGAAGGAGAGAACAGGTGCTTCCAGACCTGGATAGTTGATGCCGCGTGAAACATTGCCGAAGAGGGTCAGCTTCTCGGAAACCAGGGAGAGGCCCGCGTGGGGCGAGGTTCTCGTGCGGAACATGCTGTGATCGTAGACACGTATCCCGACCGACGGCACCAGCGACCAGTTTTCATTGAGATCGATCTTCTGGCTTAATGCCACATAGGGCGAGGTAACACGGAAAGTCGGTGTATCGAAACTGTCTCGTGGAGCTGGCGGCAGCCGGTTGAATCGTACGTCGCCCGAAACCCAGTCGCTGTCGAGACCGGCAACAATAGCACTCCCCCTCCATAGGGAGAATTCTTCTTTCCAGCGCATGCCAGTCATCTGGAAGTTATTGAACTGGTCTCCTTCTAATCCGGATTGATGCAACCAGTTGCCTTCCCCTCTATTGTGGTAAACACGCAGGCCACCACGCCAGTTGCCATGACGATGCGATACAAAAACAGAGACGATTCCTGCCTGGGTATTGTATTGTGGCGCCACGGCGGGCACCGGGAGCCGGTTGTCACCCGGGTCACCTGCCTGGTTGTTGACATAAAGAAAGCTCGTGCCAACTGACCAATTAGCGTTCAGGCGCACCCCGATGCGTCCCATTACATTGTTCAGCTCGCCGTTCGCATTAGGCCGATGTCCATTCGATTGGGCGTGGCCTTGCGCCAGCATGAAATCCACGTTTCCATAACTGCCCACCAGATCCGCCTGCTCTATGAAGGTGCTGAAGTAGCCTCCGGATATCCTGCCGCTGGCATGCAGGCCCTCTTCAGTGGCGCGCTTGGTTTCCAAATTGATCGAGGCAAAGTTGTTTCCGTTGATTTGTGGCTGCGGGCTTTTATATACTGTGATTGCCTGCATGCCGTTGACCGGCAGAAGATCGAGCAAGGGATGGTTCCAGACCCCCATGTAAAATGGAACGCCATCGATGTAGGTTTTGATTTCGCTGCCGGGCCGGCTGACGCCCATCCCGCGGATATAAACCCCGCCGCCCTGATCCCCACCAAAGGCGCCCACAGGGTTGTAGCGCGATATCTGGACGCCAGGCGTGCGCCGCAGCGCGGTAGCCAGATCGAATGCATTCTGGTCGTGCAACTGGCTTTCGGTGACGACCGCCGATGTGCTGGAAAAACCGTCGATACGAATGCGATCTATGATCGGATTGGCGGTTACCACAATCGGAGTAAGTTCAGTTTCATGCGCCATGGCAAAACCTGGGCAGATTATCGTCAAGACCGCAGATAGTGCGGTTGCTGTGTTTTTTCTTCTTATCATTTTTCTTGTTTTCATCGAATTCCTGTGAATTGCTGCAAGCAGGCCCAAGCAACAGGGCCAAAGCAACCATCAATGCTGTAAACGAAGTCATTTGCTCGAAGGCGGAATGCATATCGACGTGAAGCCCGAAGCCTCGTGCCGGGAAAAAACCGGAAGGAGCTTGTCACCTGCGGCCAGGAGAATGTCGGCAAACCCTGTATAGCTGCTGAGGTGGAATGTAAGGCAAATCGTGGGAATTAGGAATGTGGCATATTGCCGCATGTGACAAATTGTCGCATGTCATATTGCGGCACTCACGCCAGGTTTGATGCGGAAGGTTTCATCGTCTCGACAGACTGTTTCCGGTACATATCCGGCGTTGCGGAATCCGCCTTGCTGCTGACTGTCTTAAACATTGCAGTTCGATACCCGCTTATTTATCATGTCCATAATGCCGGCGGTGTTTGCGTCCGAAACGAAATAAGAAGCGAAAAGATTTAACAATCTTTTTGATCAGAGATTCGACACGAATTCAAAAAAACGAACAAGTCGAGGAAAATGCTGCATTTCGTGGTTTGGTTGATATCCATAAAACAGTAATGTTGTATTTTTACCCTTGCTGATTCCTACTTTGCGGCGTGCACTCAGGTTTTTCACTCCCCGCGTATTAATCCTGCTTTTTGCTGCGCTTTCAGTTGCAGTCTTTCTTGTCTATCGGGAAATAGAAACATCCTGGTATCAGGCATGGCGTCTGTCAAAGCTGGCTGGCGATCTGAAGTGGGAGATAAGAAGCGGTCGGGATGAAGACTTCACCCAACTCGCTCTTTCCCAGACCGGGCCGTATGATATTCGTCTGGGCTACAGCAGCCTGCCCCGGTTGCTTCAGAACCTGGAAAAACATGGTTTCGAGGTGCAGGCGCAGGCGCATGCTTCCAGGCAGATGAAGGATCTGGTCCGGCGGGGCGTGTTCGTGCCATATCGCGAAAAATCCCAGGCGGGCCTCGAGATAACCGGAAGCAACGGGCAATCGCTATACCGCGTGTCGTTTCCGAAACGGGTGTATGATAAATTCGAATCCGTTCCGTCGGTGATCACGAGCAGTCTTCTGTTTATCGAAAACCGTGAATTGCTGGATGAAACCCGGCCGAAAAAAAATCCCGCCATAGACTGGGCCCGGCTCGGCAGGGCAATCCTGGACAAAGGGATTCAGGTTTTCAATTCCGACCATGATGTTCCCGGCGGCAGTACGCTTGCCACGCAGATCGAGAAATACCGTCATTCTCCCAACGGGCTGACGCTTACCAGCGGGGACAAGTTCCAGCAGATTGCTTCCGCCTCCGTGCGTGCGTATCTGCAGGGGGACAACACGCTGGCGGTCCGCAAACAGATCATGGTGGACTATCTTAATACCGTTCCGCTTGCGGGCGCTCTCGGGTTCGGAGAAACGAATGGAATCGGTGACGCTCTCTGGGCTTGGTATGGGCTCGATTTCGAAGAAACCAACCGCATCCTGAACTGGCAATACCGGAACGAAACCGAATTTGCCAAGGCTGCAGGGCGCTACAAGCACGTACTGAGCCTCATGATTGCGCAGCGGAGGCCTTCCTATTATCTGTTGGCTGGCCGCCAGGAGCTCGATGAGCTCACGGATGCCTATCTGCGCGTGCTTACCCAGGTGAAAGTGATTCCACCCAGACTCAGGGATGCTGCCCTTCGACAACCTCTGCGGTTTCGGGATGCCTTCAAGCCGGAGGAGATCAAGGACTTTTCCGCCCAGAAGGCGGTCAATGCGGCGCGAGTACGCCTTGCGTCCCAACTCGGGCTACAGGGGCTGTATGATCTGGACCGGCTGGATCTGTCCGTGCAGAGCACGCTCGATATCGAGCTGCAAAAAAGGACCACCGAAATGCTGCGCCAGTTGAGGGACCCGATAAATGCGGTAGCGGCGGGACTGTATGGCCATCGCCTGTTGGGAAAAGAAGATCCATCCAAAATCATCTATAGCTTCACCCTTTCAGAATTGACTCCCGACGGCGCCAAGTTCCGCATTCTCGCTGACAATTTCGACCAGCCTCTCGATATCAACAAGGGGACCAAGCTTGATCTGGGTTCCACCGCCAAGTTGAGGACACTCGTGACGTATCTCGAAATTGTCGAGGCCCTGCATCGAAAATATGCAGCCTGGGAACTGAAAGCATTACGCGCGGAAGAGGTCGATCCAAGCGACGCGCTCAGCCGCTGGGCAATCGACCATCTTTTGCATAGTGGGGACAAGAGCCTGAGATCCATGTTGAATGCGGCCATGGAGCGCAAGTACTCTGCCAATCCCTATGAGCGCTTCTTTACCGGGGGGGGCCAGCACGTCTTTCATAATTTCAAGCCCGAAGACAACTACAGGATCATGAGCGTACGCGAGGCCACGACCAACTCGGTTAATCTCGTCTATATCCGGTTGATGCGGGATATCGTGCGTTACTACATGTTCCAGGTGGGAGGGTCGTCCGCCAAAATACTCAGGGATGCGAGTAATTCCGATCGGGGGGAATATCTTCGGCGCTTTGCAGACAAGGAAGGCAGAGTGTTCATCAACCGTTTTTACCTGAAGTACAAAGACAAGTCCACTGATCCGCGCGAGGTGAGCGACATATTCTTTTCCAGCTTCCGGCACACGCCCCGGCGTCTCGCAGCGGCTTACCGCTATATTTACCCAGCCTCCAGTCTGGTCGAATTCGTGGCCTTCATGACCCCGCATTTGCCCCGGTTCAAACAGCTGGATACCTATAGACTGGAGGATCTGTACGAGGCTTATGCACCAGGAAAATATTCGCTGGCGGATCAGGGCCATATCGTCACGGTTCATCCTCTGGAACTATGGCTGGCGCGTTACCTGATCCTGCATCCGGCAGCCGACTACAAGGAGGTGATCGACGCGAGCGCCGGCGAGCGCATTGCCGTCTATCACTGGCTGTTCAATACTATCCATAAAAACTCCCAGGACGTGCGTATCCGCGGCCTTCTGGAGGTCGAGGCATTTCTCGAAATTCACCGCAGCTGGAAGCGCCTCGGGTATCCTTTCGACTCTCTCGTACCATCGCTCGCTACGGCAATAGGAAGTTCCGCGGATCACCCCGCGGCCCTTGCCGAGCTTATGGGTGTCATCCTCAACGATGGCGTCCGGGTACCCACGCTGCTGATCGAGCGTCTGCGCTTTGCAGCCGACACGCCTTTCGAGACGATCGTCGAGAAGAAACCCCTCCAGGGTGAAAGAGTATTTTCCCCCGAACTGGCGGCAACGGTGCGCAGTGTCCTGACCAAGGTGGTAGCGGTGGGTACGGCTTCGCGGCTGGCGCATGCAATGGTGGAAGAGGATGGCTCGGAAATCCTGATCGGCGGGAAAACCGGCACGGGTGATCATCGTCATATCACGTTTTCTTCATCGGGAGTCATCAAGGAATCGCGTGCGGTGAACCGTTCTGCAACTTTTGTCTTCTTTATCGGCGACCGTTTTTTCGGGACCATGACTGCATTCGTACCGGGAGTGGATGCAGCAAACTATACGTTTACCTCGGCACTTTCCACACAGGTGATGAAAAAACTGGTACCGGTCCTCAAACCCCTTATTGACAAGCCTCCATCCTGGCCGGAATCCACCCTGGCGGAGGATGCGATCAGGAAAGCTTTACCGGAAGAAAAGGAAAAGCTGCAGCCCACTTCCAGCTAAACTTGAACACACTCGTACCCGGCAGCGGGGATTCAGTCCTCTGTGTTGATCCACCACAGGAAAACCACTATTCCCAGCACCAGGGCGAGGCCCAGGATAGCCTTGGCAAATTCCTTTACAAACCAGAATACCATCGATTCATATAAACTCACATTTTCTCCCCTGATTTATTTTCGGGTCCACCACCACAACAGAAACGACAGAACCAGCGACACCAGCAGCCCGCTGGTGAGCGGAAAGTAGAGTCTGAAATTCTCGCGTTCAATGACAATATCTCCGGGAAGACGGCCAAAGGGCAGCTTCGACAACCAGGGCCACAATAATCCCGCCAACAACAGGAGTATGCCGCATAGGATAAGCAGACGCTGCATAAGAATCTCCGACTCGTCATTTTCTGCGAACATGTTCCAGCCAGTGTAAACCGGTTTTTCCGGAAAGATCAATTCGCTCTTCCCGGCTATATCCGGGGGCACTCTGCCTTATCCGCCAGTTCTTCCTCCCAGGGAACCTGTGAATAAATCCTTCGCAAACTGCGCTGTTAAAATGGGAATGATGGCAAGGCACCCGAAGAAGATCATAGCCTGGTCTGCCCTACCTGGAAGCGCAGCTAGTGGGATCCAGTAACGTCAGACATCGAGACGTCGGCGTCGTAATACATACTTCTTATCTTTCACCCACTTATCATGTGGGATAACCCGATCAACAGAAAAGTTCTGTAGTCGATAGAGGGGCGAATTACGATTGCTTTCTCCTGTTGTCCATCCCTTCGGTGGTATGGATCAGTTATGTGTGAAAGCGAACGGAACACGTGGGAGGCTGTCACTAGAATCGGCAGAATGACCTGCATCGTTCCTTCTTTTCTATGAGGAACGCCACGCCGGGTCTACTGGTTTATTTTTATCTTCGTTAATCGAATCTGATTGCAATCCTCAGATTTCTGTTTTCAAGGAGGATAACATGAATATTCTGGTAAAGAAGAACTCCCGTAGTTTACTGACCATAGTTACATTGGTGTTCGGCATGTCTGTTTCAGCCGGGCTCAGCGCGCAGGAGCATTCTGACAAGCGGGTAGTGAATAAAAAGTCGGAACAGGTCGAAAGCAAGCACCCCGGGGCCAAAGTTGACAAGATGACTATCGAGGTTCCCGTATTGACGTTCGTTCCAGTCCAGGTTTCAGCAGAACTCGAAAACAGAGGGTGCTGGGTGAAATTTTTTGACAAGAAGAATTTTCAAGGCGACAGCCTGTTTTTAAGCGGCCCCGCTACCTTGCCTCGACTGATAGGTCCGTTTGGCTACGATTGGGAGAACAAGGTTCGCAGTGTCAAAGTCGGTCCCAGAGCCAATCTCACCATTTTTGACAATCACAATTATCGGGACGAGGATAAGTTTCTCGATGCCGGTGCAAACGTCGCTAATCTGTCGAAGGAAATGGGTTTTTTTGACAACTTCCGTTCAATGGTACTGAATTGTATTTGATTTGCCGTCCGCTTCATTGATCTTATCGGGATAGCGGTGGTGACCGGCGGTGCAGCAGATTTCAGGGCGGGTAGAACCCGCCCCTCATCAAGAAATTTCTAGGGGCGGCAGGAATCGAGGACGATGCGTTTGAGTATATGCAGGCGCCGATGAAAGAAATGCTCTGCGCCGGGTACAACGACAATGGGTAATTCCTGCGGAGCGGCCCAATCCAGAACGGTTTTAAGCGGAACGACGTCATCCTGATCGCCGTGAATGATCAGCACGCGCGGTAGAGATTGGACATCCTGCGTATCCTGCGGAAAGGAGAGGGGAGGAGCGCTCAAGCGCTCTACTGCCGGGGCGACCAGCACCATTTGTTGCGGCTTGAGCCGTTGCGCGGCGAAAACCTGGATTGCACCGCCAAATGAAAATCCCGCCAGGCACAACGGCGGAGAAGAGTTGAAACGGGAGGCATATTCCGCTGTTACAGCTTCCGTCACCGCCACTACATCCTCGACTTCTCCCAGACCATCGTTGCCCGAATAGAGGGGACCTTCGCTCTGCTCCACACCCCGGAAGTTGAATTTGACCGTGATAAACTCGAGCTCCAGGAAGGACTTGAACAGGGTATGCACTACCTTGTTATTCATGGTTCCGCCATAGAGCGGATGAGGGTGTGCGATGACGGCAATCCCTCGGGGGGAAGGCGAGGCCGGCTCCGCCAGAACCGCTTCCAGCTTTCCCGCCGGGCCGTCGATGAACAGGTTTCTGGACAGGGTTTGGGAATTATGCGCAGTCAACGGATAGACATGAAATCGTGAATCGAAGGAGCAGTATCATACACCGAGATCAGATCCGTAACCGCTCGACCACACGGCCGTTTTTCAGGTGCTCTTCGATGATTTCATCGATATCCTCCTTGTCCACGTAGGTATACCAAACATCTTCAGGATACACGACGATGACAGGACCTTCATTGCAACGGTCCAGGCAACCTGCATTATTAATCCTTATCCTCTTGTTCTTAGAGTCCAGCTTGAGTGCCTTTACACGCTCTTTGGCATAGTCGCGCATTGCCTGGGCGCCAAAGTTATTGCAGCACAAGGTGCCGGGTTCACGCTGGTTCACGCAGAAAAATACATGCCGATGGTAGTAGCTCATGGTTTTTGTATTGAATGGATGAGCAGAAATTATAACGATTATCGCAGTTTAATTTCTGTCCACAAGCGGCTCAACAGTCGCCGCTGCTTGCGATCGAGATCGCGCAGCATTTCAAGCCGGGCAATCAGTTCCGGATCGGGAAAAATGGCCTTGTTGCTTGCAATTTCTGGCTGGATGTATTGCAAAGCATCGAGATTGGGATTGCCCGAGCCGATGAGATTGGTGAGTTCGGCGGAATTCTTTCCATCCAGCATGAAATTGATGAACTGGTGAGCAAGATCGGGGCGTTTCCCGCTTTTGTGCAGAACCATGCTATCCACTGCCAGCACTGCTCCCTCTTTGGGCGTCGAATAGCTGATCGTGAATTTCCGCCCGGTTTTCTGGGCATCGAGCGCCGCCTGGAACATGTCATTGGAATAACCGTGCGCCACCCACAGATTACCCACTGCCAGTTCCTTGATGTAGCTGGTATTGCTGAAGGCCGCCCAATAGGGTTTGGCGCGCACGATCAGAGCGGCGGCCTCCTGCCAATGCCTCTCATCCGTATCGTTCACGGAATAGCCCAGATACTTGAGCGCGGCGGCCATCAGCTCGCGCTGGCTGTCGAGCACGGTCACCCGTCCCCTGATTTTTTCCAGATATTTGGGTTCGAAGATGATTGCCCAGGTATCAGTCGGCAGACCAAGCTGCTCGATCTTCTCCTTGTTGAAACCGAGCAGAGAGAGCGTGTAGGCGTAGGGGACCGAGTATATGTTACCGGGGTCAAAGGCCGTATCGAGATAGGCAGGATTGATATTCCTGAAATTGGGCAGGAGCGATTTATCCAGCGGCCGCAGCGCTCCCTGGCGGATGAGGGTGTCGATCGCATTGCCCGTGGGAACGATAACATCATAACCGGTGGCTCCCGCCGCGAGCTTCGCCAGCATTTCCTCGTTGTCGGCATAATAATCCTGCGACAGGTCGCACTTACAGGATTTCTCGAAGCGCGCAACGGTTTCCGGCGCGATGTAGTTATTCCAGTTGAACAGGTGCAGGACATTTTTGCCGCTGTTGCCCGCATCCGGATTCGGGGGAGTACATCCCGCGGCGAACGTGAGCAGTGATGCCAGCAGAAAAAAAAGGAGTCGTGGAGGGTTCATTATTCCGCCGCTTGTTTCACCGCTTATTTCACCGTTTTGCGAGGTTTCGTGCTCTCTTCCGAGGAGGCGTTTGATTCAAGCCGGGCGGCAATGATGATCATGACCAATGTCAGCAACATCAATAATGTCGAGATGGCGTTCACTTCAGGCGTCACTGCCACTTTTATCATCGTATAAATCTGGATCGGCAGAATCGGTTCGCCTACACCCTTGGTAAAGAATGTAATGACAAAATCATCGATGGACAAGGTGAACGACATCAAGGCGCCTGCGACTACAGCCGGCATGATGAGCGGCAAGGTGACGAGGCGGAAAGTTTGCCAAGGCGATGCGCCCAGATCGCGCGCCGCTTCGAAGATGCTTTCATCCATTCCCTGCAGCCGCGCCCGCACGATGATGGCAACGAAACCAATGCAGAAGGTAGTATGCGCAATGATGATGGACACCATTCCAAGCGTGAAATTCAGGACTTGCAAAAAGAATAGCAGGATCGATACTCCAAGCAGGATTTCGGGCATTGCCACTGGAGTGAATACCAGCACCGGCAATACCCTGAGCTTGTACCGGTGTATCGCCAGGCCGGACATCGTGCCCAGCAGGGTAGCGCTGAAGCTGGCGCAAAGCGCGATGATGAGCGAGTTGCGTGCCGCCAGCAGCATTTCGGTATTGTTGAACAGCGCCTTGTACCAGAACAAGGTAAAGCCGACCCATTCAGCATTCAACCTGGAATCGTTGAACGAGTACAGCACTACGATGATCAGCGGGATATAAAGGAAGGCGTAAACCAGCACGGCCGCGGACCACAACCAGGGATTGCCGCGCTTCACGCTATATCGCCCGCTGGCCGGTTGCGGAACGGGCGAACCATGTCGTCAAGCCTGCTACGGATAGTACCGCCAGTGTCAGCATGATGGACAATGCAGAACCGAAAGGCCAGTCGCGAGTGCCCAGGAACTGATCCTTGATCAGGTTTCCGATCAGGATATCGCCTGTGCCGCCTAATATATCCGGCACGGCGAACATGCCCAGCACCGGAATGAATACCAGCGCGGATCCTGAAAATACGCCCGGCAGGGACAGCGGCCAGGTAACCCGCCAGAAGCGTTGCCAGGCATTCGCCCCCAGATCCTGTGCCGCATCCAGAAGGGAGGGATCGTGCTTCTCCAGATTGGTATAGAGAGGCAGCACCATGAAGGGCAGATGTACGTATACCATGCCCACCAATACTGCAAAAGGCGAGAATAATAACGTGACCGGGGCGATTCCGAACGCGCCGAGAAGGGTGTTGACAAAGTGGCTGAGCGCGGATTCCGGGCCGAGAATGATCATCCACGCGTAGATGCGAATGAGGAAATTGCTCGCGAACGGAAGTATCACCAACAGGACCATCAGGTTGCGCAAGTGTTTTCTGCTGCGGGCAATCAGTACTGCCAATGGATAAGCCAGGATGAGGCAGATCAGGGTCGTGCCGAACGCAACCGCGAACGATTTGAGAAAGATCTCCGTGTAGATGAAGTCGCTGAAAAAGAACTGATATGCGTCCGAGGTGAATCCATATTCGCCAATCGCTTGGTCCGAAGGCGGGATAACGGGGGCCAGTCCGCCGAATTCACCCGGAAAGCGAAACGAGGTGAGAATCATGATCAGGCTGGGTGCCACAAAGAACACTATCAGGAACAATAGGGGTGGCCCGCTCACCAGCAGCCGGGCAAGCTGCTTTTCTTTCATTTCGCCCTTAATCATTCAGGATCATTGAGAAAAATGCCCGCGTCGTGGCGCCAGGAGATTGTTACCTCGTCATCCACCTCGAAAAACTTGGCCCGGCCAGGAGCGGAATTTGGCAGTAAAGCTTCAATATAGGCACCGTTGGCGAGTTCCACAATATAAGTAGTTACGTCGCCGACATACAGGAAGTCATGCACTTTGCCGCGGAAATGGTTTTTTAGCTGCGATTCATTGGACGGGTGAGAAATTCGCACCTGCTCCGGCCGGATAGCCAGCACGCCCTTGTCACCCACCTCCATGCCCTCCCTGGCCGGCGCCGTTACCTCTCCCAGTCCTTCTATCGCGAGTTTCAAATGAGACGGAACAGCTTCCATAACTGTTGCATTCATCACGCTGATTTTGCCGATGAAATCTGCAACGAAATGATTTCTCGGCGCACTGTAGATTTTAGAGGGTTCGTCTATCTGCTCGACATTGCCCCGGTTCATCACTGCGATGCGATGCGATAGCGCCAGCGCTTCATCCTGTGCATGAGTGACAAAAATAAAAGTAATACCGATTTCTTTCTGAAGATTGATGAGCTCGATCTGCATCTCTTCACGCAACTTTGCGTCGAGTGCGCCGAGGGGTTCATCGAGCAGGAGCAGTCGTGGTCGATTCACCAACCCTCTGGCGAAAGCCACGCGCTGTTTCTGCCCACCGGAGAGCTCATGTGGAAAGCGATTGCCGAAGTTCGGCAGGTGAACCCGCTCCAACAGTTCATTCACCCTTTTTTTTATTTCCTGGGGGGCTTTCCCTGCCATTTTGAGGGGAAAGGCGATATTGTCCGCCACCGTCATATGCGGAAATAAAGCATAGGTCTGGAATACGGTATGGACAGGCCGCTTTTCCGGGGGAATACCCACCATATCCTTGCCGTCCAGCAGGATTTGACCGGAGTCCGGCAGATCGAATCCAGCTATCATCCGCAGCAGCGTTGTTTTACCGCAACCGGACGGCCCCAGCAGCGTGAAGAACTCGCCGGCTTCCACATCGATGCTGACGTTGTCGACCGCAGTGTAACCGCCGAAACGCCGCGTCACATTACGGATTTCCAGGAGCGCCATAGTCGGGACAAATCGAGGTAAAACTCAGCATTTTACCAAAATTTATGAAGCAACTGCTGCTTCCCATTCTCTTAAGGAATTTCGACGCCAAGATAAAACGACCGTTTCGCACGTCGTTAGATTTTCCCCCCTCTCCGCTTCTTCCATGGCGGCAATGGTTTCAGCATCCGGTTCGAAGAAATCCATCGGGTGAAACGGCAATTTCTTTTTGCTGCCGACACTTCTTAAAAACAGGCGTATGTCGTGGGAAACTGCAAGGCCCGTTTCCCCCAGCACCCGGCTTGCTTCCTCCTTCGTTTGCGTATCAACCCGCATATGACCTCAGTTTTCGCCATTGCAGTTTACGAAAAAGGGATTCTGTATTCGCAATTGCTCGTCTATCAGCAAATCGTGCTGCATGTCCTCAGAATATAGAATATCGCAGTTTGAGAGCAGCGCCGCCGCTGCAATCATCCCATCGTACAAGCTCAGGCCCCACCGCTCTGCAACCCGCCGCCCCCGGTCGTGTACTTCCAGCGTCAGCGGTTCGACGGGACAAATTGAGCGGATCAGGAAAAGCACATCGTTGACCTCATGCCATGGCATGGAAAGCTTGCGGCGCATGACGCTGGCCATTTCGTTAAGGACCTGTACACTGATCCTGCCGCCACCTCGCAGGACTTCTTCAGCGCGGTTTGCCTTGGCCGCACTCGGAGAGAGCAGATATAGAAGAATATTTGTGTAGATAAAGCTAGTCGCGCTCATTCGCTTCTTCCCGGTCAAACCTGAAATCGGCGGGAAGTCTGCCCCGATACTTGCGCAACCTTTCCAGAAATTCATCTGCCCCCGGTTTTTTTCTGATCTCGAATTTCCTGTCGCCGGCAACGATTACTTCAATATCGTCGCCTTCGCGCAGATCAAGAGCTTCCACTACTGAAACCGGCAGGCGGATAGCAAGGCTGTTACCCCATCTTGAAACTTGCATTGTTGCCCCTGCATGATATACGTAATATAAAGTATATCATGCAACCCCAAATTTGGTTTTCGAAAGCTATTTAATGACAAGGCGTCAGCCAAGAATACAAACAGGCCGCAACTCCAGGTCGCACTCGACCATGTTCGTGCAGGGGATATGCTCATAGTCCATTCCATGGACAGGTTGGCCCGTAACATCGAAGACATGCTCAGGCTGGTGGGGGAAATGAATAATAAGGGGGTATTGGTTCAGTTCGTTAAAGAGAATATGAGCTTTGCTGCTGGCAGCGAAGATCCTTGCTCTACGTTGATGTTTACCATGCTCAGCGCTTTCGCTCAGTTTGAGCGATCCCTGATCAAAGAGCGGCAACGGCAAGGAATAGTCCTGGCAAAGGCCGAAGGAGTCTACAAGGCAGGAAGCCCGCTCTGAATGCAGAGAGGATTGTTCAGTTGCGGGAGCAGGCAGCAGGGGGGCGAACCGGACAAAGCTGGCGAAGGAGTTCGGGATAAGCCGGGAAACCCTTTATCAATACATCCGATAGGAAGAAAGAGCAGGCTAGCTGTGAGGAGGAAGTTTCAAAATCAGAACCAAAAACCAAAGATCGGGAGAAGCTGCTTTGACAGCATGAACTCCATTACCTACATTGAAGTAATGGATTGCCCCCCGCCTTGCCGGAGAATACCATGACACTACTCAGCCATTCCTTCAAGGTTCGCCATCTTATCCTGGCCGCAGCCTTAACTACCGGCCTTGGTTTTGTCAATCCTGCAAACGCCGAAATAGTCCTCCTTGTTGACCTTAACAGCAGGACAGCAATTAGTCTGGGCACTTTGGGCGGGAACTGGAGCAATGCCTACGGCATCAACGATGCTGGGCAGGTGGCTGGATACTCTCACACGGCTGAAGGTGGTCAGCATGCCTTCATCACCGGTACTGATGGGGTGGAGATGAGAGACTTGGGCACCTTGCGGGGGGGTGAGAGCTATGCGCTCGACATCAACGATGCCGGACAGGTAGTGGGAGGCTCTGGCACTGCTGGAGGCTATGTCCATGCTTTCATCACTGGCCCGAATGGCACGGGGATGAGAGACCTGGGCACTTTAGGCGGGCGCTGGAGCTATGCTTTCGGCATCAACGATGCCAGACAGGTGGCTGGATACTCTCTCACGGCTGATAGTAATCGTCATGCCTTCATCACCGGTTATGATGGCATGGGGATGAGAGACCTGGGCACTTTGGGCGGGAGCTTGAGCGAGGCTTCCGGCATCAACGATGCCGGACAGGTGGTAGGAATGTCTGGCACAGTTGATGGTAATCTTCATGCCTTCATCACCGGCCCTGATGGGGTGGGGATGAGAGACCTGGGCACTTTGGGGGGGCGCTGGAGCTATGCCTACGGTATCAACGATGCCGGACAAGTGGTTGGAAACTCTTCCACGGCTGAAGGTAGTCTCCATGCCTTTATCACCGGTCCCGATGGGGTGGGGATGAGAGACCTAGGCACTTTATTAGGTGGGAACGGAAGCCAGGCCAACGGCATCAACGACATCGGACAGGTAGTGGGATACTCTTACACGGCTGAAGGTTATTACCATGCCTTCATCACCGGTCCTGATGGTGAAGGAATGACGGACCTCAATTCGTTGGTTGACCTCCCTCAAGGCATGGTTCTAGTCAAGGCAATGGATATCAATAACAGGGGTCAAGTCATTGCTATTGCTATTCCTACTACTATCCCGAACCTGAAGCCTATGCCTTGATGCTTGCAGGTTTGGATTAGTCGCGTTTATTGCGAACCGATTCATGCTGGAAAGCGATGGAAATGACGCCTTGTTAATTTCTATGTAGACAACGCGGAAGTGCTTCATCACTTAACATGCAAACGCTGCCCGTTGAAAGGCTCCCGGGTAGCTGGGTGGGCACTTTGGTTGTCTCAGGTCTGGGATATGGCCAGCATAGTGTCAAGATCGAGAGTGCTCCTGACTTCGTTTTCTCTGGGGGACGTAATGATTTCACATGTATGGGACTGCTGCAGTTTTGCCCGTTCCCGTTCCGGCTGCCGTTTGGTTGTGGCTTGCTGGATGTGGTCTGCTTGGTCACGGGAATGAGAAAAAGATCTGAAGGCTAAGGGCGTAGCGAAGCAATGCTCTCAAATCCACAGCCTCCGTGGTTTCCCAACATTGTGTCGTTTAAGATGTCCCTCCTGATGCCCATGAACCCACAAACTATGTGAGGTTGTTATCCGGCGATCTGCCATTCTGGACACCTTCTATTACGCCCTGACCGGGAGGTTCCCGGACTGCGATTCTTCCATTTTCAATAAGGGGTGTTCATGCTCTCGCGAGTATGCAAAAACCGCCCTTATTTTCCCAGATGCCACAGTATCACTATGATCAGTAATACGATGAAGATGGTGAGGCGCCGGGTCTCACGTTTTTTCTCCAGGATGAACTGGTCCATCTTTTCTTCCAGAGCGCTGGTACGTATTTCCGTCAGGGCATGATGCATCAGGCGGGGAAACTGGGGCATGATTACCGCCCAACTCGTGGCTTCCTTGCGCAGGCGGCGGCTGAGCCCTCTCCAGCCCAACTGCTCCGCCATCCAGTTTTCCAGGTACGGCTTGGCTGTCGTCCACAGGTCGAGATTAGGGTCGAGGTCCCGCCCCAGCCCCTCGATATTGAGCAGGGTTTTTTGCAGCATCACGAGCTGCGGCTGGATTTCGACATTGAACTGGCGCGACGTTTGAAACAGCCGCAGCAATACCCGCCCAAATGAAATCTCGCTCAAGGGCTTGTCGAAAATAGGTTCGCATACTGCCCGGATAGCGGTTTCGAAATCATTGACTCGCGTGTTTTTCGGCGCCCATCCCGCCTCCACGTGCGCTTCCGCCACACGCTTGTAGTCACGGCGGAAGAAAGCCAGGAAATTCTGCGCGAGATAATTCTTGTCTTCGTCGGTAAGGGTTCCCATTATGCCGAAGTCGACAGCGATATACCGGCCGTCCTTGCCGACAAAGATGTTTCCCGGATGCATGTCGGCATGAAAATAGCCATCGCGGAATACCTGGGTGAAAAAGATTTCCACGCCGACGCGGGCAAGTCGCGGAATATCCACGCCCTGCTCCCGCAAGGCTGTGACATGACTGATGGGCGTGCCTTTGACGCGCTGCATCACCATGACGCTCGAATAGCAGTAATCCCAGTAGACTTCCGGAACCAGAAGCAGGGGAGAATCCAGGAAATTGCGCCGCAACTGGCTGCAATTGGAGGCTTCGCGCATGAGATCCAGTTCGTCATCGAGATGACGGGCGAATTCAGTCACAACTTCCCGTACCTTGAGCCGCTTGGCATCCGGCCAGACTATTTCGAGCAAAAGAGCGCCTGTGTCCATCAGCGCGATATCATGGGCGATCACAGGCGCGATGCCGGGACGCAGCACCTTGACTGCGACTTCCGTACCATCATGCAGCACTGCCAGATGAACCTGGGCAATGGACGCGCTTGCTACCGGCTCCACATCGAACAGCAGAAAAACTTCGTTGACGGGTTTTCCGTAGACCTCTTCCAGTGTCTTGAGGGCAATGCTGGAGGGAAATGGTGGAACCTGATCCTGTAGTTTCGCCAGTTCGTCGGCGATATCGGGCGGCAGAAGATCCCGCCGGGTAGAGAGCATCTGGCCGAACTTGACGAAGATGGGACCCAGAGCCTCCAGGGCGAGGCGGAGACGTTCGCCCCGCGCACGATCCAGTTTACGCCAGAACGTTGCCGTTCTGACGACAGGCCGCAGTAGGCGCAGACGTTCGTGGCTCAGGAAGAATTCGTCGAGGCCGAAACGGAATGAGACGGCGAGTATTTTGAGAAGACGGAAGAAACGCATTTATTCTATTCTGCTACCCCGATTCGCTCAGGGATTTGCCCAGATATTCCTTCTTCTCAGTTCACTTATAAGGACTTGTTTATGAGGCCTTCCACGCGCAGTTCCAGTCTTGACACCTGGTCCTGCAATCCGCTCACTTCATTGGCGAACGTACGCATGTCGGTTGGCTTGGCAAGTACCGGCTGCTCTTCGGTGAGGTACTCCGTCAAAGCCCGAGACAAATTATTAAGGGTTTCGTTATGCCAGTGGGCCAGGTTTTCCCCCGCCCGGACCACCCGGTGAGCGAGGATGTCTCCCATCACATCGCTTAAATCCTGCTCCACGTCCCAGCGCAGATTCTGTCCGATCTCGAGGATTTCCTGGCCGAACACGCTATCCCCGGAAATCCGGATTTCACGGTATGCGGCTTCGTCGCGAACGAGCAGGCGCGGCAGCAATGCCGGCATGATGGTCAGGATGGCGTCGTTGCCAGCGACGGTGGATGCCGCCGCCACCTCGCCGGTAGGCTGGATGATGACGGCAAGATCAAAAAAAGGTGGAACGCGAAAACGGGCAGTCTTCCCGGCGCATGGCTGCAGACGTTTGCGCGCCCAGCTTTCTCCACGCAGCATATGGTTGAGCGGAACTATCGCCACCGATGCCAGCATGGAATCCGGTCTCTAGGAGACTTGTTGAATTCCAGCGAGCAGCCAGACAGCATCGGGATCTTTGAGATCCTTCTGCACATGCCAGATTTCATCGAACGCTTCCGGCGTTGACTGGGGCGATTCGCGCAATTGGCCATTGAAGCGGACGCTGGCAATTGCCATGTCTTTTTCCGTGACCACTTCAAGCAGCTGCGCATTGATCGCCAGCACGTCGGTTCGCTGGGGCTCGTTACCGCGCTCGTTGATCTGCATGCTGATCTCCGCATACATTTCGGGGGTAGTATATTCCCGGATATCGTTCAGGTCGCGCGCATCATTTGCTGCCTGCAAGCGTATGAATGAAGTCTTCGCGTTACGCAGGAAAGGTTCCACCTGAAAATCAGCGGGAATATTGCCTGTGCCGGAAACCGGGGCCACTGCGCTCGCTCTCGGGGTCGTCTCTGGTGCGGAGCCCGTTGCGGCTGTTGCTCCGGGTGTGACGCCGTGATCGGTTGAGGTTCCCTGCATGCCCGAATACTGCATCGGGCGGGCCGAGTGTTCCTGTCTCGGTTTGCGCAGCATGCGCATGACAAAGAAGATCCCGCCGATCAACGCTGCCAGCATCAGCACGTCCATCATATTGATCCCTTCGAATGCGCCGCCCATGAAAAGCGCAGCCAGTAACCCTCCCGCAGCCAGACCCGCCAAGGGTCCCAACCACTTATTGCCGCCTGGACGCGTGGCTGCTCCAGGCGCGGCGTTAGGTGCCGTTCCGGGTTGAGGCGCTGCCTGCTGCTGGCTCATGGATTCCCGTTGCTTGCCGATACTTTGACCGCCCCCGAAGCGTTTCGCCTCGGCATCGAAGGCCGCCAATCCGAAGCTGAAAACGGCCAGGGTCAACAGAGTCAATATTTTCTTCATGAAAGTCTCCCGGGATACGGTTAAAGTAAGGAGTATAGCACCATCAATTCAAGGAAATGTCGGCTAAAATCAGAATTGCTCACACCTTTGAGGATCCTGTCGGGGATAAACGATCGATGGAGGAAAAACGGAAAAGTTCGGCGAGCAGCCGGCTATAGCAGCGGCCACGGCCGTCCGGCAGCAGGGGTGGCAAAACATCTGTCATATGAGGGGTGACGTACAGACGCAGCCGAAGATCCTGTCTCTAATCGCCAGTTTGGCCCCTGCATGGGGATCGGGATTTTCCGCTGCGCTGCTGGCAGCAGTATAAGGAACGGAGTAAAGGGTGCTCGCTGACGAGACCGAAGGAGCGAAGGGCTAAAGGATCGCAGGAAACTGGAAAAATCGTTCGGTTTATCCCCGTTCGGCTATCGCAACATCTTTCGAGCGAATATCTTTTATCTTTTAGCCGGATTTCAAGTAACCGTGTTCGATAAGTGCTATTGCGAGGAACATACGTGGAGAAAATTCGACGCATACTCATCTCCACCGATTTCTCCCCGCGCGGCGAGCGCGCCGTGCAGCGCGCCGCGCTGCTGGCGTCAGAGCATGCAGCCGAACTGTATCTGTTGCATGTCCTTCCGGCGTTGCCGCTCGAAGTATTCAAGCATCTGATAGCCGAAACGCCGCTGGAAACAGAACAGAGGCTCTACAACCGGGCAAAGATAGCACTGCAGAACAGGGCGGATATGTTGGCGTTGAGAGGCATACGGGTAAAGCATCACGTTGCCATCGGCAGGGCGCACCTCGAGATTAACCGATATGCCCAGTCCCATCATGCCGATCTCATTGTGATCGGGGATCAGGGGGAAAGCTTTGCATGCGAATTCTTTCTAGGGACGACCGCATCGAAAACGCTTCGCACGGGCCATCATCCCTTGCTGATCGTCAAGCAGGAGCCCAGGGATGAGTACAAGCATGTGCTGGTACCCGTCGATTTTTCCAAAAACTCCCTGAATGCGCTGGAGATGGCATTGAAAGCAGTGATGGATGCATCCATTCACGTCTTGCATGTGGTGGAAATGCCGCTGGGGCAGAAAATGAAGCAGGCAGGGTACGATGCAGGTCAGGTCGACCACTACCACGAAGAAATGTTGATCCATGCCCGAGAAGGCATGGAGAAGATAGTGAGCGATTATGCGCACGGGGACAGACGCGTTGTATCCATTATCGAATACGGCCATGCGCCGGATGTGATCCGCGAGAAAGCGCAGGCACTCGATATTGATCTCATCGTGATAGGCAAGCGTGGGCAGACAGAACTGGATGAAGCGCTATTCGGGTCAGCCACAAAGCATGTCCTTTATGAAACCCCTTGCGATGTGCTCGTAGTCAACCCGTAATATGATGCCTTAATATGATTTTGTAATTCTCAAGCCCTGATGGAGCGCTGGATCTTTATGCGTTCCGCTCAAGCCCTTGCCATGAAAATTTTGACGGTCAACACAGGCAGCTCATCGGTACGCCTGGCAGCATTCCTTCACCATCAGGAAAAGCTGACGGAGCTTGTGAGTGTCAGGGAAGATTCCGGTGGTGAGCCGGAAGATATCCTCCAGGAATTCGTGCAGGTCCACAAACTTGGCAAGGTGAATGTCGTGGCGCATCGCGTCGTGCATGGAGGCATGCGTCTTACTTCCCCTTGCGTGATCGATCGCGACGTGGAGAGGGAAATCGAATGTCTTGCGCCGCTTGCGCCCTTGCATAACCCCGTCGCACTGGAGTGGATACGTGCCGCCAAGGAAGTATTCGGTATTCATATGCCGCAAGTTGCAGTATTCGACACCGCATTTTTTACCCATCTGCCGACAGTTGCGCAAACTTACGCAATTCCGCATGAGCTGACCGGAAAGTACGCATTGCGGCGGTACGGTTTTCACGGACTGGCGCACCAGGCTATGTGGCAGGCTTGGCGCGATCAACATCCGGACTTTGTGCAAAATGGAAAAATCATTTCGATGCAGTTCGGAGCAGGTTGCTCGATCACGGCGACAGAGAAAGGATTGCCTCGCGATACTTCCATGGGATTCTCGCCTCTGGAGGGATTGATGATGGCGACGCGCTCGGGCGACCTGGACCCCGGTCTGATGACGTTTTTGCAGCGGCAGGAGAGCTTGGCGCCGGAGCAGATGGATCGGCTGCTGAATGAGCAGTCCGGTTTATCGGGAGTGTCGGGAATCAGCGCCGATATCCGGGAACTGCTGAAGTCGAAAGACGAATACGCTGGGCTGGCGGTCGAGCTGTACTGTTACCGGGCGCGTAAATATCTGGGCGCTTATCTTGCCGTGCTGGGCGGGGCAAATGCAGTGATTTTTGGCGGGGGCGTGGGGGAGAACGTTCCAGTCGTGCGGGAAAAGATTCTGGCAGGAATGGAATGGTGCGGAATCCATCTCGACGCGAAAAAGAACAGCGATGCGAGCGGGATGTCATGCATCAGTAGCGAAGCGAGTCGGGTCGAAGTGTGGGTGGCTCCCGTGAATGAGGCGACAATCCTCGCGCAGGAAGCAGAGGCAGTTATTTCCAGTCGTGGCTAGCCTTTGCCCCAGTGCCTGGATTCTTCGGCAGTAACCAGTGTCCGGAAAAAGGAGGATTCAATATGAACCGTGCTTCGCCTGCAGTAAAAACCGAAAGCAATCCGCTATCCACGGACGAACTGCGCAAGATCGATGCATACTGGCGAGCGGCCAATTATCTCTCGGTGGGGCAAATCTATCTGCTGGACAACCCCTTGCTCAAGGAGCCCCTTACCGTCACGCACATCAAGCCGCGCCTGCTGGGCCATTGGGGTACATGCCCCGGTCTCAGTTTTATTTACGCGCATCTGAACCGCATCATAAAAAAATTTGATCTGGATATGTTCTATGTATGCGGACCCGGGCACGGTGGACCGGCAATGGTTGCCAACACGTGGCTGGAGGGGAGCTACAGCGAGTTTTATCCCCGTATCTCCCGGGATGCAACAGGCATGAAGAGGCTGTTTCGGCAGTTTTCCTTTCCCGGGGGGATTCCGAGTCATGTTGCCCCGGAAACGGCGGGGTCGATAAACGAAGGCGGGGAACTGGGTTACTCGCTTTCACATGCTTTCGGGGCGGCCTTTGACAATCCGGATTTGATCGTGGCTTGCGTGGTGGGCGATGGGGAAGCTGAAACCGGACCGCTTGCCGCCTCCTGGCACTCGAACAAGTTTCTCAATCCGGCCCGCGATGGAGCGGTGCTGCCTATTCTGCATCTCAACGGCTACAAGATCGCAAACCCTACCATACTTGCGCGCATCAGCCATGAGGAACTGGAAAGCCTGTTTGCTGGTTATGGCTACCAGCCCTATTTCGTCGAGGGGTCGGACCCCGGGCCCATGCATCAGTCGATGGCTGCCGTGCTGGATACCGCGATCGAAAGTATACGGAGAATACAGCGTGAGGCGCGCAGCCGTGGAGTGAATTCAGGGGAGAGGCAGGAAGCCGTGACCTATCCCCGCTGGCCGCTGATTATCCTGCGCAGCCCTAAAGGATGGACCGGACCGGAAGAAGTGGATGGGAAAAAGCTGGAAGACTACTGGCGCTCACACCAGGTACCCCTTGCGGAACTCGGTTCCAAGCCGGATCACCTGAAGCAGCTGGAAGACTGGATGAGGAGCTACAAACCCGAAGAGTTATTCGATGAGAACGGCTGTCTCATGCCGGAACTGGCGGCGCTTGCGCCCGAAGGGGATCGGCGCATGGGTGCCAATCCCCATGCCAATGGCGGTCTGCTTCTGAAAGAGCTGGAAATGCCCGATTTTCGCAGCTATGCCGTTGACGTACCCGTACCGGGGACGGAAGTGCGGGAAGCCACGCGGGAAACGGGTAAGTTTCTTCGCGATATCATGAAACTCAATCTGGATAGCTCCAACTTTCGGGTAATGGGACCGGATGAGACCAGCTCGAACCGGCTTGACGCCCTCTTCGATGTAACAGCTCGAGCCTGGGTTGCGCAGCAGCTGCCTGAGGATGAGCACCTCTCTCCCGACGGGCGGGTGATGGAGATATTGTCCGAACACATATGCCAGGGCTGGCTGGAAGGTTATCTGCTTACCGGACGTCACGGACTTTTTTCCTGCTATGAGGCTTTCATCCACATCGTTGATTCCATGTTCAACCAGCATGCCAAATGGCTCAAGGTCAGCAAGGAAATTCCCTGGCGGCGACCCATCGCCTCCCTCAATTATCTCTTGACATCGCATGTGTGGCGCCAGGACCACAACGGCTTTTCCCATCAGGACCCCGGTTTTATTGACCTTGTCGTCAACAAGAAGGCAAGCATCATTCGTGTCTATCTTCCGCCGGATGCGAATACCCTTCTTTATATTACCGACAAGTGCCTTCGTTCCCGAAATTTCATCAATGTCATCGTCGCGGGAAAACAGCCCGCACTTCAGTGGCTGGATATGGATGCGGCCATCAGACATGGCAGCGCTGGTATCGGGATATGGGGGTGGGCGAGCAACGATCAGGAGGACGAGCCGGATGTGGTCATGGCTTGCGCGGGCGACATTCCCACCCTGGAGACGCTGGCTGCCGTGGATCTGCTGCGGCGCCATGTCCCGGAGTTGAGGATCCGTGTTGTCAATATCGTCGACCTGATGACCTTGCAGCCTCGATCGGAACATCCGGACGGGCTTTCAGACTGGGACTTCGATACGCTGTTCACGACCAATAAGCCCATCATTTTCGCCTATCACGGCTACCCCTGGCTGATTCATCGCCTGACTTACCGTCGCACCAATCATCCCAACCTGCATGTGCGCGGTTACAAGGAAGAAGGCACCACGACTACCCCTTTCGATATGACAGTACTTAACGATCTGGACCGGTTTCATCTGGTAATGGATGTGGCGGACCGTGTACCCAAGCTGAGTTCCAAAGGCGCTTACCTCAAGCAACTGATGCGCGACAAGCTGATCGACCATAAACGCTATATCCGGCAATACGGTGAGGACATGCCGGAGATACGGGATTGGCATTGGCCTTCACCCGGTTCGTAGCCATTGTTGCCTGCCCAGTAAAATGGCGGTTTTCCTGCTAAAAATGTTTTTATCACCGCGCATGCTATATTGAAATATATCTCCAGTAACTCCAGTATTTTCCATGGGGTGCCCGTTCAAGGGTGGGATGGCTCCTCGCAGGAAGAGAGTACATTCACATGAGAAATTCTTTCGGGACCGCTCTGAATCTTACGCAATTCGTATCGATATTGATTGGAATCGTATCTCGTTCATTATTCCAAATATCCAACCCCCGGATCGGATAGGAGCATTGATGATACTCATCATCAATTTCATTGCGCTGTACGCGTCGTTTTCACTCAATCACATGCTTGCCATTTACTGGGGGGCGGTGCTGCCCGTGTTATATGCCCTGGTCATTGCTCCGCACGCGCTGATCGGCAGATCGGATATCCCTCCATCGACGATAACGAAAGTTCTCGCGGTGAAGTGGAACAATGCGGAGGAACTCACCGCTTACATTGTGAAATACTGGATGGCTTTGGCATATCCGACCACTTCGTGGAAAAAGCAGCGCAACAGTATCGTTTTGTCCCTGACATCGTTCTTCCTGGGCGTGGTTTATATTCTCAAGGAGTTGCTCGCCGCAGGGGTGGTGATGTTCGTAGTCGGTTATGTCCTGTATCAGATGAGCGTCCGGGTGGACAGGCCGCGCGCGGTGTTTGGTAATTCTGACTTCAGGGACGGTACTGACAATGAATTTGCCAGGAAAGAATGGGAGCTGGCTGCCATGTCCATCATCGCATTTTCGGAGCTCTATCCGGATGACAAGGCATTCAAGAAGGCGGCTGATGAGGTGCTGGAAGATAACGATGTGAAATCGATGCTGACGAAATACCGCTATGATTACGGTGCCAGCTGGCTGAATGTGGCATGATTCCTCCTGCGATATCCTGAAGCGAGGCTACGCGCGGGGATATTCGCTATTTGTCGTTCGTGACGAGATTTTTTTCGTTGGTATCGACGACAAAGACGGCCAGCAGGCGTGCAGGCTGAGTCTTGCTGTTATTTGCGCTGACGGCATGATGGTCACCCGGTAGTTCAGCGAAGCTTTCGCCGGCGCGATAAACCTTTTCCGGACCGTCATTGACTTTGCTACGAATTTCCCCCTCCAGGACCGTTGCATAGATGAAAGCCGACTTTGGATGGGTATGGGCGGGCGACGAGGCTCCCGGCTCGTATTCGACAAGCACGCCTTTCATGCTTTTGCCAGGCACATTCGGAAGGGCATGATCAAAGACCAGGGTTACCTTGGATTTGTCAGCAGGCAGGTTATCGGCTGAAGCCCCGCTTATGGAGAGAGCTGCGCAGGCAACGCTGCAGAGAAACCTGGTAAACATTATGTCTCCTTTCGTTGATGGAAATGAGTGGAGAATTGTTGGCCATGCTCATGCCTTCACAGGATAACGGCTGGAAATGGCAATGCGATTCCAAGCATTGATGACTACCGAGAGCCACTCGACAGCCGATATTTCATTTTTTGACAGATGGGCTGCTGCTTGCTCATAGATGGCATCCGGTACTTGTCCCTCAGAGATCAATGTGATTGCTTCCACCAGTGCCAACGATGAACGTTCCTTTTCAGTGAAATACCCGGTTTCCCGCCAGGCAGGCAGGACACTTATGCGATCGCTCGACTCGCCACTGGACAGGGCGTCATGAGTATGCATCCTGATGCAGAATGCGCACTGGTTGAGTTGGGATGCACGAAGGCGCAGCAGATGTGCAAAGCCCTCGGGGATGCTTGCGGAAGCAATGGCCTCCGCTGCCAGCTTCTCAAGGCCCATGACGGCTTGGTAAAGGGCTGGAGCGGATTTACCCAGATTGATTCTTTCTGACATGAAATCTCCTCCCCTATATGTACCTGCCAGCGAATAAGCTACTGGCCGGGTTGATCCACAGTGATGGGTTCGGCGTAATGAACCTTTAGATCGACAAACGTCGAGTTGTCCTTGAAAAGCGAGACAAATTCCCGACGCTTATCGTTGCCGGACAGCGCCCCTCTCTATGGCGTCCCCTTGATTATCTCCAGTAAAAATTGGATAGCGGATGGCCTAATGACACAGCATCCCCCATTTCATTTCAATTTATAGATGAGGATAAAGAAAAAGCAAATTAGAGGCGGCTAATTTTTATTCCTCCATTTACCCTTGATAGCTTGCGTATTATCAGTTGTGAGTGTCTCTCATGAATTTCCTCATTTCTATCCCCCTTCCATCTCCCAAACAGGCCTTTCGGGTTTCATACCGTAGGGGTAAATTAATGAAAATATGGACTTGTGCTGCCGGGTCCTCTCTTACGGCTTCTCCGGCTAATAAATCTTCCGTTCGAGTTTTGCTTCGTGCAGTACCGCGGTCGCCAATTCTTCGATGGATTTGCTGGTTGCGTCGAGATAGGGGATGCCCGCGCGGCGCATCAGCTTTTCCGCGCTCTGCACTTCATACTCGCAGTTCTTGAGGGAAGCGTACACGCTTTCCGGCTTGCGTTCGCTGCGTATTTCATGGAGCCGCTCCGGGTGAATGGTAAAGCCGAACAACTTGCTTCGTATATTCCTGATCTGGGCAGGAAGCTCTTCGCGCTGGAAATCCTCGGGAATAAGCGGGTAGTTTGCCGCGTAAATTCCATATTGCAAGGCGAGATAGAGACAAGTCGGGGTCTTGCCGGTACGGGAAGCGCCTACCAGGGTAACATCGGCCCGGTTCCAGTTTTTTTGCGACAAGCCATCGTCGTGCTCCAGAGCGTAATTTATTGCGTTGATACGCTTCCAGTACCCCGTTGGATCGGAAACGCGATGAGAACGCCCCATGTTTTCCGACGAACGCGCACCCAGCTCAGCTTCCAGTGGAGCAATAAAAATGCTGAAGCAATCGAGATGCAGAGCGTCGGCAGAATTGATGATAAGCCTGATTTCGGGATTCACCAACGTACTGAACACCAGCGGGCGGGCCTCGTCCGCGATGTACCGCTCATTGATCGTCCGGACGGCCGAAGTAGCTTTTGCCTTGCTGTCAATATAGGGTAGGGTGATCTCATCCAGGGGAATATTTTCGAATTGACTGAGCAGGCTATGCCCCAGCATTTCCACCGTAATCCCGGTACGGTCTGAAAGAAAGAAGGCAGTTCGACGAATCGGTTTGGGGGTAATCGGCATGATCGGCATGATTATGAGAAACTATCGATGATTTCCGGGTGGAAATTCCGCTTCAAAATGTAGCACAATTCTTCTTTGGCCAGTATTTGCACAATCAGGAGTCAAAATGGACGAGTCGCCCTATATAGCCTGGTTTGACACTTTGCGCATGACGGATGTGAGTCGCGTCGGCGGCAAAAACGCCTCCCTTGGCGAGATGATCACCCAGCTGACCGGGATGGGAATTCGGGTTCCCGGCGGTTTTGCAACCACTGCCGATGCCTATCGCGATTTCCTGGCTCAGGATGGGCTCGCACAGCGTATCGAGCAAACCCTCGCTGAACTTGATATAGAAGATGTTCAGGCACTGGCTGCGGCCGGCACACAAATTCGCTCCTGGATAGTGCAAGCATCGTTTCCACCTCGTCTGGAAAATGAAATTTCTGCTGCTTACGAGAAAATGCTGGGCGAGGCGGAAGGTGAAATTTCGGTAGCGGTGCGTTCTTCGGCCACTGCCGAAGATCTGGTGGACGCGTCGTTTGCCGGGCAGCAGGAGACTTATCTCAATGTCCAGGGATTGGATAGCCTTCTGAAAGCGGTCAAGGATGTCTTTGCTTCCCTCTACAACGACCGGGCCATCTCTTATCGTGTGCATAAAGGGTTCATTCATTCCGAAGTCGCGCTTTCGGCCGGAATACAGCGGATGGTGCGCAGCGACATCAGTGCCGCGGGAGTGATTTTTACACTGGATACCGAATCCGGTTTTGACCAAGTGGTTTTCATCACCGCCTCCTATGGGCTGGGTGAAACCGTTGTCCAGGGCGCGGTCAATCCCGACGAGTTCTACGTCTACAAACCGGCATTGACACAGGGAAGGCCGGCTATCCTGCGGCGTAACCTGGGCTCGAAACTCATCAAGATGCGGTTTGCTGAAGGCCGCGGCGCCGCCCGAGCGGTTGAGACAGTGGATGTGGAAGAGGGGGATCGTAAACGATTCTCCATTAACGATGCAGATGTGGAAGAACTGGCCCGTCATGCTCTCGTGATCGAGCGGCATTATCAAAGACCGATGGATATCGAGTGGGGCAAGGATGGTGCGGACGGCAAGCTCTATATTCTGCAGGCCCGGCCGGAGACAGTGCAGGCACACGCCGCGATGGATACATTGCGGCGCTATCGCCTGAAGAGCAAATCCGCGATACTCGTGTCAGGGCGCGCCATAGGCCAGAAAATAGGGAGCGGCCCTGTTCGCTTGGTTCCCGACGCGCAGGAAATGTCGCGGGTACGCGAGGGTGACGTGCTGGTAACCGATATGACCGATCCTGATTGGGAGCCGGTAATGAAACGGGCTGCCGCCATCGTTACCAATCGTGGAGGACGAACCTGCCATGCGGCAATCGTTGCGCGTGAGCTGGGAATTCCTGCGGTGGTCGGCTGCG
The DNA here is from genome assembly GCF_000196355.1 of Nitrosospira multiformis ATCC 25196. Taxonomy (NCBI): domain Bacteria; kingdom Pseudomonadati; phylum Pseudomonadota; class Betaproteobacteria; order Nitrosomonadales; family Nitrosomonadaceae; genus Nitrosospira; species Nitrosospira multiformis. The sequence continues at coordinate 1,159,126 of NC_007614.1, forward strand.
GCAATGCCACCGGCTTGTTGACGGAGAATGAGATTGTCACCGTATCCTGCACCGAAGGGGATACCGGCAATATTTATCAGGGGAAGCTGGAAGTCGAGGTGACCGACATCGCGCTCGAAAGCATGCCGAAGGCTCCGGTCAAGATCAGTATGAATGTCGGCAATCCCGAGCTTGCCTTCGGGTTTCAACGCATTCCCAACCATGGAGTGGGGCTGGCGCGGCTTGAGTTCATCATTGCGCGCATGATCGGCCTGCATCCAAAAGCAGTGCTGCAATTTGCCAGGCTTCCGCAAGACGTGAAGCAGCAGATCGAGGCCCAAACCAGCGGTTACGCCGATCCAGTCAATTTTTACGTGGAAAAGCTTACCGAGGGAATCGCCACCCTGGGCGCAGCCTTTTTTCCAAAACCTGTAATCGTGCGGATGTCCGATTTCAAATCAAATGAATACTCCAGCCTCATCGGCGGCCATGATTATGAACCGAGGGAGGAAAACCCGATGCTTGGTTTCCGCGGTGCTTCACGCTACGTAGCGGACGAATTCCGGGATTGTTTCGAGCTGGAATGCCGCGCGCTGAAGAAAGCGCGCAACGAAATGGGGCTGACCAACCTGGAAATCATGATCCCCTTTGTGCGGACACTGTCCGAGGCCCGACGGGTGGTGGAGCTGCTGGCGGAAAACGGTTTGAAGCGGGGCGAGAATGGACTGCGTTTGATCATGATGTGCGAGATTCCGTCCAACGCATTGTTGGCGGAACAGTTTCTGGAATATTTTGATGGTTTCTCGATCGGGTCCAACGATCTTACTCAACTTACTCTCGGGCTGGACCGTGACTCCAGCCTCGTTGCGGAAGCCTTCGACGAACGCGATCCGGCGGTAAGAGCGCTTCTGAGGATGGCTATCCAGGCATGCCGTAAAACCGGCAAATATGTGGGAATCTGTGGACAGGGGCCTTCCGACCACCCTGACCTCGCACGATGGCTGATGGAAGAGGGCATTGAAACCCTGTCGCTTAATCCCGATACCATCATCGATACCTGGTTATATCTGGTAGAGGAGGCAAAAAAACAGCTATAGTCAAAGAATTCGCCGAGCTCGGCAAGTTTGTCGATCATTTGCCGGACAGCAACTTTCACTTTCATTGTCATAGATTCGACACATCGTTATGAGACCATTGATGCCGGTGTTAGCATTTACCCCTTATGTAAACACCCTCGGGTCCATCCTCTCCCTTACGACCCAAGCCCAGATATGGTCAGCCCTCCATTCTGGGCTTTTTCTTTTCCAGGTTGTATGACATTTCATTAATTGCAAAGAGAAGAGGGTGAAAGGAAGCGATAAAAGCGGATCAACTTTCGAGGAGATGAGGGATATGGGGGGCAGTTTGCACATGCATGTCTGAGCAGGGCATTCGGATTCTCACGCAGGAGCGACAACCGTCGGCAAGATTCATTGCAAAGGGTACTTTTGGAGAAGGAGATAAGAAATGTCGGTAACCTCGGATGCGAAAAGAATGTTTGTGGAAAATCTGAATGCGTTTGGCGATAAGGAAACCCAGCCGGAAAAATACAATCTTTATCTCGGCCTTATTTACCTGGTGGCATCGGTGGAGCAGATTCAGCAGGAATTAGAGGAAATCAAGCTGCAAATAGCCAAAAGGAATTAAGGCGACACCTGCAGGAGTTGAACACTCCCTGTTCCCCATTCACCTTGGTTTTCTCCTCCCATTCGCCCGAGCCCTTCGACGAGCTCAGGAAATGCTTGTCGAAGGGTCAGTCGGGAAATCACCTTGAAATAGGGGAAACGATCAGAGTGATATCGAAATTATTACAAGTCATTCCGGCTTCCGGGAAGGTTGCAAGGCACCTTGATAAGGTCTTGCATCCACCGGAATATCTATCGTGAAGGTTGTGCCGCGATAAGGTGAGCTATCGACCGCGACACTGCCACCATGGGTTTCCGCAACACTTCGCACATACGGCAAGCCAATACCCCAGCCTTCCTTGTTTCCCTTTTTTGCGGCCTCTGCTCTTCCGAATATTTGAAATATACTCTCGATTTGTTCAGGTGGAATGAATTCCCCTTCGTTATGCACAGACAGTAGCATGCGCTCGTTTTGTGAAGCAATCTTGATTCGAACAGGCGTATCGGCAGAGCCATATTTCACTGCATTTCCAATAATATTTTCCACCGCCCGTTTGATTGCCTCCCGGTCCCACCATCCTGTGATAGAAGTGCCGATCAGACGGAAGCGTGCCCCATGAATGGCGGTGAAGCTGTCGAGTACTTCCTTCATGACTTCCTGTATGTCGAATTCCTTGAGCCGCAGGTGTAATTGTTCTCCCATGTGGAATTTTATCGAGTCGAGCAAATCGCGAATCATTCCATCCATTCGACTCAGGTTGTTCATGATTCCTTCCGCAAATTCCTTTATCTTGTTCAAATCGGACGTGGATTTGATCAACTGGGCGGCAAGATGGGCATTCGATAATGGATTTCTCAGGTCGTGAGCAAGTGTTGCAACAAATCTTTCCTGGAGCGCTGCCTGGGTCAAGGCGAAGGCGTTGACAGCCTCACGGATTGATCCATCGATAGAGGCATTGATAATGTAAATTTCACGGTCATTGAGGCGTACGTCATTCATCTTTAGAACATCAAAGATTGTCCACCGCAGTTGCTGATATTCCGCGATTACCGAGTGCGCGTTATAGCTTGTAAGGCGCGCTCGCTCCCCACCGTGCTCCGCCGCCACCGTAGTACCCTCATTTCCTGTTGCTCTTGGATAATCAGGCGTAATAGCTTCGGCAAGGTTATCGTACAGGGCGGGAAAGGTATTGATGATTATTGGATTGGGTAAATGCTCGGCTTCCTTGATGCTGTTTCGAACCCTTTTCATCCATTCCGAAAGTACTTCATCTCGAAGCTCGAGCATTCTTCGAGCGGTTGCGGAAAGTTTCTCAGGATTGATATTTTGGTCGCTTGCCAGAGTCATGATAAACGCCCTTTTTTATTGATGAGGAAAGGAGCAATATGATTTAAGCCTTGGGAAGATAGCCACGAAGAGTTGGTGGGTGACGGATCGGAGCATTTAGCAAGTTGGGGAAGTATTACATGTGGGGGGTGTGACTGCAAAGCTTCGGCCCTCGGTCATGTTATTGTTGCGGAGGGGAAGTTATTTAGGGTTATGGAATCCAAGCTCCGAACGGGTATAAACCTGAATCAGGCGGGGAAAACCCAGCCTTTTTGTTTTATAGGAACGAAACGATGAGAAGAATAATTGAAGCTTTCATACTGGTGGCTGTCATGAGCAGTGAAGTCACCGCCTACGAGGCTTATCCAACATGGAAGACGAGTGGAACCGTAAGCGACAGTTATCGGAAGTGCAGCGGATCGGGCAGGGTGCAAGGCGCCGCCAGTGGGAAATTGCCGACTGCTTAATGCAACTCGAACGTCAGAACAAAATTGAGCAGAGAGATAAGGAATTGCGTTACCACCAGCTGGAAGTGGGGCGGTACAGATCGGAGTGGCGTTAAATCTGCTACCTGAATGTTAAGCAACTGCTGGTGCCGACACCAAGATTCGAACTCGGGACCTTCTGATTACAAATCAGCTGCTCTACCAACTGAGCTATGCCGGCGTGGATGCAATTATAGAGACTGGAAAGGAGGGGAGCAAACCGCTGATACGGGTGACAGCTCGCCCTTACTTGACCACTTGAAGCCGACGGTTCTTGGTTGCCCTGGCAGGGGGCCGATCCGATGAGGATTGGGACTCATCGGCTTCTTTTCCGGCAGCCTCATCCTGGGGGGCATCCGGTTCTACCTCGGCTGGAAAAAGCATACCGCGTGCGGTTTCTTTGGCAAATATTCCCTGGACTGTCGCCAGGGGGATGGAGATTTCACGCGAGACGCCGGCAAACCGCGCCGAGAACTGTATCACTTCATTTCCAAGCGTAAGGTGGTGAGCAGCATCGTGGCTTATGTTGAGAATAATCTCGCCATCCTTCACATATTCATCCGGTACGCGGGTGTTGTCATCCACTTTAACCGAGATGTAAGGCGTATAACCGCAATCCGAGCACCATTCGTAAATGGCGCGAATCAGATAAGGCTTGGTGGAAAGCTCTCTCATTTGCGCATGGCCTTTTCAGAGGCTGTGAGCGCATCGATGAATGCCGGTCTGCTGAACAGGCGCTCGGCAAATTTCAGCAGGGGCGCGGCTTGCTTGGGTAGCTGGATGCCGTAATGATCGAGCCGCCACAGCAGGGGTGCTATGGCGACATCGAGCATGGAAAATTCATCCCCCAGCATATGTTTCTGTTTGGCAAAGACAGGGGCGATGAGGGTCAGGTTATCGCGAATCGTTGCGCGCGCTTTTTCCGCCGCTTTCTGGTTGCCATGCTCCACTGCTTCGAGATGACAGAAAAGTTCCTGTTCAAAGCGGTGCAGAAACAGACGGGCCCGCGCCCGCATCACGGGGTCCGCGGGCATCAGTTGCGGGTGAGGGAAGCGGTCGTCAATATACTCGTTGATGATATTGGATTCGTACAGGACGAGGTCGCGCTCCACCAGGACGGGGACGCGACCATACGGGCTCATCACTGCCAGATCTTCAGGCCTGTTATGCAGATCCACATCAATGATCTGAAAATCCATACCCTTTTCGTACAGCACGATCCGGCAACGATGGCTGTACGGGCAGGTTGTGGCTGAGTACAAAGTCATCATGACCGGTTAATTCCCAGCAATATCAAGTCGACTGCTTTCTGGATAATGATCAATCTCAATGAACATCCTTCCAGTATTCCTTCTTGAGGGCATAGGTCAGCACAAGCATGAGGAACAGGAAGAGCATCACGACAATTCCGATCTGCACGCGCTTGTTGGCTGCGGGTTCACCCAGGTAAACCAGGAAATTCACCAGATCGGCAACGTATGCGTCGTATTCCGTCTTGGAAAGCGACCCCGGTTTCGCGAGGGTCAATTCCTTTATTTCGTGCTTACCGCCGTGGCCGTCATCCTCTGACTTTACATTGAGGACTTGCTCTCCCTGCAATTCGTACAGCACGTGAGGCATGGCGGCCTTGTCGAACACAAGGTTATTCCAGCCGGTTGCAGTGCTGTCATCCCGATAAAATTTCCGCAGATAGGTATAAAGCCAGTCAGGACCGCGCGAACGGGCAATGACGGAGAGATCAGGCGGAGTTACTCCGAACCATTGCTTTGCTTCCTTCTTTGGCATTGCCACCGTCATGAGTTCGCCGACTTTCTGACCTGTGAATATGAGGTTTTCACTGATCTGTGACTCGGTAAGGCCGAGATCGCGCAGCCGGTTATAGCGCATGAATTCCGCGCTGTGACAGGACAGGCAATAATTGACAAAGGTCTTCGCACCCCGCTGCAGGGAAGTCATGTCCCTCGGCTTGATGGGCGCCGTATCAAGCGGTACTGCCGACTCGCTTGCGAATGCGACAAGCGGAGCCAGACAAAAAACAAATACGATGCTTTTAAGGTTTCTCATTATCTCACCCTGGTCGGTTCAGGCTTGGTTTTATCGATCTTGCTGTACCACGGCATGAGAATGAAAAAAGCAAAATAGATTACCGTGAATATCTGCGCGAGCAACGTGTAGAGGGGTGTGGGCGATTTTGTGCCCAGCCAGCCAAGCACAAGGACGCTGATGACAAAAAGTGTAAGGGCAAACTTGAAAATGGGCCCCTTGTACCGGATGGATTTTACCGGACTGCGATCCAGCCATGGCAGCAAGGCAAAGATTGCGACGGAGCCGCCCATCAGCACGATGCCCCAGAGCTTGGCATCTATCCAGAGAAAGTTCACTGTCACCGCCCTCAGCATCGAATAGTATGGCGTGAAATACCATACTGGGGCGATGTGGTCGGGAGTCTGCAGCGTGTTGGCAGGAATGAAATTATTGTACTCGAGGAAGTATCCGCCCATTTCCGGCATGAAGAATATGATGCCGGTAAACACGATCAGGAACACGACGACGCCGAAAATATCCTTTACCGAATAATAGGGGTGGAAGGGAATGCCATCCACGGGGATATGCGTCACGGGGTCCTTGTTGGCCTTGATCTCGATCCCGTCCGGATTGTTCGAACCTACTTCATGCAGCGCCAGAATATGGACGATCACCAGCACTACCAGCAGGCCGGGCAGGGTCACCACGTGATAGGCAAAGAAGCGGTTGAGCGCCGCATCCGAGAGCATGAAGTCGCCCAGAATCCAGTTCGACAGCGTCTGGCCGATCACCGGGATCGCGCCGATCATGCTGATGATCACCTGCGCGCCCCAGTATGACATCTGCCCCCAGGGGAGGATATAGCCGGTGAATGCCAACATCATGAGGACGAAAAAGATGCCCATGCCGATGACCCAGAGAAGCTCGCGCGGTTTGCGATAGGAGCCATACATCATCCCGCGGAACATGTGCAGGTAGACGACCACGAAGAACATCGAGGCGCCGGTGGAATGCATGTAACGGATAATCCAGCCGTAATTCACGTCACGCATGATATATTCCACCGAGGCGAATGCCATGCTGGCATCCGGCTTGTAGTTCATCGTGAGGAAAATGCCGGTGAGAAGCTGGTTCACCAGCACGAGCATGGCAAGTGAACCGAAGTAGTACCAGAAATTGAAGTTCTTGGGCGCGTAGTACTCGCTGAGATGCGCTCTCCAGTTGGCTGTCAATGGAAATCGGGCGTCGATCCAGCCGATCATTGCCTCCAATCGCTTGCTCATTTTATGCAGACTCCTTATCAGACCCGACCAGCAGGCGCGTATCGCTCAAATACATGTGGGGTGGGACAACCAGGTTAGTGGGTGCCGGAACTGCCCTGTACACACGTCCTGCAAGGTCGAACTTGGAGCCGTGGCATGGACAGAAAAAACCGCCAAGCCAATCGGGGCCGAGGTCGGCGGGTGCAACGTCCTTTCGGAATACCGGGGAGCAGCCCAGGTGGGTGCAAACCCCTTCGACCACGAGAATGGCGGGCTTGATCGAACGGGTTTCATTCTGGGCGTATTTCGGTTGCTGATCCTTTTCAGATTTGGGATCCGCAACCTGGTTGTCGAGCTTCGGCAATGTGGCTAACATATCCTGCGTGCGGTTCAGAACCCACACCACCTTGCCGCGCCATTCCACCAGAAGCAGCATGCCCGGCTCGACCTTGCTGATATCCACCTCGACTGGCGCCCCGGCCGCCTTGGCGCGTTCGCTGGGCATCATACTCATCACGAAAGGAGTCGCTACCGCAACAGTCGCGATCCCGCCGGCAACAGAAGTTGCGGCCAGGAGAAAACGTCTCCTGCTGTTCATACCTTCTTTTTTTTCAATATCTGCCATATTTGCAGTCCCGTTTTCCGATTCGGACTTCCAGAAAAATTTATAAAAAAACTTAACTATTTTACCATGATACGTATTGGAAAATAAATATTGATTGCAAGATGACTTGAGCGGGCAAAGCGATGAAACTTGAAACATTATATTTTTTAATCAAACAGATATGACCTCCGTATCTCCCCGCGGGCTGAAATGACTCCAAGTGAAATAGTCCCGGATTTGAAGCCTTCAAAAGGCTAAGCAGGGGGACAAACAGGGAGCCCTGCAACTATAATGTCTTGATCATGGAACCTGTGGGGCAAAGGGGATGCTTCAGTCGATCTGCGCGAGGTAACGGGTGCGAGGGGGCAGGACTGTTACAAGGATGGGCGGGGAGGAAAAGAAATGGTCAACCCTAACGAACAGCTGGATATTGGATATCATGGGATAACTACGAGGCCGGCATGAAACGACCGGTTGTCAATTGTCCGCAGTGCGGCAAGAGTGTCGCGTGGGATAACAGCAATCCTTTTCGCCCGTTTTGTTCGGAACGCTGCAAATTGATCGACCTGGGGCAGTGGGCGACGGAATCCTACCGTATTCCCGATACGGGAAAGGATTCGGAAAAACAGGAGAACGATCCGTCAGGAAGCGAGAAATAGAGGCAAGGCGGCCAGGGCGTCAAAGGGTTTAGGGAATCGCTGGACAGATTCCTCACAGGCGCCACGGCGGCTTTGCAGGATAAGATGCGCGAAAGGGAGGACGCGATGGTCCGATCGCGGAGAGAGGAGCGGTACCGTCCAAAGGAAGATGGGCCTCGAGGCGGAATACAGCTTCTTCAGGCCTTCTGCCCGGTGCCGCGCACCTGCTCAATACGGCGCATCAGGGCGATGCCGTGGGCACCGTGTTCCCAGGCAATGGCAAGATCTTCGCTTTGCAGCCCTCCCAGCGCATAGACAGGGATGGCGCTGCCGTGGATGATTCTGGCAAGCTTTCGCCAGCCCAGCACGGGGGAATCGGGATGGCTCAATGTCGGAAGTACGGGAGCCAGAACGGCGAAATCCATTTCCAGTTGCTCGGCCCGGAAAAGCTCTTCGGCGTTGTGACAGGAGGCCGCGCACCATTCTACATCGGGTCGTTTCGAAAGATTCATCAGATCAGCCGATGTAAAGTGGATTCCATCCATATCCAATTCCTGGCAGAGGCTCTCGTTACCCGTGCCGCTGTTTACGAGAATGCGGGCGCCGTAATGATGGGCCAGTGCGGTTACTTCACGGGCAAAGGCATCCAGCGCTTTACTCCGCATTCCTTTTTCGCGTAGCTGCACCAGCCGTAGTCCTTTCTGGAGAGCGTGCCCGATTCGGGCTGCTGCAATTTGTGGCCCCCACTCCGCGGCATTCGTAATCCCATACACGGGGGGCAAGGCAAGTGCCCGCAATACGGGTGCGTTGGCAGGGAGCAACGGCTCTACAGAGACATTGTCCGCAAACTGCCACGACAGCTCCTGGTCTTCATGCGGATGAGGCTCGCCATGCCACTCCACGACCCGATAAAAGTGAAGCCGTACCCTGGCATGAGGATAGGTGAATGTGCGGGTTATCCAGGGGTACGCATGCTTGACATGTATGCCCAATTCTTCCAGCAGTTCGCGCTTGAGTGCGCGCAACAGGGATTCTTCCGGATTGACCTTGCCACCCGGAAATTCCCAGTAGCCGGCATAGGGTTTGCCTTCCGGGCGACGGGCCAAAAGAAAGGAACCGTCGCTCCCGATGATGATGGCGGCAACAACTTCAACGATGGAGGGAGCGGGGCGCATGAAGAGGTTTATTGTTCCGCGCGGAACTCTGTTTTGTCCGCGGGTTTCTGCCCAGCTTTCTCTCTACCTGCCCGGTCGCGCGCGAACTGCCACGCCACCCGCCCGTTGCGGGAACCTCGTCCGAGGGCCCAGCGTAGCGCTTCTTCCCGTATGCTGTCGTCCATTTTGTCTATGCCGAAATAGGCGAGCCAGCGCGCCACGATGTCCAGATACTGTTCCTGGTCGAAAGGGTAAAAAGATATCCATAAACCAAAACGTTCCGATAGCGACGTCTTTTCCTCGACCGCTTCGCTCGGGTGAATCTCCCCTCCGGTATGCCGCGTGTCCTGGTTATCCACCCTATATTCGGGCATCAGGTGGCGCCGATTGGAGGTGGCGTAGACAAGCACATTCTCGGACGCAGTGGCAATCGAGCCATCGAGAACCACTTTCAGGGCCTTGTAGCCTGGCTCGCCGGATTCAAACGACAGGTCGTCGCAATAGAGAATGAAGCGTTCCGGACGACGATATACCTTCTCCACGATTTCCGGCAAATCAACGAGATGGTGCTTTTCTACTTCGATGAGACGCAACCCATCGGCTGCGTATTTATTCAGCATCGCTTTTACCAGCGACGACTTGCCTGTTCCGCGAGCTCCCGTAAGCAGCACGTTATTGGCAGGATGATGCCGCACGAATTGCCGTGTATTCTGATCTACAAGGCTTTTTTGCCGCCCTATGCTCTGCAATGCCTCGAAGGTGATGCTATCAGGATAACGCACCGGTTCGATGAATCCGCTGCGTCCTGTCTTTCGCCAGCGAAAGGCTGCGGCATTCCACTCCGGCTCGGGCGCGTCAGCGCGCAGCAACCCTTCCAGCCGGGAGAGCAGAGTTTCCGCCCGATCATACAACCTATCCCAATCGTTCATGACCAGTCCTGAAATTGCTCAATTATACCCGTAACGAATTTCAGGGCCCGTCCACGGAATTCGCCACGGTAGCTGGAGGTATATTGAGAAAGACTCCTGTGTAAGCTTCAGGCGGTATCAGGACGGTATCTGCCGCCAAACGCGGTGTCAAATGCACGATTTATGTGCGCTAACGAACGGAATGGCTCAGCTAAAAACGTCATGATTTAACGCGGTACGTCAGGCAGTTGTCCAGCTACCGGGTTCCCGTTTTCCGGGTTCCGATAGAACCGTAAAAACCAAGAAGATAAAAATCTTTGATGGGTTTCAGCAATTGGCAAGCGTACGCTTTCCGGGAAACTTCCTTTAAATTGAGTAACCTCTCAGGAGAATACACTATGAATAATATGCCCAGCAAAAAGTCAATCATTTCTCTCGCGCTCGGATCTGCTTTCGCTGCAACGCTCGGTACTGCTTCCGTTGCTTCTGCGGCCGACAACCCCTTCGCCGCACAATCCCTTCAGAAAGGTTTCATGGTAGCGGACAGCCACTATGATAACAAAGGCGGATATGGTGACACCGGCGGATATGGCGACAGGAAGGATGGATATGGTGACACCGGCGGATATGGCGACAGGAAGGACGCCTACGGTGGTGACAAGAAGTATGGAGAAGGCCGCTGCGGGATGTCCATGGCGGACACCGATAATGATGGCAGGGTAAGCAGGGAAGAGCACGCCCGCCACGCCGAAATGATGTTTAACAAGATGGATACCAACAAGGACGGGTATATCGATAAGGATGAGGCCAGCGCGATGAGGAAAAAATATCGCGGCCATGGCCACGGTTCCCGACCCGGCGACCAATACGGTGGATCAGGTGACCAGTACCGTGGCGATCAGTACAACCGCGATGGGGGTGTCGATGTGCATCGTTACCGCGAATATGGTGCGGGCGAGACGGTTCCCCGTGATTTGCCCCATATGAGGCCCATGGGCGAGTAAAACACCGTCCTCAGTGAGGACTCCAATATTGTCGAGAACCGGTTTTGACCGGTTCTCGACAGGGCTGTCCTGTGGCGGAATCGTACGGCATCAGTGCTCAATATATTTCGAGCGGTTGCGGATTGGGATAGGGACGTGCGCACTGGTATCAGCTTCGATACTCCGCGTTGATTTTTACATAATCGTAAGACAAATCGCAGGTCCAGACAGTGGCTGCAGCCTGCCCTCTATTCAGTGCGACGCGCACCGTAATTTCCGCTTGTTTCATCACCCGCTGTCCCTCTTTCTCCTCATAAGCAAAGGCTCTTCCCCCGTTTTCCGCAACCAGTACATCGTCGAGATAAAGTTGCAGTTTGTTGATGTCAAGAGCTTCTATGCCTGCATAGCCGATGGCGGCCAGTATTCGCCCGAGATTGGGATCTGAAGCGAAGAACGCTGTCTTGATCAGGGGTGAGCGTGCAATCGCGTAAGCAACCTTGCGGCATTCCTCCACGGTTTTGCCACTTTCCACCTGGATTGTAATGAACTTGGTCGCGCCTTCGCCGTCGCGTACGATTTTCTGAGCAAGTTCCACTGCGACACCGGTTATCGCATCTTGCAATTGCACGAACTCCCGGCTTTCCTTATCCACGATAGGTGAATGAGCGGCGCATCCGGTGGCCATCAGAATGAATGCGTCATTGGTGGAGGTATCGCCGTCCACCGTGATGCAATTGAAGGAATGGGCGGCAGCGTGCCGGACCATGTGTTCCAGCAAGGGATTGCTAACGGCGGCATCGGTTGCGATAAAACCCAGCATTGTTGCCATATTCGGATGAATCATTCCCGAACCTTTGGCAATGCCGGTAATCGTCACGGTTGTACCATTGAGGGCAATCCGGCGGGACACTGCCTTCGGCACAATATCGGTTGTCATGATCGCCTCAGAGGCGGCGAACCAGTTATCGGCCGCAAGGTTGTTTATTGCCCGTGGCAACCCGGTGACAATTTTGGGCAGAGGCAATGGTTCCATGATCACGCCGGTTGAAAAAGGCAGTATCTGTTCGCTGGCACACCCGAGCAGCCGGGCAGTCTCGGCGCAGGTGGTACGGGCGTCTTCAATGCCTCTTTCGCCGGTGCCGGCGTTGGCGCACCCCGTATTGATGACAAGGGCACGAATAGAACTCTTTGAATCGAGGGTCGAAAGATGTTCCCGGGCGACTGTGACTGGCGCTGCGCAAAAATCATTCTGTGTAAACACTCCCGCCACCGTCGCCCCGTCATCCAGAACGATGACCAGGAGGTCCTTGCGCCCTGGTTTCCTGATGTTGGCTTCCACTATGCCCAGGGTGACGCCCTTTATGGCCAGGAGTTGTTCGGGTGGAGCAGGTGTAAAGTTGACAGGCATAATAGATAGGCGAGGTAATGGGCGAATGAAGCGCAATCGATGCTTGGGTAAAAGAAGACAGTGGTATTATCGTCCACCCTGTTTTTTGAATCGGAAGAGTAGATTGTAGAAAAACGCAATCCTAACCCATCTTCAGGTTCTCCTCCATCTCATCTTTTCAGCCGCTGATAATGCCGAATAGCCCCGCATTACCCTGACGAGCAGGAAATTAGAATTTTTGCAACTGACAGAAATATTATTAACGGCGAATGGCTCTCGTTCGCCGGGCCCCCGTTTTACCTGGCATGCCGCTTGATACGAGCAGGCCAGACAGGAATGAAGGAGAAGATGCATGAATTATGATAAAGAACTGGATGTGCGCGGATTGAACTGCCCGCTGCCCATATTGCGCACTAAAAAATCCCTTGTGGACATGATATCGGGCCAGGTGCTGAAAATTATCGCAACGGACCCCGGCGCTGTAATCGACTTTCAGGTTTTTGCCGAGCAGACGGGAAATGAGCTGCTGTCGTTGTCAGAAGCAGCGGGGGAATTCACGTTTTATATGAAGAAAAGGTAGCAGAGAAGAAGTGGCAAGGAGTAGAAGCAGCAAGGAGTAGAAGTAGTTTAAGGAAAATCTTAATCATCGGAATTCACGGTATTCCCGTGGCCTTTCCGGACAGGCACGCAACCGTTGCGTTACGCGCTGGTAGGCTACCGGTGAATCGATCGCGCGGTGAGCGGCGATGACACCCTTCATCAGATGCTGTTGCAAAGGTTGCAGTATCCCCTCCACCCAAGGCCTCGAGTCAGACCGTGCCTGGTTTTGCGAAGCATAATAACGCGGCTGGGAAAAGGCTGCCCGCAACGGTTCCTCCAGCATCCTCGCTCCAATACGAAAGTGTGACCGCCACGCCGACACATGCTCCAGCTCATGTTCGCGCACGATATTTCTTCTGCAGCTGTCGTCAAGTTCCCTGGCAAGATATACCCGCATCGCCGCAAATCCCAGTTTGACCGAGACGTCCGGCACCATGCACGTTCGCCCGTCCGTGCTTGTCCACTGCCTTGTCCGGAATTCGTATCTGAATTCCGGTTCGGCATGCGTCAACCCGTACACGTTGTGATACGCGTCGCCGGTCTTTCCTGATACCGATTGAAGCGCCCTGGCCGTGCGCGAACTGTCCTCGGCCGGCGCGATATCCAGATACACAACCGCCACCTTGCCGGGACCCATCAGTTTCTCGCAATTGGCTTCAAACGAGTCATTGCCGGCCAAAGCCATGCGTTGCGGTAATAGAAGCAGCAATAGCAGTCCGGCGAAAAAACTGGCTGCACGGTCTTTGCGGATTTGATCGTTCCCAGCGAATCTCAAATGGTTAAACCAGTCAAAGTAAGTAGGAGGTGGGGTCGGGATAAGGTTCACGCACAGGGTAGCGTGGCAGGTAAGTATGGGGAGGTCAGCATGGTTTCATGCCGCATAACAACGAATTTTCGCATACCCCTTTGTTGGTTATCGCACAGAAGTCTGCCGCCCGATGGGAAATACTAAACTTTCACCTGAAGTCACCCCTCTCAGGAAGTCACCCCTCTCAGGACCCGCAGGTTTTTGGGTGGACCAGCCTGTTTAATCCTGGTGTCATCAAAGGACCAAGCACAAAGGAGCCTAATCCTTGAATGCTTCCGCGACACAAGCAACAGAAATCTGGCCCCTGGTTGCATACTTTTTCCTCGTCGTCATGCTGGTGGTGGGCGTCATGGCGCTTTCGTACATCATTGGCGAGCGTCATCGCTCCAAGGCTACGGATGAGCCGTTTGAAAGCGGCATTGTCACCGTCGGCCTTGCGCGCTTCCGCCTCTCTGCCAAATTCTATCTGATCGCAGTGTTCTTTGTGATCTTCGATGTAGAAGCCGTATTCCTTTTTGCCTGGGCCGTTGCTTTTCGTGAATTGGGCTGGCCGGGTTATATCGAGGCCATCATCTTCATATCTATTCTCGGAGCGGCCCTCGCTTATTTGTGGCGACTGGGGGCGCTGGACTGGGGGCCGCCCAGGCATTCGGCTGGCAGGTTTGCCAAAGACTCAAGGAGTCCAAATCATGCGGTGGTCTCTAAGTAAGCCATCTGACAAACCATCCGGGCCAGCAACGCCCGGGTCTTCAATAATTCGCGATAACGGTTTTGAGGAAGACGGGCGCCGCAGCGTGTTGCTGACGCGATTGCAAGATCTTGTCGCCTGGGGCCGCAAGAATTCGGTCTGGCCTTACAACTTTGGCCTCTCGTGTTGTTATGTGGAAATGGCGACCAGCTTCACCAGCAAGTATGACCTTGCCCGCTTTGGCTCCGAAGTTATCCGCGCCTCTCCTCGCCAAGCCGACCTGATCGTTATTTCCGGTACGGTTTTTATCAAAATGGCGCCCGTCCTCCAGCGGCTTTACGATCAGATGCTTGAACCGCGCTGGGTTATTTCGATGGGCTCATGCGCGAATTCGGGTGGAATGTATGACATTTACAGCGTGGTGCAGGGTGTAGATCGATTCCTCCCCGTGGATGTTTATGTTCCGGGTTGCCCGCCTCGGCCTGACGCATTCATGCAGGGACTGAACTTGCTTCAGGACGCAATCGGCAAGGAAAAGCGTCCGTTGAGCTGGGTGATTGGTCCGCAGGGGATCGAGCGACCGGCTGAGGAATCGCAGCGGGATCTCAAGCGTTCCGGCCGAATGTGCGCCACCACCCTGCGCAGTCCCGACGAGGTACAAAAGTGAGCGCAGCCTCCAGCCTTGCCCCACAGCGGTATATGCAGGACATGGGCGGTGCATCGAACGCTTCAGATGTACTGGAAGAACTGAAGAACCGCTTTGGCCCCCCTGGCACTGATAACCCAGGAGGGCCAATGGGTGTAGTGCAAAAAACCGGCGATGACCTTCCCACGCAATGGGTCTCCAGGAACAGGGTACATGAGGTTCTGCACTACCTGAAACTGAAAGCGGAGCGGCCTTACCGCATGCTGTACGACCTGACCGCGATTGACGAACGCACACGCGTACACCGGGAAGACCAGCCGGCAAGCCGGTTCACTGTCATCTATCACCTGCTGTCGTTCGAGCGTAATGCGGACGTGTGCCTCAAGGTCGCGCTCACCGATACTGATCTTCGGATGCCCACCATTACCGATATCTGGCCTGCGGCAAACTGGTACGAGCGTGAGATATGGGACATGTTCGGGATCGTCTTCGACGGACACCCGCACCTGCGTCGAATTTTGTTACCTCCCTGGTGGCAGGGTCACGCCCTGCGCAAGGATCATCCGGCTCGCGCGACGGAGATGGAACCATTCCATTTGTCCACGGAGAAGGAGGAGGCTGAGCAGGAGACACTGCGTTTTCATCCTGAAGAATGGGGAATGCGGCGCACACATGACGGCACCGATTTCATGTTCCTCAACCTGGGGCCGAACCATCCAAGCGTGCATGGCGTATTTCGCATTGTGCTGCAGCTCGACGGCGAGGAAATCATCGATGCTGTGCCAGAGATCGGCTTTCACCACCGGGGAGCAGAAAAGATGGGTGAGCGCCAATCATGGCATACCTATATTCCCTACACCGACCGCATCGATTACCTGGGAGGGGTCATGAACAACCTTCCCTATGTGCTGGCCGTGGAGAAACTGGCAGGCATTGAAGTGCCCGATCGGGTAAAGGTGATGCGCGTGATGATGGCAGAATTTTTTCGCATTGCAAGCCATCTGGTGTTCTATGGGACTTTTACCCAGGATCTGGGCGCGCTTTCCCCGGTATTTTTCATGTTCACCGACCGCGAACGGGTATTCGATGTCGTGGAAGCCATCTGCGGGGGGCGAATGCATCCGAGCTGGTATCGCATCGGCGGTGTGGCCCAGGACTTGCCTAATGGATGGGATAGGATGGTGCGGGATTTCCTGGATTATATGCCTGCAAGGCTGGATGAGTATGACAAGATTGCTGTGGGCAACCGCATCCTGAAAGCCCGGACGCGTGGCGTCGGCGGTTATTCGATAGATGAGGCGATCGAATGGGGCGTGACCGGCCCCAATCTGCGCGCCTGCGGCTTCGAATGGGATTTCCGCAAGGCGCGGCCCTATTCGGGCTACGATCAGTTCGAGTTCGATGTGCCCACCGGCCAGCATGGCGATTGCTATGACCGCTGTGCCGTTCGTGTCCAGGAAATCCGCCAGAGCCTGCGCATCATCGATCAGTGCCTGGAAAACATGCCCGCCGGGGCGCATAAAGCGGATCATCCGCTCACCACGCCGCCCCTCAAGAAGCATACCTTGCATGACATCGAAACGCTCATCGATCATTTCCTGGGTGTGAGCTGGGGACCTGTCATTCCTCCGGGGGAAGCATTCGTAGGCATCGAGGCGACCAAGGGAAACAACGGCTATTACCTGATTAGCGACGGCAATACCACGGCTTATCGGGTGCGTATCCGAACACCTTCCTTTCCGCACCTGCAAATGATTCCTTTGATCAGCCGTGGACTGATGATTTCGGATTTGATCGCCATTCTGGGCAGCATCGATTTTGTCATGGCGGACGTGGATCGCTGATGGATGGCTGAGGGGGATATTGAGAGGAAACAATGCTGAGCGAGCAGGAGAGGAAAGAAATAGAAGCACATGCGCGGCACTACCCGAATAATCGGGCGGTATGCATCGAGGCACTCAAGATCGTGCAGCAGCATCGCGGCTGGGTATCGAATGAGGGGATTGCCGACGTGGCCGAGGCGTTGCAGATGAAGCCGGCCGAACTGGAGAGCGTTGCAACCTTCTACAACATGATTTTCCGCAAGCCGGTAGGCAAGCACGTCATTTTGCTATGCGACAGCGTCAGTTGCTGGATCATGGGTTATGAACGCTTGCGCCAGCACCTGGGAGACAGGTTGGGTATCAGGCCGGGCCAGACCACCGCCGACGGGCGCTTCACGCTGTTGCCGAACGTGTGCCTGGGCGCCTGCGATCATGCTCCTGTCATGATGGTGGATGACGCGCATTACCAGGACCTGGATCCCGCCAGGATCGATCAGATTCTGGCAAGTTATCAACAGGAAGAAGAAAAATCGACCGATGGAAACACCGCTGACGCATAACATTTCACCGGGCAGGGAACCTCCGGATCTTGCGCAGTACGAGAAGGCCGGAGGTTATGGCGCGCTGCGCAAGGCGCTCGGTATGGCGCCGGCGGAAATTCAGGCAGCGGTCAAGGAATCCAACCTGCGCGGCCGTGGCGGAGCGGGGTTTCCAACTGCACAGAAATGGAGTTTTGTGCCGATGGGCGATGATGCGCCGCGGCCCAAGTATCTCGTTTGCAATGCCGACGAGATGGAGCCGGGTACATTCAAGGATCGTATGTTGCTCGAGGGAGACCCCCATCAGTTGATCGAAGGCATTATCATCAGCGCCTATGCGATCCAGGCCGATGTGGCTTACGTATTTCTGCGCTGGGCCTACAAACTGGCGGCCCGGCGCGTGGAGCGCGCAATCGTTGAAGCATACCGCCACGGCTACCTGGGTAAAAATATCCTGGGCTCGGCTTACAGTCTGGAGATGCACCTGCACGTCAGTGCGGGACGCTACATATGCGGAGAGGAGACCGCGCTGCTCAATGCCCTCGAAGGCAAGCGCGCCAACCCACGGGCCAAACCTCCCTATCCCCAGGTGAGTGGCCTGTGGGGAAAGCCTACCATTGTCAATAGCGTGGAAACCTTGTGCAACGTTCCGCATATCGTGAAGCAGGGGGCCGAATGGTTCAGGAGCCTGAGCCGCAGCGACGACGGCGGAACGAAGCTGTATGGGGCAAGCGGGAGAGTGAAGAACCCGGGATTATGGGAATTGCCCATGGGCACTCCTCTGCGCGAGATTCTGGAAGAGCATGCGGGCGGCATGCGTGACGGCTATCAGTTTCGCGGGGTGCTGCCGGGTGGCGCTTCGACTGATTTTGTTACTGCCGAGCACCTCGACGTGGCGATGGATTTCGATTCGGTGCAGAAGGCCGGCAGCCGCCTCGGCACCGGCACCATGATCATCCTTGATGACAAGACCTGCCCCGTTGGCATGCTGCTCAATCTGGAACATTTCTTCGCCCAGGAATCATGCGGCTGGTGCACCCCGTGCTGGTCGGGGCTTTCCTGGATCGAACAGATATTGCAGGACATGGAGGAGGGTCGCGGCCGGGCTTCCGACCTTGAATTGCTGGAATCCCATACGCGCCTCCTGGGTCCCGGACATACTTTTTGTGCGCTTGCCCCCGGAGCGGCCGAGCCCCTGCAAAGCGGCCTCAAGTATTTCCGTGATGATTTCGAGCGCCATATCCATGAGAAACGCTGTCCCTGGAGCCCGACGTGAAAGGTGAAACAGGAAATACAGCGAGGCTGGCAAGACGAATGTGATGACGACCATTCATATCGACAATCGTCCCTATCCTGCCAAAGAGGGTGAGAATTTATTGCAGGAGTGCCTGTCGCTGGGATTCAACCTGCCTTATTTCTGCTGGCACCCTGCGCTCGGCTCGGTAGGCGCATGCCGCCAGTGCGCAATCAAGCAGTTCAAGAACGAGGAAGACAAGCACGGCAAGATTGTCATGGCGTGCATGACTGCTGCGAAAGACGGAATCCGGATTTCCATCGATGATCCCGAAGCGCAGGAATTTCGCGCGAGTGTGGCGGAATGGCTGATGGTGAATCACCCGCACGATTGCCCGGTGTGTGACGAGGGCGGCGAATGCCATCTGCAGGACATGACGGTCATGAATGGGCATGTCTACCGCCGCTACCATGGCCGCAAGCGCACCTTCCACAACCAGGACCTCGGGCCGCTGGTCAACCACGAGATGAATCGCTGCATACAATGCTATCGCTGCACGCGGTTTTATCGTGAGTATGCCGGCGGTCGGGACCTGGATGCACTGGTGCTGCGCAACCAGGTCTACTTCGGCCGCCATCAGGATGGCGTTCTCGAAAACGAGTTCAGCGGCAACCTGGTGGAGGTTTGCCCTACCGGGGTTTTTACTGACAAGACACTGAAGCGGCACTATACGCGCAAGTGGGATTTGCAAACGGCGCCCTCGGTGTGTGTCCACTGCGGGCTGGGTTGCAACACCATTCCCGGCGAGCGTTACGGCATGTTGCGGCGCATCCGCAACCGCTTCAACGGTGCGGTAAACGGTTATTTCCTGTGTGACCGCGGGCGCTACGGTTACGAGTTTGTCAACAGCAGGCGCCGGATCAGGCAACCCCTGTTGCGTAAAAACAGAACCCAACCCCTGCAACCTGCCAGCAAGCGCGATGCACTTCAGCATCTGGGCGAAATGCTATCCGGCAGGGCTCGGGCGATCGGCATCGGTTCACCGCGCGCGTCACTCGAAGCCAATTTTGCGTTGCGCGCCCTCGTTGGAGGCGAGCGGTTTTATCTCGGAATATCTGAAAGGGATTCCCGCCTGCTTGCCTCCGTTCTGGATATTTTAAAGAAAGGCCCTGCCCGCACTCCCTCGTTGCATGAAGTGGAGTTGGCGGATGCGGTGCTGGTATTGGGTGAGGATGTGGCCAATACTGCCCCGCGGCTCGGGCTGGCCCTGCGGCAGTCGGTGCGCCGGCAACCGGAAAAGATGGCAAAAAAAACGGGTATCCCGCTCTGGAATGATCACGCGGTGCGTGAGGCGATGCAGGAAGAGCATGGGCCATTGTTTATTGCCACCCTGGCGAATACCCGGCTCGATGATATTGCCACCCGCACCTTCCGGGGGCCTCCCGCTGAATTAGCCCGGCTGGGTCTCGCAATAGCGCATGCGCTCGATCCGATTGCGCCGCAAGTACCGGGCTTATCCGACACGGCACAAACATTGGCAGATGCAATTGCCGAAAAGCTGAAGGCAGCAGAGCGTCCCCTGGTCATTTCCGGCATAGGTTGCGGGGACAAGGCCATCGTCGAGGCAGCGGCCAATGTGACATGGGCGCTTTGCAATCTGGGCCGCCCTGCCGAGCTCTGCTACGTAGTTCCCGAATGTAACAGTCTGGGTGCCACGATGCTCGGCGGCGGCAGTCTCGAAACCGCACTGGAAGCGATGAATGATGCTGCTGCGGATATTCTCGTCATTCTCGAAAATGATCTTTATCGGCGGGCGGATGCTGCCTTGGTTGATCGGCTTCTCGCGGTCGCGCGGCACATCGTGATGATCGATCACATCGAGCATGCGACCAGCGCGAAGGCTGATGTGGTGCTGCCGGCAGCGGCCTTTGCCGAAGCCGATGGCACCCTTGTGAATAACGAAGGGCGGGCACAGCGGTTCTTTCAGGTATTTGTGCCCAAGGAGGAGATCGAAGGTGACATCAGGGGCGATACTGCACGCGATATTCCCGGCGATATCCAGGAAAGCTGGCGCTGGATACGGGACATCATGCTT
Organism: Nitrosospira multiformis ATCC 25196; assembly: GCF_000196355.1. Classification (NCBI taxonomy): domain Bacteria; kingdom Pseudomonadati; phylum Pseudomonadota; class Betaproteobacteria; order Nitrosomonadales; family Nitrosomonadaceae; genus Nitrosospira; species Nitrosospira multiformis. The sequence goes on from NC_007614.1 coordinate 1,179,975, forward strand.
GCAGACCCCGGGGATGAAGGGCAGTGGTCAAGCCTGGATGATGTCACGGCTGCCTGCGCCGCAGCGATTCCCTCCCTGGAACCCATTTTACGCGCCGCCCCCTCGGCGGCTTTCCGCATGGATGGACAGAAGATTCCGCGGGAGTCCCATCGTTATAGCGGGCGCACTGCCATGAACGCCAATGTAAGCATCCACGAACCCGAACAACCGCAGGACCCCGATACAGCCCTGGCATTTTCGATGGAAGGCTATCCTGGTCATCCTCCGCCGTCGCTTATTCCCCGGTTTTGGGCACCCGGCTGGAATTCAATACAGGCGTTAAACAAATTCCAGGACGAAGTGGGGGGGGCGCTTTCCGGGGGCGATCCAGGCGAGCGCCTGATCGAGCCAATGCCCCAAGCGGGGAAAAAAGCCGCTTATTTTGAAAATATGCCCGCCGGCTTCGAGCCGCGCGCGGACGAATGGCTCCTGTTGCCGTTGCATCACATCTTTGGTTCGGAGGAGTTGAGCATCCTCGCGCCCGGCATCGCCGAGCTCGGTGCCCAGCCCTATCTCGCGCTCAACCCGGAGGATGCGGATGCTCTCGAATTGGCTGCCGGGGATGAGGTGCAGTTGCGTTTGAAGGCGCAGGGGGATGCGCAGGTGGATGTTACGCGAGAGGACTCGGCGAACACCGCCGCCACCGAAATTTTCCGGCTGCCGCTGCGCTTCAAGCCTGAGCTGTTGCCCGGTACTGCGGGACTCCCTGTCGGCCTGACAGGTATGGGTCATCTTGCGGGAGTCGTCTTGCCGGCATGGGGCGAACTCAAGAAGGTGTAAAGGGGAAAGGTGGGGAAGGGAAAGCAAATGGAAGGATAGATAGAGGAAAGAAGCCACGAATGGATTTAGCCATGAGTAGTGGAGTCAGCCATGAATGAGTGGACCCCCATCTGGGTGAACCTGATTTTGATCCTGGCCGTCTTGTTTGCTTTCGCGGCGATGCTGTCCTGGATCGAGCGCCGCCTGCTCGGCTTGTGGCAGGATCGCTATGGGCCCAACCGAGTAGGGCCGTTCGGGGTTCTGCAAATTGTCGCCGATTCGATCAAGCTTCTTACCAAGGAGGACTGGATACCTCCCTTTGCAGATAGGGCGGTGTTCGTGCTGGCGCCGGCAATCGTTGCCGTCACCACGCTGCTTGCGTTTGCCGTCGTACCCATTGCGCCCGGCATCGGCGTGGTCGATCTGAACATCGGAGTTTTGTTTTTTCTTGCCATGTCTTCGCTGGGCGTCTATAGCATCGTGCTGGGCGGATGGGCGTCCAACAGCAAATATCCGCTGCTCGGGGGATTGCGCGCCGCCGCCCAGATGTTGAGCTACGAGGTCTTCATGGGCTTGGCGCTCATGGGTGTTGTCATGCTTGCAGGTTCATTCAACCTGCGCGATATCGTTGCCGCGCAGGAAAACCTCTGGTTCTGCATTCCCCAGATCCTGGGCTTGGCAACTTTTGCCGTTGCCGGCATTGCTGAGGCGCGCAGGCTGCCTTTCGATCTGCCCGAGTCGGAGAACGAACTGGTCGCAGGCTTTCATACCGAATATTCCAGCATGAAGTTCGGGCTGTTTTTCATTGGCGAATACGTCGGGATCACCCTTATCTCAGCAATGATCGTCACATTATTCTTCGGGGGGTGGCTGGGACCCGTGCTGCCTCCACTCGCCTGGTTTCTGCTCAAGACTTTTATCGTCATCATCTGCTTCGTCCTGCTGCGGGCGGCATTGCCACGCCCCCGTTACGATCAGCTGATGACCTACGGCTGGAAAGTCATGCTGCCAGTCACGCTGGTCAATTTGTTGCTCACCGGCGCAGTCGTATTGTCAGTGGCATAACTGCTCATATAGCTTCGGGAGAAGATTATGTGGAATTCTCTGAAGACAATGTGGATCGTTTTTCTGCACATGTTCCGCCGCCGGGTAACCATTCAATACCCCGACGAAATGCCTAATATCCCGCCGCGCTGGCGCGGACGCATCATTCTGAGCCGCGATCCGGATGGTGAGGAGCGCTGCGTCGCATGCTACCTCTGCGCGGCAGCCTGTCCAGTGGATTGCATCGCGCTTCAGGCCACCGAAGATGAACACGAACGCCGTTACCCCGAGTTCTTTCGCATCAATTTTTCGCGCTGCATTTTTTGTGGATTTTGCGAAGAAGCCTGTCCTACCGACGCAATCCAGCTTACGCCGGACTTTGAAATGGGCGAATACAACCGGAAAAACCTGGTGTATGAAAAAGAGGATCTGTTGATCGATGGTACCGGCAAATACCCCGGCTATAACTTCTATCGGGTGGCGGGAGTCGCAATCGGAGGAAAAAACAAGGGCGGGGCCGAGAATGAAGCTCCTCCGGTAGACCCGCATTCGCTGCTGCCTTGATCCGTACCTTTGATTACTGATTCAGGAGGAGGTTATGGAAGCGACATTCTATTTGTCCGGGGCGGTTGCGGTCGCAGCCACCCTGATGGTCGTTACGCGGGCGAGCGCCGTACATGCATTGCTCTACCTGATCGTGTCCCTGCTTGCCGTGGCGATCATCTTTTTTGTGCTGGGGGCTCCGTTTGCCGCCGCATTGGAGGTCATCATTTACGCAGGCGCTGTCATGGTGCTGTTCGTGTTCGTGATCATGATGCTCAACCTCGGCAAAGCCGCTGCGGTCAAGGAACGGGAATGGTTGAGCCCCGGCATGTGGGTGGGGCCCTCCATACTGTCGGCATTGCTCCTGGCAGAACTGATTTATATCCTTGTCCAGAATATACAGGATGTGCAGGGCGTATATGATGGCACTGCGATCTCCACCAGGGCGGTGGTCGATTCGAAAGAAATTGGCATCGCGCTCTTCGGGCCTTATCTCCTCGGTGTCGAGCTGGCATCGCTCCTGCTGCTGGCGGGATTGGTCGGCGCCTGTCATCTCGGCTGGCACACCGGGATGCGGTCCGGTACGCATTCGGCATCCCGTTCGGACGGAGTGCGGTCATGATTACGTCTGAGACTGCATCCGTCGCTACCGCGACCGTGGCCGCCATTCCCATGCATCATGGCCTGCTGCTGGCTGCAATCCTCTTCGCGCTGGGAATGATCGGCATTCTTGTACGGCGCAACCTGATTTTTATCCTGATGTCGATCGAGATCATGCTGAATGCCGCTGGGCTTGCCTTCGTGGTGGCCGGTTCACACTGGACGCAGGCCGACGGGCAGGTGATGTTCATCTTTATCCTGTCAGTGGCGGCGGCCGAAGTCTCTGTTGGCCTGGCATTGCTGCTGCTGTTGCACCGCCGCTTCCAGACACTGGACGCCGATGCGGTAAGCAAGATGCGGGGATGATCCTAAGCCCGGCGGTTGGACAGGGAGGGAGTATGTTTTTTTGGGATTGCAGGGCAAGGCGCAACGACGCGGAATGGCTATTCCATTCCAAGGAGTTGCAACGCAGCCATGTACCGCAAAAAAGCATAATCTGCCCTGGAGCAAACTCACCAAAAAAGGTAAAGATCAAGTGTCGTAAAAAAATTTTGTAATCAGGGTGGTAACTGAAAATGAGCGATCAACTGCCAGGTTTAGGATAATATGCTGTCCCTGCTCTGGCTCATCCCCACGCTGCCTCTAGCCGGTTTCCTGCTGCTGGTGCTGGGTGGAAACCATCTGGGGCACCGCAGTATTGCGATGATTGGGACAGGATCGGTGGCGCTCTCGGCACTCGTTGCCATCCTGATCGGGATCGATTTCATCACTGCGCCGCCACCGGGTTTTGTTTTCCGGCAGGAAGCATGGACCTGGATCGCTGTGGCCGGTTTCTCGCCAGGGATTGTTTTTTATCTTGACGCGTTATCGCTGGTGATGGTCGTGGTCGTGACTGTCATCAGTTTCCTGATACACCTCTATTCCACAGAGTTCATGAGCGGCGATGAGGGCTATGCCCGCTTTTTCGCCTATATGAATCTCTTCGTCGGCTCGATGTGCATCCTGGTTCTTGCCGACAACCTGCTGTTTCTTTACCTGGGCTGGGAAGGAGTGGGACTTTGCAGCTACCTGCTGATCGGATTCTGGTATCGCGATCCTGCCAACGGGCGCGCGGCACGCAAAGCATTTATCGTGACCCGGGTCGGCGATACCGCCATGGCGATCGGCTTTTTTCTGCTGTTCACTCATCTGGGAACCCTTGATATCCAGCCGTTGATGCAGCGGGCGACGCAGGAGTGGCCGGTGGGGTCGGAACTCGCTATTCTCGCTGCAGCGCTTCTGCTTGGCGGTGCGGCAGGCAAATCTGCCCAACTCCCGCTACAGACGTGGCTGCCGGACGCAATGGCCGGCCCCACGCCGGTGAGCGCGCTGATGCATGCGGCGACCATGGTAACGGCAGGCGTATATCTGATTGCCCGCACGCACGCGCTCTTTGTGCTTGCGCCGGCAGTGCAGTTCGCGGTAGCAGCGGTCGGCGCGCTTACCCTGCTGCTGGCCGGGTTCAGCGCGCTCGCACAAAACGACATCAAGCGGGTACTGGCCTATTCGACCATCAGCCAGCTAGGTTATATGTTCCTTGCCCTGGGAGTAGGGGCTTGGTCAGCCGCCATCTTTCACCTCGTGACGCACGCTTTCTTCAAGGCTCTGCTGTTCCTGAGCGCGGGCGTGGTCATCATGAGCCTGCACGAGGAACATGATATTTTCCGGATGGGTGCATTGAGGAAAAAACTCCCCGTCACTTTCTGGACCTTTCTGATTGGCAGCGCCTCGCTTGCGGCACTGCCGCTCGTTACCGCGGGCTTCTATAGCAAGGATCTGATTCTTTGGCAGGCCTGGTCGTCGAGAGGAGGGAATCCATGGTTATGGGCCGCGGGATGGGGAGGTGCAATATTGACGGGCCTCTACATCTTTCGCGTAGTGTTTCTCGTCTTTTTTGGCGAAGCGAGGACTGTGGCGCCCCCCGAAATCCGCCGGCCAGGGCGGCGCATAACTGTACCGCTCATCGTTCTTGCAGCCTTTTCTGTGGTTGGCGGATGGATCGAAACTCCATCTTTTCTCGGAAATTTAACGCTGTTTTCCGATTTCATTCAGCATGCCCTGCCGCCGACTCAGGTTGTTCATGACAGTAAAAATGACGAAATCGTTCTGGAACTGCTCGCAATTGCTGCCTCTCTTGGCAGCATTGCGCTGGCGTACCTGCTGTTTTTGAGATATCCCGCCTTTCTCCATGGACTGATGCTGGTCCCGGCATTAGCAAGCATCCGGAAGCTCTGGCATTTTGGCTGGGGTTTCGACAGTTTTTATGAGTTCCTGTTCGTCCGGCCCTATCTCTGGCTTGCCCACGCCGATCAGCGTGACGTGATCGACGATCTCTACCGCATGTCCTTTTCATGCACACTCAGGTGTCTCCAGAAGATCAATCGGCACGACCTGATCGACAATCTCTACAGCGGCCTGGCTGGGCTTTGTCTGTTTTTCCATCGCACCTTGAGTGCAACGCAAAGCGGACAGGTACGCCGCTACGCGGCAGCGATTGCCGCCGGATCGATCGGCATTATATTCGTGGGGGTATTCGCATGGTCCTCGCTGCATTGATTTTCATCCCAATATCGGGCGGTTTGCTCGCATGGATGGCGGACCGGTGGCAGCCGGGTGCGGCAAAGTGGGTCGCCTTGGTCACGGCGGGTATCGAGTTCGTATTGACGATGGGACTTTGGCTGCAGTCTGCCAGCGCTATGGCTCTTCCCGCTCACGGGGGGTGGCTTGTCGAGACCCGGGCGGAATGGATTCCGCGTTTCGGAGTGAGCTTTCATCTGGCCGTGGATGGAACAAGCCTCATCCTGGTCGTGCTGACCGCTTTTCTGGGGATAGTATCGGTGGCATGTTCCTGGACGGAAATCCAGAAGCGTGTCGGATTCTTTTACTTCAACCTGCTATGGACTGTGGCAGGGGCGATCGGTGTATTCCTTGCGCTGGACCTGTTTCTGTTTTTCTTCTTTTGGGAGCTGATGCTGGTGCCGATGTATTTCCTGATCGGGATCTGGGGCCATGAGAATCGGCAGTATGCATCGATCAAGTTCTTCATTTTCGCGCAGGGGAGCGGCATGTTCATGCTGGTGGCAATTCTTGCGCTGGTATTCGTTCATTACCGCGGTACTGGAGTCCTGACATTCGATTATTTCGATCTGCTGAATGCCACCCTCTCTCCCTCCACCGAGTTGTGGATCATGCTCGGCTTTTTCATTGCGTTCGCAGTCAAGACCCCCATCGTGCCATTTCACACCTGGCTGCCGGATGCACATACCGAGGCGCCGACAGCAGGAAGCGTGATTCTTGCAGGAGTGCTGCTGAAAACAGGAGCCTACGGACTATTGCGTTTTATTGTTCCGCTATTTCCCGAGGCCGCGGCGTATTTTGCTCCGGTGGCGATGGTGCTGGGAGCAACCGGGGTTCTCTATGGCGCTTTCCTGGCGTTCGCCCAGACGGATTTCAAGCGCCTCGTGGCCTACACCAGCGTGAGTCACCTGGGGTTTGCAGTGCTCGGGATATTCGCCTGGAATCCCTGGTCGCTTGGGGGAGCCGTGATGCAGATGATCGCGCACGGCATCAGTACGGGGGCACTGTTTGTAATCGCTGGCATTTTGCAGGAGCGGACCCACACACGCGATATGCAGCGCTTTGAAGGCCTGTGGAGCGTCATGCCGCGCCTGGCGGCAATGGGATTGTTTTTTGCCATTGCCGCGCTTGGGCTGCCGGGAATGGGAAACTTCGTCGGGGAATTCCTGGTACTGATGGGATTATCCAGCAGCAGCAGCGTGCTGGCGTCCGCGGCGACCGTGGTATTTGTCGCCAGTGTCGTATATGCGCTTGCGCTGGTGCAGAAAACTTTTCATGGCGAGAACAAGCATGGTTGGCAACTACATGATCTGTCAGGCCGTGAAATGGCAACCCTGTTCTCAATGGCAGCCATTACCCTATGGCTGGGCCTGTATCCCCAGCCGGTCCTGAATGCCGCGCCAAACCCCGCAAACAGTCCGCCTGCGATTGCTGTTGCCCACCATGAGGTCAATGTGGAATGAATCCGATGCCCTCTGCACTACCCTCCGATTTTCTGCACGTGGACCTCGTGACCCTGTCGCCGCTCATTCTCCTTGCCGCAGCAGCGGTAGTGGTGATGCTGACCGCAGCCTTTTACCGTCATCCCCGACCGGTCATGATATTGACGCTCGCCGGACTGGTTCTGTCATTTATGGCATTGTTCCTGTCCCAAGGCACGGCGTCTTCTCAGGTCACAACTCTGCTGATACTGGATCAGTATGCATTGTTTTTTATCGGACTCATCGTTGTCGCGACCTTTGTCGTCGCGATATTGTGTTACCGCTACTTCGGCGGAGGCGAAAGCCGGCATGAAGCGCTTTACATCCTGTTACTGCTGGCTGCCCTTGGTGGAGGGGTTCTCGTGGCAAGCAGCCATTTTGCCTCGTTTCTCCTGGGTCTGGAACTGCTCAGCATTTCGCTGTTTGCATTGATCGCCTATCCACGGTTCACAGAGCATCCCCTCGAAGCAGGAATCAAGTACCTGATCCTCGCCGGATTCTCATCCGGGTTGCTCCTGTTCGGAATGGCGCTGGTTTATGCGCAGCTCGGGACGATGCAGTTTGTGAAAATCGGGACAATGCTTGCTGCGCCCGGCGCGGCGCTGGAACTCTATGGGTTGGCGGGGCTTGCGCTGATTGTAACCGGTGTCGGATTCAAACTGGCGCTGGTGCCCTTCCACATGTGGACTCCGGATGTATATGAAGGTGCGCCTGTGCCGATTACCGCGTTCATCGCCACTGCTTCAAAGGGCGCCATGCTTGTCCTGCTGCTGCGCTATTTCCTCATGGCAGGGGCGCACCAGTCGCATTCGATCACATTCGCATTGAGCCTGATTGCCGTCGCGACGATCCTGGTTGGCAATCTGCTCGCACTGTTACAGAATAACATCAAGCGGATTCTTGCCTATTCCTCGATTGCACAGCTTGGCTATCTGCTGGTCGGGTTTCTGGCCTTTGACCAGCTGGCAATCGAGGCGGTAGCTTATTTTCTGACAGCCTATTTCGTCACCATGCTGGGCGCCTTCGGTGTGGTAACGGTATTGTCCGAGGGGTTCAATGGCGGATCCGCTGGGGAATTCCATGATGCAGGGGAAAAGGATAGTGACAGGCTGGCAGATTATGCGGGTCTGTTCTGGCACAGACCGTGGCTGGCGGGAGTGTTTACCGCCATGCTGCTGTCGTTGGCCGGAATTCCCCTGACAATGGGTTTTATCGGGAAGTTCTATATAGTGACGGCCGGGGTGGAAGCCTCGTTATGGATGCCCGTGATTACCCTGGTTATCGGCAGCATCATCGGGCTGTTCTATTATATGCGCATTATCGCTGTGATGTATGGGTGGGGCCCTGAGGCAGCCGGTGAAGCAATCATGCTGCGCGCTGCTTCGCCCTCCTTTGCGGAAAGCGCGACGCTGGCAGCGCTGGCGTTATTGCTTATATGGCTTGGCATCTTTCCGGCTCAGCTTATCGGTGTGCTTGAAGGAGCGGGAGGAGGCTTGACCTGATTGCCGGTACTTCGTCTATTTGTCCCCATCTTGCTGTCTGCTTCACTGTCTGTCCTGTCGCCTGCCCTCTTTTTTGTCATTGAATGGCTGCGCAGGCATCCGCAGCCTCCATGAACTTCCGGTATCGCGCCAGCCACTGAAACGGAACAGGGAACTCGCAAGTACTCTGTCTTGCCGCATGTGCCGCCATAAGAGCACCCAACATGATCGACCGGCCGCAGCTGTCTCCGCCTGCGCGTATGTTGGTTTCGACTGCGCTTCGGTAATCGCTCGCAGTTTGCGCAATGTGGAAGACGACAGGCAGACCTTCCGTGACGTGACAGGCAGAACCGAAGCGTTGAGTTGCGCCGACACCATCCGGCTTGGACATTGAAAGTGCCTCTTCAAGCAGCGGCCGGAGCACGCTGCCTGCAAGCGGCAAAGCATGTGCCAGGGCTTGTGGCATCGGCATGCCATGCAAAAGGTTGAATAACGCTGCGGCAGAACATTGCGCGGCGGCGACCGCCGTTTCGTTATTGTTTGTTATGCGCACCACTTCATCGACCCGCGGCAGAAGTTCATCCAGTGTTCCTGCGTGTGCGGCCACCAGTGATGGGATCGCTGCCAGGGATGGATGCTGGTCGTCGTCCGGCCCGGAGGCCGCCGGGAAATCCCGCGGCTCCAAAGGTAACAATGTGCGCAGCGTGAGGCGAGTAGGGGAATCGATATACCCCACGTATTTCCCGCCCGGCCCGAAGCAGGCGCGATATTCGCTCTGATACTCGACCCGGTTGAACCGCCCGTGCCTTGCCAGATGCTTCAGCATCAGCAAGCAAACCTCTCCATAGGAGCTTGACTCGCCGGATGTCTTTCCGCCATGTGCAAAGTATCCCTTTACCCCGGCATAATTTGCCTCCTCCGGCTGCAGAAATACGAGGCCCCGTGGACCCCGAGCTGCTTCGATCTCCGCGATGCGGGCAGGATCATAAATCCAGTGTAGCCCGAGGGCAGCGCTGTCCGCTACCAAAGCGCCAAGAATCGCCTCACTGTTCAGACTCTTCATTCTTCATACCCTTTCAGGCTCCTGAGACCGGAAATCCGATACATCGCCGGATATCTATCGGCTGATCTCTTCTTCTACCGGCAACCGTCGGGCTTCATCTTCCAGCATGATGGGAATTCCATCCCGGATGGGGAATGCCAGCCTGTCGGCCTTGCAGATGAGTTCGTTTTCAGGCTTCCGGTACAGGAGCGGTGATTTGCATAGGGGGCATACCAGAATGTCGAGCAATTTCGGATCCATAATTCAGCCTCAATTTTAAGATTTCACCTCAATCGGTTGCTTCCAATAAGCCGAGCTTTCTGTTTTTCATCGGGCTCCCGGCGCTATTCCCGATTCCGGGTGGTGAAAGTGATACGATTATATCCCGCCATCCGCGCCGCCTCCATCACGGTGATAACCGACTGATGCGTTGCCTGGGCATCCGCGTTGATGACTATCACAGGATCCACCCGACTGCCAGCCGCGCTTCGTAATTCCTCCTGCAGTTGCACGACATTCCGAAACTGGAGAGGCATCCGGTTGATCATGTAGTTCCCTGTCGCGCTGACCGAGATATCGATGACATTCGACTGCTCGCTGGATTTTTCGGAGGAGGCTTGCGGCAAGGTGATTTCCAGTTCCGAAAACTTGGAATAAGTGGTGGTTATCATCAGAAAAATCAGGATGACAAGCAGCACGTCGATCATCGGGACCAGATTGATTTCAGGTTCTTCCTTGTTTCTGCCGCGCTGAAAATTCATGGCCGGGAGTTGGTGGAATACGGAAGCAGTGATAGAAGAAGCAGTTTCAGGTGTGCGGATTATGACGGATCAGGTAGCTGTTCCCAGTAATCAACCTTTTCTGTCGCCATGGATGATTTCCACCAGTTTCAATGCCTGCAGTTCCATCTCTACTACCAGCTCATCCACCTTGGCACGGAAATACCGGTAAAACATGATACTGGGAATGGCTACAAGGATGCCAAAAGCGGCATTATAAAGGGCTACGGAGATGCCATGCGCCAGTTGCGCCGGATTGTTTCCGCTGACAGGCGTGTTTGAGCCGAATATTTCGATCATGCCCACCAGTGTCCCCAGCAGACCCATCAACGGGCTTATGGAGCCGATCGTTCCCAGGGTGGTGAGATAGCGTTCCAGCTGATGGGCAACGGCACGACCGGCTTCTTCTATGGATTCTTTCATGACTTCCCGCGTACTGGTGTCATTTTTCAGTCCCGCAGAAAAAATCTGACCGAGGGGAGAATGCTTCTGGAGACGGGTGAGCATTTCGGAAGACACGCCCGCTTCGCGGTACTCACGCACGACCAGAGGCAAGAGATTCCGGGGTGCCACCACGTTGAGGCGCAGTGCCCAGATACGCTCGCCGATGATGGCTACCGCGACGATGGATGCCAGAATGATCGGCCAGATCGGCCAGCCGGCAGCTTGAATCAACGCGAACACGCGGGAGCCTCCTCGGTAAAAATACAGAAATCGAACCTGAATCAGAGTAGATCAGGTCTTCAGGAATCGTCTTAATGTAGCTTGCTGCTGTGATTTCAGCAAGGATGAAAGGTTTTTATTGTCCACAATTGCTGTGGATAAGTTTGTGGGTAATATGCAGATAGAGCCATTAAGTCGCCCTTCCATAACAACTTTTTCTGATTAGACTAATTTTTGAACTTATTACAATTCATTTTAAAACATGGGGTTATGTCATATCCGGATTTCATGCGGGTTGGCGCCGCATAATATGCTATTTTCGTGACAAGTGTGGATTATTGTAAAATGTCAAGATGAATCACGTTCTGGAAATGGGTTTCGAGCGGGCGGTCATGAGCGTAAGCGAATTGAACCGCAATGCCAAGGAGTTGCTGGAGCAGGCTTTTCCATTATCCTGGGTGGCTGGCGAGATCTCCAATATCAAGTGCTATGGCTCCGGCCACTGGTATTTTTCCCTGAAGGATGAGATTGCTCAGGTGCGCTGTGTCATGTTCCGGGAAAAAAACCAGTATCTTGATTGGCAGCCTCGGGATGGCATGCGGGTGGAAGTGCGCGCCCTGGTAACGCTATATCATGCGCGCGGCGATTTCCAACTGAACATCGAGACTATCCGCCACGCCGGACTCGGTTCGCTGTTTGAAGCTTTCGAGCAACTCAAGGCGAGGCTTGGAAAAGAGGGGTTGTTCGATTCTGAGCGCAAGAAACCATTGCCAGAGTTTCCAAAGCAGATCGGGATCATCACTTCTCCTGCCGCCGCGGCGCTGCATGATGTGCTGTCCACCTTGCAGCGGCGTATGCCTTCCGTGCCCATAATCGTTTATCCAACGATTGTTCAGGGCGCTGGCGCTTCAGTAAGGATCGCGGGCGCCATTCAAACCGCTGCAAGCCGGGCTGAGTGCGATGTACTGATACTGTGCCGCGGGGGTGGCTCTCTGGAAGATCTGTGGGCTTTCAACGAGGAGGTTGTGGCACGCGCAATCGCGGCTTGTTCCATTCCCATTGTCAGTGGAGTGGGTCACGAAACCGATTTTACCATTGCGGATTTTGTTGCGGATGTCCGCGCGCCCACGCCGACTGGCGCATCCCAGCTCGTGTGCCCGGATCGCGCAGAAGTGGCGAGATGCGGAGAAATTCTTCGTGGACGCATGTACCGCGCGATGCAACGGCGCATCGAAAGCCGGATGCAGCATACGGATATGCTGGGGTGCCGTCTGGTACATCCGGGAAAGCGCATCGAAGCACAACTGGCGCAGCTTGCGCGTTTGCGCGAACGCCTGGAAAGCGCATGGCTACGTCACGCGAAAGAGAGGCACTGGCGCTTGCGCGAGCTCCAGCAGCGCATGAAGATTGCCCGGCCCGACATCCCACGGCTGGAAGGGCGCCAGCAGCAACTCGGTCTACGCCTTCAGCGGGCGATCGCATCCCGGATTGAAACTCTCGGCATGCACTTGCAGCGCAGGGAAGCAAATCTTTCCCATCTGAATCCGGATTCCGTTCTGGCGCGAGGCTACAGTATTGCTTATACCTCCGATGGCACGGTATTGAGAAGAAATGATCAGGTCGATGTTGGCGATGTCATCCGCGTGACGTTTGCGAAAGGATGGAGCAAGGCGTCCGTGATGGAGAAGGGCGAGTAGCGGGAATGCGCCTGCAGGATCGCACTCCATGACCTTCCGCCGAGTCTGGACATTCAGCCAAGGGTGGTGCAGACTTGACCGTTGGCGGGATTGGATTGTGCAGAATCGCATCGAACTCCCGTTCTCCCGCAGGGGAGAGATAAGTTTTTCCCGGATAAAAAGACGTTATGGAGATAGTTGCCATTCAATTCCGTTTATATGTTTCTGCCACTGATCTCTGCCACTGAATCCTATCAGCTCTTTCCACAAAAATATGTCTCCAAAAATCTTTCTCACGCTGGGCGCAGTCAATGCATTTCTCTGCGTCGCTTTGGGTGCGTTCGGCGCGCACGGCCTGAAGCAGACGCTCTCCGCTGATATGCTGGCCGTATACCAGACCGGTGTGCAGTATCATTTTTATCATGCGCTCGGCCTTATCGCAGTGGGTCTCGTGCTGTTTCAGTTTCCCGCTTCCAAATGGGTGGCGTTATCCGGATGGCTGATGTGTGCCGGAATTGTTCTGTTTTCTGCCAGTCTTTATGCGCTGAGCCTCACGGGCATACGCGGACTTGGCGCCATCACCCCATTGGGCGGCGTGTCATTCCTCACAGCGTGGGCCCTGCTTGCCTACGGCTCGTGGACAGCAAGATAAACCCATTTTTGCGAGTATCCGGGGATCAGGTTCCCCTGATATCGTGACCCGCCTGCATTCTGTCATCCTGTGACGCTTCATCATTTTTTTGCTCCCTGTCCCCGTGGCGTGGAATCCGGGCTCGTTGCCGAGTTGGAGTGCCTCGGTGCTTCTGCCATAAATCCTCAGGATGGGGGCGTGGAATTTCAGGGGGATTGGGATACGTGCTATCGAACCAATCTGGAAAGCCGTATCGCCAGCCGCATTCTCTGGCGCGTTGCAAGCGAACCTTACGCTACCGAAATTGACGTATATAAAGTTGCGCGCCAGTTACCCTGGCACGATTGGTTCTCTCCGGCGCTTACAATCAAGGTCAACGTGGCTGCCATCAGGTGTCCGTTGCAGAGCCTGGATTTCGTTACGCTCAAGATCAAGGATGGAGTCTGCGACAGGTTCCGCGAAGTTGCCGGCAACCGGCCGAGTGTCGATACCGTGCAACCTGACATCCGGATTCACGGCTTTCTCGATGCCCGCAGGATTTCCTTGTATCTGGACACCTCCGGTGACGCGTTATTCAAGCGTGGCCTGCGAAAGAATACCGGGGAGGCTCCCCTCCGGGAAAATCTTGCTGCAGGAATTTTATCGCTGGCAGACTGGCGCCCGGGAATTCCGCTGCTTGATCCCATGTGCGGGAGCGGAACCTTTCTGCTGGAAGCGGCACAAATTGCCCTGAATATACCCCCAGGGCTGGGACGAAGTTTTGCTTTCGAAAAGCTCAGGATATTCGACAAAAAACGATGGGAGCAGATCAGAAAGGCGGCAATTGCAGGGCAGAAGACGAAATCTCAGCAACCGATATTTGGCAGCGATTTGTATGGCAATGCGATTGCTGTGGCCCAGGCCAATCTCTCCGCTGCCGGACTTTCTGAAGCAGTTACTCTCAAGCAGGCGAACGTGCTGGAATTGTCCGCTCCGGCATCTTCCGGCTTTCTTGTCACCAACCCCCCCTACGGGGTGAGATTGGGGGAGCAGAAACAGCTCATGGAGTTTTATCCGAAACTCGGCGACGTGCTTAAGAAGAAATTCAGCGGGTGGAATGCCTACATCTTGACTGCTGATCCACAGCTTCCCAAGCTCATACGTCTGACAGCCTCGCGTCGTATTCCGCTCTTCAACGGTGCGCTGGAGTGCCGCTTACTGGAATATAAAATTGTATCGGGCGGGATGCGCAAAACGAAAAAAACCGCCACCGGTGAGCCAGGACGAGTAACGGGAGCCGAGCATGAGTAACCCCATGAGGCCGGTACGAAGCATATTGCTGGCGATCTTCACCGGTTGCGCGGGCCTGATCGGCTACGCGCTTTATCTGCAACTCGTGGAAAATCTTTTGCCATGCCCGCTTTGTGTCGTGCAGCGTATGGCCTACTGGCTGATAGGCTTGACCGCGCTGGCCGGTTTTTTTCATACTCCGGAAACGACCGGTCGCCGCATCTATGCCGGCCTGATGGCAGTCTTTGCGTTCACCGGCGGGCTGGTTGCCTTGCGTCAGGCTTGGCTCGTCCGCTACCCGGAAGCATTCGAATGCGGTATCAGCCCTGAAGAAGCGTTTCTGAACGCGCTGCCGCTGGCACGATGGTGGCCCGTCATGTTCGAAGCAAACGGCGATTGCGCCGATGTCACATGGAAATTTGCTTCGCTTACTCTTCCGGATTGGTCCGCAATTTTTTTCATGATCCTTGCCGCGCTCTCGATTTATGTCCTGCTCGTCCGCGAAAATCAGCGCGAGTGATACACTAACAGCCTCCTGAATTCTTCGTCCGCCGTTCGCCCTGAGCTTTTTGACAGGCTCGTTTAAGAGGGCCTGAGTCGATCAGGGCAGGACAAGAATATTGCGAGGAGCAAGGTTCTGCCTGCAGCGTCTCCTTGAAAAATTGAACTCCCATCCCTATATATGATCCATCTCTGATACAAGGAAACGGAACTGTCCATGAAGCGAATTTTTCTATTTGTAGTTACCAATCTGGCCATCTTGCTGGTGCTGAGCATCACATTGCGCTTGTTGGGTGTTGATCGCATGCTTGACGAGCAGGGTGTGGGTATCAATTACAATTCACTGCTTGTCATGGCGGCAGTAATCGGTTTTGGCGGTTCGCTGATTTCGCTGGCCATGTCCAAGTGGAGTGCGAAACGCATGACGGGTGCGGTCGTGATCGAGCAACCTTCCGATCCGACCGAGCGCTGGCTGGTGGAAACTGTCCGGCGGCAGGCTGAGCGCGTGGGTATCGGTATGCCGGAAGTGGCGATCTACGAGGCACCGGACATGAATGCCTTTGCAACCGGCATGAACCGCAACGAGGCATTGGTGGCGGTAAGTACCGGCTTGCTTCAGGCTATGACAAAAGATGAAATCGAGGGAGTGCTGGCGCATGAAATAAGCCATGTTGCCAACGGCGATATGGTGACACTTGCGCTGATTCAGGGTGTCGTCAATACCTTCGTGATTTTTTTATCGAGAGTCATCGGCCATTTCGTGGACAGGGTCATATTCAAAACCGAGCGGGAGTACGGCCCCGCCTTCATGGTTACCACACTGATCGCCCAAATGGTACTTGGGATATTGGCGAGCATCATTGTAATGTGGTTCAGCCGCCAGCGTGAGTTTCGTGCGGATGCGGGTGGAGCGCAGCTGGCTGGACGCAACAAAATGATCGCAGCGCTTGAACGCCTGCAACGCCGGCACGAGCCCTCCCAGTTGCCGGAGCGGTTGGAAGCATTCGGTATTTCCGGAGGGGAAGGGGGTCTCAGAACCCTGTTCATGTCTCATCCGCCTCTTGAAGTGCGTATTGCAGCGCTTCGCGCGATGACCTGATCGGCATGAAATAAAAAGGGCGGAAGCATAACATGCTTCCGCCCTTTTTTGCGCCCCGTCAGTTCTGACGGGTCAGGTTCGACAGGCTTTTACTTTCTTGTTCCTTCGCGCGGTTCAAATTTCCTCTTCATCCTCCGTATCCTTCGGGGGATTCCCGTCATACACCAGATTTTGCCGTCTCTGGAGATAGGCATCCCGGATAAACTCGTATTTGTCTAGGGAAGCTTCTTCCAGGGTTTTTTCGGATTTGAGCAGATCGGCGCGAGCGTCCGTAACCTTGGTGGAGCCCACTATCGGACCTATAAAGGGTGCGACGAAAAAGCTGCCCACAAATACAGGGTCGGTCACGGTGTCAATGACGCGTCCCCCCGCATCCCGGGTGGAGCTGGGTCCGAGGAAGGGCAAAACGACATACGGTCCGCTTGCGACGCCATAATGACCCAGAGTCTGCCCGAAATCCTCATTATGCTTTTCCAGACCAATACCGCTTGCCAGATCCACGATGCCGGCGAGACCAAGCGTGCTGTTCACCACGAACCGGGTGCTGCTGGTGAGCGCATTGCTGAATTTGAGCTGCAAAAGATTATTCAGCGTGATCGGTATATCACCGAGATTGGCGAAAACATTTCCTACTGCCGTTTCAAGGGGGTCCGGCATTATCCATCTGTATCCCCTTGCAACCGGCCTCATGACGTAATCATCAACCGATTCATTGAATGAAAATATCTTGCGGTTGACGGGTTCCCACGGGTCTTTTTTACTGTAGGTCGGGTAAGTGGCAGGTGGAGCCGCATTTTTGAATACAGGTCCCTCAATCGCTTCTGTTGGCCTGTTATCATCAACAGAAGCGGTTTTGGCGGTCGAAGCGTTCTTCTCTGCGGGAGCGCTTCCATCAGCCGTGGTGTCCTCAGCCATGGCCCCACCGTTGAGGAGAGACCCAAGAAGTAACGGCAATAATAGAGGAGAAGGTTTGACAGAGCGTGCCATAGTCAAGGTAAATCCTGAAGTTGACAGGGAATGTTTTTTCGCCATTATATGGCTAATTTCAAGCAAGAAAACACTTTTTTTCTCGCTCAATCCTGAGGCTTTTTCCGGGATGTTTGTTCATGCTTCATCTGCTTTACGACGCGCTTTTCACGATCTTAACGTTCTCTCCCCTGTCCCTCTTCCACCGGTGAGAGAAGGAGATTGAGATTCGATAATCGGGCCTTTTGCTGGCTATCCAGTCTTTTGCGCCGGAGAGGGAAATGAAGAGTAATGAGAGCTTCCTGCAAACATGGCTTTCGTTAATCCTCATGCAAGAACGGTAAACGTTGGCGAGTCTGAAATTATTCGACCACTCGTACCGTGAGTTCCAGATCCTCCTTTCTTCCCGGTGTGCGAGAGGAGTGGGAGAGAGTGGAAAGAGTGACAACGTACCAGAAGCGCACTGTACGCTATTCAGCTTCTATGCAGCGCGCCGGGAGAAATCCTTAAGGCGAAAACCGAGCAGCCATAAGGTAACAAAGTAGCTCGCCGCCCCGATCATGACGACTCCTGCCAACCGTACCCCTCGCACTGCCGCCGTATCCGTCAGCCACGAAACATCGGTGCCTGAAGCAAACCATAATATGGTTCCCATCATCGCCAGGGCTGCCGATATTTTTGTCATAAAGATGCCCCATCCTGGTTGAGGCTGATAAATCTGATGACGCCGTAATTTGTAATAGAGCAGGCCCGCATTGATACAGGCGCCCAATCCGATGGCAAGCGCGAGCCCGGCGTGTCGCAGCGGTATGATGAAGGCGAGATTCATCAACTGGGTCGCGACAAGCGTGATGAGGGCTATTTTTACCGGTGTCTTGATGTTCTGTCTTGCGTAGAAACCAGGGGCCAGCACTTTCACCAGAATCAGCCCCAGCAGGCCCACGCTGTACGCGATGAGGGCATTGCGTGTCATCCAGACATCATTGGCCGAGAATTCGCCGTGATGAAACAGTGTCGTGATAAGCGGCGTGGCAAGCAGCGCCAGCGCCAGCGCCGCCGGCAGCGTCAGCAGCATGGTCAGGCGCAAACCCCAGTCAAGCAGCCGGGAATATTCATCCGTGCTGTTGTCGGCATAGTGCCGCGACAAGGACGGCAGCAGGACCGTGCCGAGCGCAACACCCAACAGACCGGCGGGAAACTCCATTAGCCGATCCGCATAATAAAGCCAGGAAACGCTGCCTGTGACAAGAAAGGAAGCAAATATCGTGTTGATCAGCAGGCTGATCTGGCCGATAGACATGCCGAAAACAGCCGGTCCCATTTGCTTGAGAACACGCCATGCACCATTGTCGGGGGATTTCAGGCGCGGGCGCGGCATCAATTTGAGGCGCATGAGGAACGGTACCTGGAAGGCAAGCTGGAGCACCCCCCCGATGAATACCGCCCACGCGAGCGCCAGCACTGGCGGGTCCATGAGGGGTGCCAGCCATAGCGAGCAGCCGATAAACGACAGGTTGAGCAGGGCCGGAGTCAGGGCAGGCACTGAAAATCTGCTCCAGGTGTTGAGGATGCCGCCAGCCAGCGACACGAGCGAGATGAACAGGATGTAGGGAAACGTGATCTGCAGCAGTTCCACCGTAAGCTCGAATTTCCCGGGGCTTGCCGTGAATCCTGGCGCACTTACATAGATGACCAGCGGTGCCGCAATAACGCCTGCCAGCGTGACCGCAAATAGCGCGATGAACAGCAGCGTTGCGACATGACTTACCAGCTCGCGCGTATCTTCGGCTGTGCGGCGATTCTTGTATTCGGCAAGTATGGGCACGAACGCCTGAGAAAACGCCCCCTCGGCGAACAGCCGGCGCAACAGGTTGGGGATACGGAATGCCACAAAGAAAGCATCGGTTTCGACGCCTGCGCCAAAAATGCGGGCAATGATGACATCCCGCGCAAATCCCAGAATGCGGGATATGAACGTCATCCCGCTGACGGTGACAAGGGCTTTGAGCAGATTCATGGATGCGTATGTTAACTGAATACTTGAGGTTTAGGGTCGCTTCACCATGAGTCGTTCTTCACTGCCGTTCCCCGACAGGCGCAAATCAGGACAAATGCTGCAATGGATAGCAACAAAAGGCAGAGTTGTCAGTTTTCTTGCAATCAGGCGTAAACATCCGTATCATTCGAAAATTTTCCGCAAAGGGTAATCCGAGGAATTTTCATGGCCAACAGCGCACAAGCAAGAAAACGTGCTAGACAGAATATCAGTCATCGTAACCGCAACATGAGTCTGCGCTCGGAATTGCGCACAGCGATCAAGCATGTAAGAAAGGCGATCGGATCGGCTGACAAAAATACTGCCCAGGCTGCATATCAGGCGTCTGTCGCTACCATAGATTCGATTGCGGACAAGGGAATCATTCACAAGAACAAGGCAGCCCGTCATAAAAGCCGTCTCTCGTCAGCCATCAAGGCGATGGCCTGATCGTTCAACTCCCAACAAAAAAGCCCGGGAATCACCCGGGCTTTTTTGTTGGTGCTCCTTTTGTCGATGGTTTAGCACTTACCCGATCCATGGGGAGTATGCAAAAGTCTCGCCTCGAGCAGGAAAGGACCGGTCTCGAGGGGAGGGGGTTCGCATGGGTGTCGGCATTAGCGGTGATTACGTGGATTCAGCGGAATTAGGTAGCGGAAGCGAGGGGGCATCTTCTGGTCCTGCGGTATCGGAAGCTTTCGCCCTCCGGTTCCCGGTCGACTCTGTCAGAGTCGATACCAGATCCATCGGTACTGGAAAAATAACCGTATTGGATTTGTCGCCCGCAATTGTCGTAAGCGTCTGGAGATAGCGCAGTTGCATGGCGCCGGCCTGCCGCGACAGCGTTTCTGCCGCCTGCATGAGTTGCTCCGATGCCTGTAATTCACCCTCGGCGTGAATCACCTTGGCGCGACGTTCGCGTTCCGCTTCCGCCTGCCGGGCAATAGCCCGTATCATGGATTCGTCAATGTCCACATGCTTGATCTCGACATTGGATACCTTGATGCCCCAGGCGTCGGTCTGAATGTCCAGCACTTTCTGGATATCCATGTTGAGTTTCTCGCGTTCCGCCAGCATTTCATCGAGTTCGTGCTTGCCCAGTACCGATCGCAACGTGGTTTGCGCGAACTGGCTGGTGGCGGCAAGAAAGTTCTCCACCTGGATGATGGATTTTTGCGGATCGACCACGCGAAAATACACCACGGCACTGACTTTCACCGAGACGTTGTCGCGTGAAATGACGTCTTGGCTCGGTACGTCCATCACCACCGTGCGCAGGTCAACTTTCACCATTTTCTGAATCCCTGGAATGATGATGATCAGGCCGGGGCCTTTCACCTTGTAGAAGCGGCCGAGCAGGAACACGACACCCCGTTCATATTCGCGCAAAATGCGGAATATCGAGAATAGCGCGAGGATAAGAATGAGGGCGAGCGTGCCGAATACCGAATTGGCGAGCATAAGTGTCTCCTGGTTATTTTTCTGCTGCGGTTACATGCAGGATGAGGCCGTCGATTCCGGTCACACGCACCTTCTGGCCCCGAACCAGCGGTTGGGCGGAGTGCACGGTCCACAACTCGCCGCGGATACGCGCCATGCCGTCACCGGAAGTGTCTTCCAGCATTTCTCCCACTGAGCCGACCATATGCTCCTGACCACTCAGCAACGGTTTCCGGCGGGTCTTGAGCGCCATGCCGATTACTGAAATCAGGAACAGGGCACTGGCGAAGGCTACTCCGCCGACGAGCGTCCAGGGGATACCGAAACCGGGCGCCTCACTGTCAATCAGCATCAGGGAGCCCACGACGAAAGCGATAATTCCGCCGATACCGAGGGCCCCGAAGCTGGGCAGGAATACTTCGGCCACCATGAACCCGATCCCGAGCAGGATCAAGGCAAGTCCGGCATAGCTCACCGGCAGTAACTGGAAGGCATACAGGGCGATAAGCAGGCAGATGGCGCCTGCCACGCCGGGTAGCACAAAACCGGGGTTGGCAAACTCGAAGAACAGTCCGTAAATGCCGATAAGCATCAGGACATAGGCGACGCTTGGATTGGTGATGATGGCGAGCAGCCGCGTGCGCCAGTCGGGTTCCACGACTTCCATGGTGGCGGAAGTGGTATCGAGCTTACGGTCCTGGCCCAGTACGTTCACTTGCCTGCCATTGAGCTGCTTCAGCAGATCCGCGATGTCGGTAGCGATATAATCGACAACTTTGAGGTGCAGCGCTTCGGAGGCCGACAGACTGACCGCTTCGCGGACGGCTCTTTCCGCCCATTCCACATTACGCCCGCGCATTTGCGCCAGGCCGCGTATGTACGCCGCAGCATCATGAATCATTTTGCGGGACATTTCGTCCTTTACGGGAAGCTGGCCTTCTTTTTCCGGATTTTGCGCGCGGTTCTCGCCTGATTTCGGTTGGGGCCTGGGTTCAGGCTCTGATCGGGGAAAGCCACCCATTTCTATTGGGGTTGCGGCACCCAGGTTGGTGCCCGGAGCCATCGCGGCGATATGGCTGGCATACAGGATATAAGTGCCGGCACTGGCTGCCCGAGCCCCACTCGGCGCCACAAAAGTCGCCACGGGCAAGGGTGAAGCCAGGACACCGCGGATGATCTGCCGCATGGAAGTGTCGAGGCCTCCCGGCGTGTCCAGTTGTAACACCACAAGCAGCGCGTTCTCGTTCGCGGCGCGTTCCAGTCCGCGCTGGATGAAATCGGCGCTGGCCGGAGCAATGGGGCCATCGATTTTCAACACCACGACAGGGGAAGCTCGAACAATTGACGGCAGCAGAAACAGCATCGCCAGGACACTGACAAAAAGAGTGCGAATGAGTAGTTTCATTTATTCAATATAGACCGTTTCATCCGTTACAAATTCGCCAAAAAAGCTTGCGGATGCTTGCAATGCCCTTTGTTTTGGCGCATAAAGCGACTTCCATATCAAAAGCATTTATTTCATGAAGAGACCGGTAAGCAGAATTCTCGTTATCAATGATGAAAAACTGATACTCAAGGAGCTCATAAAGGGATTGAACGCCGCGGCCAGATCCCTTGAGAACCCTCTGGGAATCACGTTTTTGGGGGTCACTACTGCGCGGGAGGCGCTGCAGGCCATTCAGGATGATGGCGACATTCAGTCCGTGCTGGTGGACGATACGCTCTATACGCTGAAAAATGGCGAGAAGGGCTCCCGCATCCTGCAAATGACGGCGCTGAAACTGGTGCAGGAAATAACCCGTTTCCGCCCCGAGCTGGATATCTATATCCTGATCGCGCAGGAGAAAGAGGATGAGGTGGTGGATGCGCTGTTTTCTGAAACCGTGGATGGTTATTTCTATCGGGAAGAGCGTGATTACCGGGGCATGTACCGGATTTTGAATGCCCAGCTTCAGGAAAAAGCGCGCACGCCTTTTTACGATCAACTCAAAAGTTATGTATTGATGGCAAAGGATGCCTGGCATACACCTGGGCATTCTTCAGGCGATTCGTTGCGGGACAGTCCCTGGGCCAGCGATTTCTACCAGTTTATCGGCGAGCATATTTTTCGCGCAGATCTGTCGGTGTCGGTGCCCATGCTCGATTCGCTCATGGAACCTTCCGGGGTCATTGCCGAAGCGCAGAAGATTGCGGCAAAGGCGTTTGGCGCGCGCCGCACTTTTTTTGCCACAAATGGCACTTCCACCGCCAACAAGGTGATATTCCAGACGTTGCTCGCTCCTGGCGAAAAGCTGCTGCTGGATCGGAACTGCCATAAATCGGTTCATCACGGAGTCGTGCTATCCGGCGCCCATCCCATCTATCTCAACTCCTCGGTAAACAAGAAATTCGGGGTTTATGGGCCGGTGCCCAAGCAGACACTGTTCAGGGCAATCGAAGAACATCCCGATGCCCAGGCGCTCATACTCACGAGTTGCACCTATGATGGTTTCCGCTATGACCTGCCTCCGATCATAGAGGCCGCGCATGCCAAAGGCATCAAGGTGATCATCGATGAAGCCTGGTACGGGTTCGCCCGCTTTCATCCGGCTTTCCGTCCCACCGCCCTGGAAGCAGGCGCAGATTATGCTACTCAAAGTACACACAAGGTGCTGTCGGCTTTTTCCCAGTCCAGCATGATTCATATCAATGATCCCGAATTCAACGAGCATCTGTTTCGGGAAAATTTCAACATGCATACTTCCACCAGCCCGCAGTACAGCATGATTGCAAGTCTCGACGTGGCGCGCAAACAGGTGGTGATGGAGGGATACAAGCTATTGTCGCGCACGCTGGAGCT
This sequence comes from Nitrosospira multiformis ATCC 25196, assembly GCF_000196355.1. NCBI lineage: Bacteria > Pseudomonadati > Pseudomonadota > Betaproteobacteria > Nitrosomonadales > Nitrosomonadaceae > Nitrosospira > Nitrosospira multiformis. Next base: position 1,203,478 of record NC_007614.1, read on the forward strand.
GGCGAAGGAAGTACGTGAGCAAATCAATTCGACCGGCGTGTTTCGCGTACTGGAACTGACGGATCTGCTGCCTGACGAGGTGAAGAACGACAATATCCAGCTCGATTCGACCAAGGTCACCGTCGATATTTCGCATTGTGGCTTTACGGTGGAAGATTTGGTCCGGGAACTGTTCGAGCGATATAACATTCAGGTGGAAAAATCCACTTTCAATACGCTCACTCTGCTGCTGACCATCGGTACCACGCGCAGCAAGGTATCGCGCCTTTACGATGCTCTCATGCGCATCGCACGCGAGGGCAGGGCGCCCCGCAGACTCTACCAGATCCCGGAGCTTCCGGGATTTACTGAATTGAAGTATCTGCCGCGGGATGCCTTTTACTGCGGCGGCGAGATCGTTCCGTTGCTCGACGAGCAGGAGCGGATAAATGATAGCCTGAAAGGGAAGGTCTGCGCGGATCAGATCACGCCTTACCCCCCGGGTATTCCGGTCCTGGTGCCAGGCCAGACCATCACGTCCGGGGTGGTGCAATATCTAGTCAGCATGCTACGATCGCAGAAACGGGTGGAAGTGCACGGGATCGTTTATGACGGCTATCTGCCGTGTTTGAGGCTGTTGAGCGACGTCGAGGAAAAGAGCTTGAAAAAGCTTGCAAAATAGGTAAAACTAAAGGATTCCACAGAATAAACCACAATAAATTCCACCACGTCGCACGGCGGCTCATGCCGCCGTGTTGCATTCTGATCTGGCAAATTTACCTATGTCGAATTTGATGAACACTTACCTGCGCCTGCCCGTTACATTTGCGAGGGGGGAAGGGGTGTGGTTATGGGACGAGGAGGGCAAGCGCTATCTCGATGCGCTTGCGGGAGTAGCGGTATGCGGGCTGGGGCATTGCCACCCGGCGCTGGCAAAGGCCCTTTGCGACCAGGCAGGTACCCTTATCCATACTTCCAATCTCTACCATATCAGGAAGCAGGAACAACTAGGAACGAGATTGACCGCGCTTTCAGGCATGGACAATGCATTTTTCTGCAATTCAGGGGCGGAAGCCAATGAGGCAGCGATCAAGCTCGCGAGGTTGTATGGACATGGGAAGAATATCGATTTGCCGACTATTATCGTCATGGAAAAATCCTTCCACGGACGTACCATGGCGACCCTGACCGCAAGTGGCAACCGCAAGGTGCAGGCTGGCTTCGAGCCGCTCCTCACCGGTTTTGCGCGGGTTCCCTATAATGATCTCGAGGCAGTGGCACAGGTTGCGGAACACAACAAGAACGTCGTTGCTATCCTGGTTGAACCTTACCAGGGGGAGGGGGGGGTCAATGTGCCGCAGGCAAATTATCTGCAAGGTCTCCGCCACCTCTGTAACCAGAACGGCTGGCTGCTGATGCTGGATGAAGTACAGTGCGGAATCGGCCGCACCGGCAACTGGTTCGCTTTTCAATACAGCGGCATCACGCCCGATGTCGTCACGCTCGCCAAAGGCCTGGGATCGGGCGTGCCGATTGGGGCCTGCCTGGCGAAAGGTATCGCGGCAAATGTCTTCAAGCCAGGCAATCATGCCTCCACTTTCGGTGGAAACCCGCTTGCCTGCAGTGCTGCGCTCACCACGCTCGAAGTAATCGAGAAAGAAGATCTGCTGCGCAATGCAATGGAAGTGGGCGATTTCATGCGCAGTCTGTTCAAGGCGCAATTGGCGGATTTGCCGGAGGTCATTGAAATTCGCGGCCAGGGCCTGATGATAGGCATCGAGCTTTCGAAACCGTGTGGTGAACTGGTGAAGGAAGCTTTGAAAAAAGGCCTTCTCATCAATGTAACCTCCGACAAGGTCGTGCGTCTGCTACCGCCGCTGGTGATTCAACGCAGCGAGGCTGAGCAGGTAGTCAACATTTTATCTCCCATTGTGAAGGAATTTCTGGCAGCTTGAGTTTTTTGCGATCGCAAAAAGTGAACGGTTGAAGTCAGCCGGCCCAAGTCTTCGCAATAGTCTTCGCAACGGACTCGCCCCTGACACCAAAAATATGCAGATCAAGCATTTCTTACAGTTCAACGATTTTTCCCGGGAGGAATTCGAGTATCTGTTCGAGCGCACGCGCTGGATCAAGCAGGAGTTCAAGCAATACCGACGCTACTGGCCCCTGGAAGACCGTACTCTGGCCATGATCTTTGACAAGCATTCAACCCGCACCAGGCTTTCGTTTGAGGCGGGCATGCACCAGTTGGGCGGGGCGGCGATCTATCTTTCCACTCGTGATACCCAGTTGGGGCGCGGCGAGCCGGTCGAAGATGCGGCCCGGGTGATTTCGCGGATGGTGGATATCGTCATGATCCGTACCCATGAGCATGATATCGTCAGGCGGTTTGCGGCGCATTCGCGTGTTCCGGTCATTAATGGACTGACCGATGAATATCACCCCTGCCAGATCATTGGGGATATTTTTACGTTCATCGAGCACCATGGCAGCATTACCGGCAAGACGGTGGCGTGGATAGGGGACTCCAACAACGTTTGCAATACGTGGCTTCAGGCAGCGGAAGTATTCGATTTCAACGTCCATGTCTCCACTCCGCGAGGCTACGAAGTGGAGCCGGAACGGGCCGGTCTTTACGGGACAAGCCACTATGAGGAGTTTGCGGATCCACATGAGGCAGTAAAAGGTGCAGACCTCGTTACCACGGACGTCTGGACCAGCATGGGATTCGAGGCCGAAACCGAGGAGCGAAAAAGGGATTTTGCGGATTTTCGGGTGGATGCGGAAATGATGTCGCACACCCGCAAGGATGCGTTGTTCATGCATTGCCTGCCTGCTCATCGCGGGGAGGAAGTGGCGGCGGAAGTGATAGACGGACCGCAATCGGTGGTATGGGATGAAGCGGAGAACCGGCTGCATACGCAAAAGGCGCTGATTGAATACCTGTTGCTGGGAAGACTGGATAACGCCTGATAGAGCAGGATTTTCAATAGGAGTTATTCGGGAAGTCAAGCCGGCATTTTTATTAATGAGACAAGCATGGGAAAAGAAACAAGGTGAATGTCGCTCAGATTAAAAAAGTAGTCCTGGCATTTTCCGGCGGTCTGGATACGTCGGTAATCCTGAAGTGGCTGCAGGATACCTACCGGTGCGAAGTTGTCACCTTCACCGCTGACATTGGCCAGGGGGAGGAGGTGGAACCTGCCCGTGCAAAGGCGAAGCAGCTTGGCGTGAGGGAAATCTTCATCGACGACTTGCGCGAAGAATTCGTACGCGATTTCGTCTTTCCCATGTTTCGGGCCAATACCCTTTATGAAGGGGAGTACCTGCTCGGCACCAGCATCGCACGCCCGCTGATTGCCAAGCGCCAGATCGAAATCGCGCGAGAAACCGGTGCGGACGCCGTGTCGCACGGCGCGACCGGGAAAGGCAATGATCAGGTGCGCTTTGAACTCGGTTACTATGCGCTTCAACCGGATATCCGGGTGATTGCGCCGTGGCGCGAATGGGACCTTACATCCCGGGAAAAGCTTCTGAAATACGCGGAGCAGCACGGCATCCCGGTGGAAATGAAGAAAAAGGAAGGCTCTCCCTACAGTATGGATGCCAACCTTCTGCATATTTCGTATGAGGGACGTATTCTCGAAGACCCTGCGCAGGAGCCGGAAGAGTCGATGTGGCGGTGGAGTGTTTCGCCGGAAAAAGCTCCGGATAGTCCCGAATATCTCGACCTCGAATTCAGGCAGGGCGATATCGTTGCATTGGATGGGGAAGAGCTTTCGCCGGCGCGCCTGCTCGCCAGACTCAATGAACTGGGGGGCAAGCACGGGATAGGGCGCCTGGATCTGGTCGAAAACCGGTATGTCGGTATGAAGTCCCGCGGGTGCTACGAGACTCCCGGCGGCACGATCATGCTGCGTGCCCACCGGGCCATGGAGTCCATTACACTGGACCGTGAAGTCGCACATTTGAAAGACGAGCTTATGCCACGCTATGCCGAACTGATTTACAACGGCTATTGGTGGAGTCCCGAACGCAGAATGATGCAGACGATGATCGATGCGTCACAGGCGCATGTGAACGGCTGGGTGCGGGTGAAGCTCTACAAGGGTAATGTGATTGTCGTGGGGAGAGACTCGAAAACAGATTCGCTGTTTGATCCCCATATTGCAACCTTCGAGGATGACCAGGGTGCGTACAATCAGATGGATGCTGCCGGTTTCATCAAGTTGAATGCACTCAGGATGCGGATTGCCGCCAATTTAAGAAATCGCAAATAATAGCGCTGGAACTGCATGAGATTCTTTTGAGAAGATTGATATGCCATCATTCGATATCGTTTCCGAAGTCGACAAGCAGGAAGTTAGAAACGCGATTGACCAGGTGAATAAGGAAGTGGGCACGCGTTTCGACTTCAAGGGTTCTGACGCCCGCGTGGAACAGGCGGATTATACCCTTACTGTTTTTGCCGATGATGAATTCAAGCTGGACCAGGTATTCGACATTCTGACCACCAAACTGGCCAAGCGGAATGTCGATGTGCGCTCCCTGGACAAGGGTCAGGTGGAAAAAATCAGCGGCAACAAGGTGAAGCAGCTCGTTACGGTAAAAACCGGCGTGGAAAGTGAGTTGGCTAAAAAAATTATCAGGCTCATCAAGGACAGTAAACTCAAGGTCCAAGGCAGCATTCAGGGGGAGACTGTGCGCGTTTCAGGCGCAAAGCGGGATACCTTGCAAGAGGCCATCCAATTGGTCAAGAAATCGGTCACGGATTTTCCCCTGCAATTCCAGAATTTTCGCGATTGACCAACGTTTCGATTAATCCTGAACGCCCTGATTTTTATCCCCCTCTCTGTCTGTTTCCTGATTCTCCTCGTCTCCACAATTCCCCGATCGATTTGATCAATTGAACCTGATCCCCTTGATCCAGCGCTCATAGAGCTTGTCGGCTACACACTGCAACCGCGATATTCGGACAGACAAGTTTGTTTGCATTGCCTCTGCGGCCTGGACCGCAGGGCCGGGGCTCGAGGCAATTTCTGCCGCCCCGTGGGTGCACCAGTCTTTCACCATCTCTTCGGTCATTTCCACATGGCACTGCAATCCCAAGTGCTTATTATCCAGAGTGAACGCCTGATTTTTGCACCAGGGACTGGAAAGCAGCAGTGTGGCGTTATCCGGGATAGTGAAAATCTCGCCATGCCAGTGGAACACTTCGCACTTTGACAGATCTCCAAACCATTCCCGAGCTGGCTGGTTGTCGGCAGTGCTCGCCTCACCCCAGCCGATTTCCTTGACCCGGCTTTTGGAAACTCCTCCTCCCAGTGCCTTCGCCATTAATTGACCACCGAGGCAGTGCCCCAATACAGGAATATTGTTTGCCACTGCCTGGCGAATCAACGAGAGTTCATTTCTGATCCAAGGCAAATCGTCATTTACACTCATCGGGCCCCCCATGAATACCAAGCCGCCGAATTGCCCGGCATCGCCAGGTACACTTTCACCGGCATCGATTTTTATGAGTTGCCAGGGAATGGCATGGCGATCGAGAAACGTGGCTAAATAGCCTGGCCCTTCGATTGGAAAATGCCTGAAGATTGCGACCGGCTTCATGAATATGCATGCACTCCGCTGGCTGGTGGGTAGGAATGGGAGGAAAGGGAATGGAGATGTTCAGTACCGGTCAGCTTGGCGCCAGGGGGCCACCTCGGCATCCGCAATCACCCTCTGGCCGGTAACGTGGACACCATCAAAATCCGCGCGCTCGTGCGCGCCTACGAGGTAAGTTCCGGTCTTAACCAGGATCTCCACCTGTCCATTCGCTACCGCAACGCTGCCGCCAGCGGCGCGCTTGTTGACGCTGAAACGGGTGCCGGTGTCCCTGATATAAGTGGCTCCCACCTTCAGATTCAGTTTTCCGGGCTGGCTGCCCCTGACATCAAAGAAGGCGTTGCCCCGCAACAGTTCAATCCCGCTGGGTTCCGTATTGGTGACAGCAACACTGCTGTCGGCATCGAGACTGATGGCGATATCGGGCGTTACAAGAACGGTGAGCCGCTGGCCGGGAATGGTTTCATGGAGGCGTGTAGTAATCGGCTTGGCAATGAACCAGGATAACAGGCCGAGCCCTACGGCGATAGCTACGATAGAGCCATGTACCACGAACGGTAGCCACCACCGGTCGCGAATCACGCCGGGCATGCAACCATTATCCCCGCAATGACGGAGCGTTCGCCGGCGTATCTGTCATCGCTTGAATTGACCGTAATGATATTCCTTCCGCGGCCGCGCTTCGGCAATTGTTATTTTTGTGAAGGGTCGGTAACGAAACCTATTCGCACCAGTCCCGCCTTTGCTGCAATAGACATCACCTGCGCTACATGCTCGTAGTGGACATGTTTGTCGGCGCGGATATGAAGCTCGATATTGGGATTTTGCCCTACCGCTTCAGTGAAGCGCGGAGGCAGTTGATCCATTGTAACCGATTCACCGTTCCAGTAAAGAGTGGAGTCGTCACGCAAGGCGAATTCCACATGATCCGGTTGAGTGATGTTTGGACTGCTGGATGCCTTGGGCAGGTCGATTTTAACGGAATGCGTGAGCAACGGCGCCGTAATGATAAAAATCACCAGTAGTACCAGCATCACGTCCACCAGGGGTACGACGTTGATTTCAGCCATGGGGAGCGGCCGGTTACTGCTGTTCATGCTGCCGAATGCCATTACAGCCTCCTTTCGCCCGGTGCCGCTGCCGGGGAAATCAGCGGGGTAACCACCCGCAAGGAACGCTCGTCACCGGGAGCCCCGCCTGTTTTTGTTCCAACCGTGATCAGGACGAAAAGATCATGGGCAAAGGCATCGAGTCGTGCCAGCCAGATGCGATTGCGCCGTCCAAATGTGTTATAGGCCAAAACCGCGGGAATTGCCACTGCCAGCCCGAGCGCTGTCATGATCAACGCTTCTCCCACGGGACCTGCTACCTTGTCCAGCGTTCCTTGGCCGGATAATCCAATCTGGATCAAGGCGTGATAGATGCCCCATACCGTGCCAAACAATCCGATATAGGGTGCCGCCGAACCCGCGGATGCGATCACGGTGAGACCATTTTCCACCTGTGCTGCTTCCTGGTCGAGACCATTGCGCAGTACGCGGGTGATGAATTCGCTCGCGCCCCCCGCTGCAGCGAGATTTTGCAATCCGTGTTTCTCCGAATCGGCGGCCGCGTTCATTGCCAATCGGGCAAGTTGCGCAAAGGCGTTGTCATCGGCGTCCTCTTTCAGCGTCGAATTTACTTCTTGCAACGACCCCGCGCTCCAGAAGCGCTTGAGAAAGGCGTCAGCCCGCTTTCCCGCCATGATATTGGAGATACCCTTGGTCAGGATGAGATACCAGCTTGCTACAGAGAGTGCAAGCAGCAGTATGAGCACCGTCATACCGACGCCGTCGAGCTGCGCCAGAAAATTTGAAAATCCGAGACCTGTTTGCATTAGGTTAATCTCCTTGGAGTACAAAGTTGAAGGGTTGCAGGGCAACAGCCCGCACCGGTTGACCATTGCGTACGGTGGGTGTGCAGCGCCAGGTTTTGACAGCGGCCATGGCAGCTTCGTCCAACCGTTTGAAACCGCTGCTGTTCACTACGTGTGCCACATCGACGTATCCTTTTTCATCCAGTTCCACTCTTAGCACGAGCTTTCCTTCTTCACCCAGCCGTTTCGAAAGTGCCGGGTAAGTCGGTGCATTCAAGTGGGGGCACGCGACTGATAATTCCGAGGAAAGTGAAACCGGACCAGCCGGCATTTGCGGCGCAGGAGCTGCTTCCACTACCGGTTCGGGTTCGGCTTCAGGCTCGGCTTCGAGTGCCGGTTCCGGCGGGGGAGGCGGGGCGACTGGCTCACTCTCGGACAATGGGGGCGCTTTTGCAACGAGTTGCTGCGGTTGCGGTTTCTTTACAGGTTTAGGCTTGGGCTTGGGCGGAGGAGGTGGCGTTTCAGGCTTGGCCTCTTCCTTCGGCTGGGGCGAAGGAATGAAATTTACCATCAGTGTCGCTAATTGTTCCGGCGGGGGAATCAACTGTTGCTTGAACAGGAAATAAAGCAATCCGGCGTGGATCACAACGACGAACACCAGGCCAGACAAGGATATGCTGCTGTGCTTGAAGGTCATTGCCTGCCCTGCGGTCTCAATACTTTCCATTCTGCTTTCCGTTCGCGGTATCGACGGCATTTCGCGCCAGCCATTCCTCGACGAGCGACTTGTTGATCAGGCCCATCTTGACCGTGCGCTGGTGTTTCTGATCATAGAAATAGGTCCGCGGCACTTCGCCGTACCAGCGGCCATCGATTTCCTGGCGCAGGCGTTCCGGCATATCCTCTGCGAAAACCCATTGTTCGAATTTGGCCGTTCCATAGTTTCCCGCCCGGTCGGCGAGTTGAGGCATATCATCGACCGTGTCGGTAGCAATCAGTACCACATCCAGCCCGGGGTGACTCTTTTCAAGCTCGCTTAGCATTTTGAGTTCGGTGGGGCAATACTGGCAGTCGAGAGACCAGAGGACGAGGATGAAAGGTTTGTTCGCCCGGGATGCAAGCACCTGCTTGAGACTCCCCGATGTAAAAGGGCGAATACTTTCCGCTGCGGCGACAATGTCGACAGCACCGAGGAAGAACATCAGTACGAGTGCCATCCGAAGTACAAGACTGCCGTAACTACCTGCCGGACGGTGGAGGGCCGGGGCAGACGGGAATTTCAGAGTACTGGGCATTGGTGGTAATGTAAATCTAATTAAGAATCACTTGCAATTCAAGGCGGGATTGTACCACTAACAGTCGGCCGCACAAATATTCGAATGCAGTTTCAGAATTTTTTGGTCAACTTTTTTCAACTTTGGAAAGGAATTTTCCATATCTCCGACGATCCCGCATCCATGATAGGCAGGAAAAAGCATTATCGCAATGTGACAAATTGTCGCAGGAGCAGAAGATAGTTCCTCCGAAAAACTTCCTTAGACTCGAGTCCGATCCCGGGCTTCTTGCGATACGATATGGAGCATGAGATCATGAAGATTATATTTCTGCATACCTTGCTCAAGCCGATCCCTTGAGGGGCATACGAATAAACTCCTGCTGGAATAAACTTCCCCTGGCATTACCTGCTTTGTTAAAACAACTATAGTAACCCGTCAAAAGTTTGATAACATTGCCGCCGGTGAGTTTGCTCCTGTTCTTTCATCTTCCAAGAGGCGAATCGTCCTGGCTACAAAACAGGAATTTTCGAATTTTCTGGCTGAAATCGAACGGCGCGCCTACAAGCAAGCTTTGTTTGCCATACGCGATGAACATCTTGCCCTGGATATTGTTCAGGATTCGATGATGAAGCTTGTCGAGAAGTATTCGGCCAAACCGCTGGAAGAATTACCTCTCCTGTTTCAACGCATCCTGCAAAATACCATCCGGGATTTTTATCGTCGACAGAAAACGCGTTCACTGTGGACGACGCTGTTTTCAGCATTCATTCCTTCCGATCATGAAAAGGAAAGCGAAGATTTCGATCTGCTGGAAACTTTGCAATCCGACCCGTCATCATCTAAGGTTAATGACCCCCACCAACAACTCGAACAGTCGCAACTTATCAATCTGCTCGAGAGGGCTATTGAAACCCTGCCAGCACGTCAACGCGAGGCTTTTCTACTGCGTTACTGGGAGGAAATGGATGTTATGGAAACTGCAAAAATCATGGGGTGCTCCGAGGGGAGTGTGAAAACGCACTGTTCCCGTGCAACTCATACACTTGCCGCAATGTTGAAAAAACATGGAATTGGGCTATGAGTGAAACTGATGTAGGGAGGGGAGTAGCGCGGTTGCTGGATCGCGGACTCGATGACCTCAAGCAGGGTACATTGAATCGTCTTCAGTCTGCGCGCAGGGCTTCTCTGGAAAATTACCATGTGGCGGAAACAGTCGTCCAGCTTGGCCGGAGCGGGCAGGTCGTTTCATCGCGAGGGGGGCATCATGGTCATTCGCGAGTTGGCAAGTTGTTATCGGTGATAACATTATTGCTGGCTTTGGCGGGTGCCATTTATTGGCAGAATTTGCAGCAGAGTGATGAGAATGAGGAAATCGAGATAATGCTGCTCGTGGATGATCTGCCGATAGATGCCTATCTGGACGATGAGTTCGGTGAATGGTTAAATCAGTCATAGCCATCACCTCGGCGCTGTATCTGTTACTTTCGGTCCCGGTTGAAGCAGGTCAACCTGCCTGGGAAGAATTGAAGCCGCAGCAAAAAGAGGCTTTGGCTCCGCTCGCACAGGAGTGGAACGGGATGGACCCTGCCAAGAAGAAGAAATGGCTGGGTATTGCCAAACGCTATCCGCATATGACACCCGAGGAGCAGCACCGGACCCAATTGCAGATGCGGGACTGGTATTCGCTGACTCCCGAACAGCGGGAGCTGGTACGTGAAAAGTATAAAACCATCAAGAAATTACCGCCGGAAAAGCGCCAGGAAATAAAGCGCAAATGGCGTGAGCATGAGCACCAGCAATGAAGCATCCTACTATAGCAGCCGGTTCAAAAGACAGGCGCCCTCGGGTCTTCTGAGTTCTGGTTGCTTTCTGTTTTTTTCCAATACTGTACTGCAATAAGACCAATACGAAAGCTTTTCTGAATGAAATTCCCGATACCATGAAAATTTCCGCGCCGGGGCTGGGGCGGAGATTACTGAGTATGTTGTACGAATCGCTGATTCTGGTTGCAGTTCTGTTTGTCGCCAGTTTCGTTTTTCATCTTGTTTTCCGGGATACCAGTTCCGTTTTTTTTCGACCCGCATTCCAGCTTTATCTGCTCGTGGTTGCAGGTATTTATTTCACCTGGTTCTGGACTCACGGTGGACAAACATTGCCCATGCAAACCTGGAAGCTTCGTGTAATCAGTGCCGATGGAAGCCGCCTTAATTTGAAGCAGGCGTTTGCACGTTATCTGTTTGCCGTCATCGGCATCTTTTTGCTCGGTTGCGGAATATTATGGGCATTATTCGACCGGGATGGATTGTTCCTGCATGATCGGCTTGCGGGTACCCGGATCGTGAAGATCGAGCAGTAAGAAACCTGACGGGAACGTATAGGGGGCGCTCGTCATCTTGCCGTGAAACCCCCGCTTCAAATCGGCTGCTTCAATGGCTGATAGGGAATACTGCCCGAGGCTACGCTGTTCCTCCCACCGTCAGTCCATCTATGCGAAGGGTGGGTTGACCCACGCCTACGGGCACGCTCTGGCCTTCCTTGCCACACGTCCCGACCCCGGGATCAAGCGACAGATCGTTGCCGATCATCGAAACGCGGGTGAGTATATCAGGACCATTGCCAATGAGAGTGGCGCCCTTCACCGGATACGAAATTTTTCCATTTTCGATCATGTAGGCTTCCGCAGCCGAAAATACGAATTTTCCGCTGGTGATATCTACCTGTCCCCCGCCGAAATTGACCGCATATAATCCGTGCTTCACGGAAGCGATGATTTCTTCCGGAGTTTTGTCCCCATTCAGCATATAAGTATTCGTCATGCGCGGCATGGGAATGTGCGCAAATGATTCGCGTCTTGCATTTCCTGTGACGGGAACGTTCATCAGCCGTGCATTCAGGCTGTCCTGCAAATAACCCTTGAGTATTCCGTTTTCGATCAGCATTGTGCACTGGGTGGGGTTCCCTTCGTCATCGACGTTGAGCGAGCCCCGCCGGCGTGCAATAGTGCCATCATCCACCACCGTCACTCCCGGTGCAGCCACGCGTTCGCCGATTCGACCCGCAAATGCGGAACTCCCTTTGCGGTTGAAGTCTCCTTCCAACCCGTGGCCAATGGCCTCATGCAACAGTATTCCCGGCCAACCCGAACCGAGCACCACAGTCATGGTTCCGGCAGGCGCCGGTTTTGCATGCAGGTTGACAACCGCTTGGTGAACCGCTTTTGCAGCATAGTCGCGCAGCACGTCATCCGTGAAGTATGCATAGTCGAAGCGTCCTCCTCCTCCTGCAACTCCTTGCTCACGGTTGCCGTTTTCCTCGGCAATAACCTGCAATGAGAGACGCACAAGCGGGCGCACATCGGCTGCCAGAAGACCATCACTGCGGGCAACGAGAACCACTTCGTATTCCCCTGAGAGGGAAGCCATGACTTGGATAACACGTTTGTCCAGCGCCCGCGCATAACTTTCGAGCTTTTCGAGCAAAGCCACCTTGTCCGTATCCTTGAGGCTGGCAATCGGGTCTTCAGGCAGATAAAGCTCCCGCCCCTTGCTGCGTTTGACAACTTGCACCGATTGCGTGACGCCATGGCGAGCGATGGCTCGCGTAGCCTGTGCGGCAGACACCAGCGCAGGCATGCTGATGTCGTCCGAATACGCAAAGGCGGTCTTATCTCCGCTGACTGCGCGTACACCCACGCCTTGATCGATATTAAAGCTGCCGGATTTGACTATGCCTTCTTCCAGAGCCCAGCCCTCGGCTCGGCTATACTGAAAATACAGGTCGGCATAATCGATGCGGTGCGCAAGCAGCTGGCCGAACACGTTCTGTAACCCGGTTGCATCCAGTTCATGAGGTGCAAGCAGACAATTGTTGGCCGTCGCGAAAAGATCGTTAACCTGGATAGTCTGTTCTGTAATCATGGTAGTTAGTGGGGGAGAAGGAGAACAAGGTTCAACGGAATTCAAAAGTAACGCAGCGTGCGGTGATTCAAGGCGGGCAGGCTGCTGCGCAAGCTCGCCTGATATTCAGGATCAATATCCGCGATGACAACTCCGGGTCCGCGCGGGAGGCGGTCCAGCACCACGCCCCAGGGATCGACTATCATGCTGTCCCCATGGGTTTCCCGCCCATTGATATGGTATCCACCCTGAGCAGGCGCAACGACGTATGCCAGATTTTCGATGGCCCGGGCACGAATCAAGGTTTCCCAATGCGCCTTGCCCGTCGTGGCGGTGAAAGCCGCCGGGGCGAAGATAATGTCTACCTGCCCCATGGAACGGTAAAGCTCGGGAAAGCGGATATCGTAGCAGATGGAAAGTCCGATGCGGCCAAAGGGGGATTCCAGGGCAACGACACCCTGGCCTGCCTCGATGGTTTCTTCTTCGGCATAGCGTTCAGTTCCCAGCTCCAGGCCGAACAAATGTATTTTGTCGTACCGTGCGACCTGCTCACCGTTGTCGTTGTATACCAGGCAACTGTTTCGCACCTTGTCAGGCCGGGAAGAAACCAGGGGTACTGAACCGCCTACCAGCCATATGCCGAGACGCTTGGCAGTATTGCCCAGGAATTCCTGTATCGGCCCCTGATTATCCTGCTCACGGGCCGCTACTCTATCGGCATCCTCCATTCCCATCAGGCAGAAATACTCGGGGAGCGCCGCCAGCTTCGCGCCGCGTGATGCAGCAATATCCAGAAGCCGTCCGGCTTCTTCCAGATTGGCGTAGATATTCGGGCCTGCCGCCATCTGAATGGCCGCAACACGAACCGGGCCCGTGGGAACTGTTTCAGGAGGCAGTGAGTTACAGGCTAGGGAGTCTTGCATATTTGAGGTGTATTTTTCGGGGAGCGGAGAATACAGGGTAACTTAAAAGATTGTCTTTATAAAGTATTGTGGTTGATACCGAATCCGACATTGGCCACAGATCGCTCACGGGCGCGAAACAAGCATTAACAGACCCCACGCATACGTTGGTGGCGAGCGCAGTATAACGGGCGTGATCAGTCAATGCGTGCTGCCAAAGACCTCATGCGAGGAGACTCTGGTCAGGGTTGAGGCTCCGCTAGTTCCTGGGCCGGCTGCCCTATCCGGGTTACGACAGGATCTGCCCAGGTGCCGGTAATGTTGTAGTCTCTTGATGGAGCAGGTGTTTTCTTCATGGCTGTGCTTGCAATCACCGATGCCATCCCCACTACGGGGGAGGCAAGTCCATAGGAAGGGGTCACCCTGATGTGAAGTTTTTGCGTTTCCGCTTCGAGATTCATCTGTCCATTCATTGTAACCCTTGCAGCCGGCCCGTTTATTTTAAGCTCATCGGTCGATGCAATGCCACTCGCGATATTTATGCTGCCGGAAATGTCGTCAAATCCGAAACCTTCACTGAACACATCGCGAAAGTCCAGCGTGATCCTCCGCGGTAGTGAACGGAGATTGAAAATGCCGAAGAGCCTGCCGATTCCGGGCTCAAACCTGGGAAATTGTCCGCGTCTTGCACCAAGCTTGAACCTGCCGGACAAGGTGGAGTAATCTATCGATAGGGGATCCCCCTGCCAGGACAGGATGCCCTCGAGCGTACCGCTTCCACTGGTTACGCGATCAGGAAGGGCGAGCCGCTCAAGGAATTTCCCAATGTCATCTGTTTCCAGCATGACTGTGGCCTGCGTCTGTGGAGTCGGAACCCGGTTTTTCCATAGTCCTCGCATTTTTATCGAACTGTCGGGGTTGACAATGTGCAGTTTGTCGATATACCAGTTCCGTTCTTCCTGATTTGCAACCAGTTCCAGCTTCCCCAGCTGTTTCTCGCCAAAAACAAAGTCATCCACGATTACATCGAGCGCCGGCAGATCCTTTTCCTGTTGCCTGCTTCTGGATACCGTGCCTGGGCCGGAAGGAGGGTTTGCAGGAATGATCAGCCTGTTCAATCGCGCCACTATCTTGCCGGTACCGGATGGATTCCAGGTAATGCCTCCATTGACCTCCTCGCTTGTGATCCTGCAATACCACAGGCCGTCTTTTCTATTGGCATCCAGTGTGACATCATCGAACTGCCTGCCCAGAAAGCCAAGCGATTCTATATACAGGTTTAAGCCATTCAAACTGAAAGGGGCGGCGGGTTGGATTTCGAATTGCTTGAGCAAGAGGCGCCAACGGTCGAGATTCAATACGGGCAATGCACCCTTTATCACGATACCCGGCTCTTCAGGGAGAAAAACGGGTGAGGGACCGAAAACGATGGAACCACGTTCCACATGAAAATGACCGGAATCGTCACGGGTGCGGCTAATCTTTGCCTTGATGCGCTCGCCATAGCTCAGATGCAGTTCCTCGCTCTGCGTACCCGTCGCCTTTCCTTCGAATTTCACTGGTATTGCATCATGCGCCGCCTTCGACAAAGGCTCGGGCAGATCCGAGGAAATTCCCTCCAATGATGATTCAACGCTCACATCTGTGGACCGGTTGCCTACGAGCACGGCTGCTCGCCAATCGCCGCTGCCGTGTATATGTCTGGTCCAGAAAGGGATATCGCGTGACCCGGTGGGTTGCGAAATGGCATTCAGGTTATCGAAGTCGACCTTTCCGATAGCGGAAAAACGTACGCCACCGCCTGGCATATCAGTGGAACTGATCAGCACGGGGCCGCCGAGAAGACGGCCGCTCAGGTTTTTCGTTCTTATTTCAGAATCGGTAAAGGTCAACGTGCCATTCAATTGCTCCAGCTCGGGAATATATGAGGAGCTCGGGGCGATCCGGTTGTTCATGAATTGGTAGCGACCCCACAGTCTAGTTTCCCCTGGGCCGCGCAGTGGAGTATCAAGTTTGAGCAGCAATCTCCCGTCGCCAAAAATACGGGTATTCTCCATCAGCCAGTTATCGTAGGTGTCCGGTGTTTTTGCGGCAGCGAATGCCAGAAACTGACGAGTGGCGCCGGTCGCTTCCAGTTCGGTTTTGAGCCTAGCCTCGGTGGCAGTCATGTCAGGAATGATCAATCTTGCCTTCCCAAGGCGCGCCCCAAGAATATCTCCTTTGGAAACATTGATCTCCATGCGTTTATCGTTAAGACGCACTGTTCCGGCGAGATTCTCTATTCGCGGCCAGCCGGGGAGGGGATCGAGCAACATGCCCGATATCTTTGCGGCAAATTCGAAGACACCGGGATTGCTTGAAACAAAGGGAGGTCGAGCCAGATTTCCCTTTAGGTGAAACCAGCCATTCGAAATACTCCCTGCAACAATGGATTCACCCAGCCAATCAGGAAGATACTCCCTCCCTTTTCCTTTCGCCGGCAGGAGACGCAGCAGAGAAGGTATATCGGCGCGCGTGAGATGAGTTGTCAAGTCGAGGATACCCGGGCTGGCGGGCGCTGTCTGGTAATTTCCATAGGCTGACCCGGCTGCGTACGCGCTGGAGAAGGAGATATTGCTGAATTTTACCAACTTTGAACCGTTGCTGGTCAGATTCCATCTTATCTGTCCAGCAAGTGTATTCAGTGTTACCGGTTCAATCGTTGGATCCGGTAGTTGCAGCACCGTGTTTTGGGAATCCAGATTCAGCGTGCCTCCCTGTTCGGTAATATGAATATTCCCGCTGACGCCAGTGAAGGCAGGCATGCCATCGGACCTTTTCATTCCCAGTTTGGTAAATCTTCCAGTGGCATGGAAAGAAGAAGGCTCCGCCCATTCCCCCGTCCATTTTATCAACACCGAATGCAGTTTACCGCGGGGAGAAACAGCGCGGATTTTAGCCCGGAGCGGCTCACTCATCGGCAGGTATTTCGCCAACTCCTCCAGTTTATCCAGTCTCAGATTCTGGACGCTCAATGTGTTGCTATCCGGTTGGCTGGCATCGTGGTGAAGCTGCTGGAACGAAAAATCCAGCAAAGGCAAAGGCGGTTTGCCATAAAACGCGGCATCGAGCCGACGGGCAAAAAATTGACTGCCGTTGCTGCCGTTGTCCTCCACCTTGTGCCATCCTACCCTGCCTGCCAGCCTGGTGAGGCTCACTTCCGGCAGAGTCGACTCGAGCCGCGCCTTTACATTCTGCAAGCGCATGTCTGCCGTAACTTTGTTCATGTCTGTGCCGTCGATATTTGCCCAGATCCGCAGCGCGCCAACGCCCCGATTCAACTTTATTTCCTCGGGGAAAGGCAGCCAGGCCTGCCACCCCGCTATATCGGCACGGGTTATCTGCATGAAAAGCCGGCCCCGCCACAATCCGGGGTTGGCCAACGACTCTCCCTTGAAATCCCCGCGCATATCAAGGTGAGCGGCAAGCCGCGTGGGGGGTATGGCGCGGATGCCGAAGCGATGATGTCTGCCCCGGTTCTCGAGGCGCAGGTTGACCAGCAGTTCCAGTTGCGGCGCGGTGCGCTGGTCATCCTGCCAGAGAATATTGGCATTGTTTATGATGACTTGCCTCTGGTTGAGGAGCCAGTCGAAAAAGCCATCTTCACTTTCGGTAAATTCCTGCTTTAGTGCGAATCCGGCGACATGAATGACACCGGCAGTGTCTCGACGTACGATCAAATCAGGCTGATCGATTGCGATTTCACGAAAAAGCAATTCGCCATGCAATATCGAACGCCATGAAAGCGTGCCTTCAAGGCGATTCAGCAGCAAGGTGACACCCTGGTTATCATGCACGCGCACATCACGCAGCATCATGTGGGGACGGAACCCGTCCCAATTCGCGCTGATCTCGCCCAGTGTTACATATTGACCGGAAGCATGGCTGATGGCGGAAGCGAGGTTTTCACGGTACTGTTCGATATTCGGCAGCAGCCAATAGCGGAGAGACAGCAGCAGAACCGAAAAGACGGCTGCCACTGCAATCAGTACCCACATGGAAAGCCGGAACAGGAAGCTCCGTAGCATAAAAGATAAAATTGCTGACAGGTTCAATAAATTGTTCCGATACGGGTGCTGGGGGAAGGACGCAGGAACATTCGGACCCCGCTGAGTATGCGTTAAATCATACTTACCGGAAGAAATCTGATCCGGAGGTAAATGGCGGGGGCAGATGCGACAAAGCGGATTAGATGCGGCAGCTGCTTCTGTGTTCAATCCTTCAATAGAAGCCGCGACACAGGTTGTGCAGGAATTATCTACTCCACCCATTATCCTCCCGTTTTATTTTAACCTGAATTCAACCATGCCTTCTGATCGCCCCGCTGGAGAAATAGTGCAATCTGTCCTGCCGCTGAGCCGTTACGCTCAGGCTCAGCTGGCAAACGATGCCGCTCTGCTGGCTGAGTTGGAGCAAAACCTGCGCCGCCCCTTCATGCGAGAAGAAATGCAGGCATTTTTGCAGGCCTCCGCCGAAGGGATAAATAATGAGGAAGGGCTGCACGCAGTCTTGCGCGGCTTGCGCAAGCAGGTGCTGCTGCGAGTGGCGATACGGGACTTGGCAGGGCTGGCTGACCTGGCCGAGGTGATGTCATCCATGACAATCCTGGCAGAGCTTACCATCGGTTTCGCACTCGAGCGCTTGTATGCCTGGCTAGCCGAGCCAGGGCGGTACGGTCAACCGAAAAACACCGATAACCGCATTCAGCAGATGCTGGTCGTCGGGATGGGAAAGCTTGGGGGCGGGGAACTCAATGTTTCCTCTGATGTGGATCTTATTTTCGTATATCCGGAAGATGGCGAGACCGATGGGCACCGATCAATTTCCAATCAGGATTTTTTCGTTCGTCTGGGACGGAAGCTGATTACAAGTTTGAATGACATTACCGCGGAGGGTTTCGTTTTCCGGGTGGATATGCGGTTGCGGCCTTATGGGGAAAGCGGACCGCTGACGATGAGCTTTGCGATGTTGGAAGAATATCTGATCACCCAGGGACGCGAATGGGAGCGTTACGCATGGATCAAAAGCCGCGTCGTAGCAGGTCCGCGCGAAGAAAAACCGGTACTTGTAGAGCAGATCGCGCAACCCTTCGTGTTTCGCAAATATCTGGACTTCGGTGCTTATGAATCCATGCGCGCGCTTCATGCCCAAATCCGCCGGGAGGTTCAGCGCCGGGAAATGCACGGAAATATCAAGCTTGGGGCGGGCGGTATTCGCGAAATCGAGTTCATTGCCCAGGTATTCCAGCTGATCCGGGGCGGGCGCGATCCGGATTTCCGCATCCGGCCCACGCTTGCTGTACTGGGTTTGCTGGGGGAAAAGCAGCAGTTACCAGGGGAAGCGGTGACAGAGCTGGTCGAGGCATACACCTTTTTACGCAATCTCGAACATCGCCTGCAGTATCTTGACGATCAACAGACTCACCTCCTCCCTGCAACCCCCCCGGATCAGTCGGTGATTGCAGCCTCGATGGGTTTTTCGTCCTATGACGGATTTTTAAAGAAGCTCAACGCCCATCGCTCGAATATAACGCGACATTTTGAAGCTATCTTCGCGACCCCTCGTACTTCGCAGGCCTCCAATGCGCTTGCCGACTTGTGGAAGGCTGGAGAAAACGGCGTTCAAGCCGAAGCCGCGCAGACGCAACTCGCTAAACTGGGGTTTTCCAATCCGCAGAAAGTTCTCGAGTGTGTGGAGGAATTTCGCTCGGGCACCCGCTACAGGCAGTTGCCGCAAACGAGCAAAAAACGCATCGATGCGCTTGTTCCCACTCTGATCGAAGTGGCTGCGAAGTTTCCTTCCGCAGACCTCACGCTGGAACGGCTGATACGGTTACTGGAAACCGTCAGCAGGCGCTCAGCTTATCTGGCTCTGCTGCGCGAGTATCCCCAGGCTTTAGGGCGGGTAGCCAAGCTGGTCAGCGCAAGCCAGTGGGCCAGCGAATACCTGAACAGGCATCCGATCCTGCTGGACGAACTGCTTCCGGGACAGTTCCGAAATCCGCTTGATTGGTCTCGTGCCAAGGAAAGATTGATGCGCCAATTGCAGGACGCGCAGGGTTCTGGCGGCACGGATGTCGAACAGCAAATGGATATATTGCGGCATTTCCACCATGCCCAGGTATTTCAGTTGCTGGCGCGGGATGTGGAAGGATTGCTGCCCCTTGAGATCTTGAGTGACCATCTTTCCGATCTTGCCGACTTGTTGCTCGATGCTGTATTGCACCTTGCCTGGGCGGGGTTGAGAAGGAGGCATAGAGATATCCCCGCTTTTGCCATCATCGGCTATGGCAAGCTTGGCGGCAAGGAACTTGGCTATGCCTCCGACCTCGATATCATTTTTCTCTATGACGATCCCCATGCCGACGCTTCAGAAAGCTATGCCCGGCTGAGCCAGCGTATCAACTCATGGCTCACCAGCTATACTTCAGCCGGCTTACTCTATCAGACAGACCTGCGCTTGCGCCCCAACGGCAGCAGCGGCCTGCTGGTAAGTTCGGTTCAGGCATTTGCTGAATATCAGCATCATCATGCATGGGTCTGGGAGCATCAGGCGTTGAGCCGGGCGCGATTCGTGGCCGGAGATGCACAGGTAGGGGAGGCATTCGAGCGTATTCGCAGGGAAGTGCTGCGTCACCCGCGGGAATTGTCGGATCTGAAACGGGAAGTATTGGTAATGCGGCAAAAAATGCTCGACGCTCACCCCAACAACAGCGGGTTATTCGACATCAAGCATGACCGTGGAGGCCTTATCGACGTCGAGTTCATCGTGCAATACCTCGTCCTTGGATACGCCTGCCATCACAAGGAATTGACCGGCAATATCGGTAATATCGCGTTGTTGAAGCTGGCGGCAAAGCTGGGGTTGATCAGGAATGAAGTCGCAGAACCGGCCCTTAATGCCTACCGGGAATTTCGGCGGACGCAACACTGGCTGAGATTGAGCGGTTACTCCGACCTTGCGGGTTCATCTTCCGCGAACGGCAAATCGCAAAAATTTGCACGCGTTGAAGCAGATTATTTTGAGAATGAAATCGCGGCAGTTTCCGGCTTGTGGAGCGAAGTCTTCGGCGCATCCGCGGTTTAGTCCTCCCGGATTCAGGGTACACCTCCATCATAATTCAGCAGTTCGATGAGATGAATGCGCACGCGCTGGAAATATTTCTTTAACTAATGGAGCAATTGTCTCTTGCGGTTTGGGTACGAAGTGCTATACCTCTAAAAAGTCCTGAAAAAATTCGACGTTTTCTCTGGTTATAGGTCCGTAAAGCCTATTGAATCTTTTAAGAAAGAGGGGAGAAAAGGGAGGTTTACCATGCACTCAGTCAAAATGCTCGCCGGAGCAGCGTTTGCTTCCGCCATTCTTTGCAGTCCCTCCGCGTGGTCCGCCGCCCCCGTGGTGTACAGCGGATCGGGCGCCAACGCAACTACCGCTCTTGACGCTTTTCGCGCCGCAATCGGAGGCGCCAAGAATACCGGCGCGCCCGAAATGAGCGGTCGCCGCGAAATCAGTTGGGATGGAGTCAGGCTTGACGGTACAGACGTGAATCCGAACACTCAAGTGGTTGACAGCGGTCATACAGTCATCATCCCAGTTGATCGTTTCCGCGCCCAGGGCGCATTATTCGAGGATCCCTATGCGGTAAGCGGAGATGGCTTTGCCAGTGTTAACCCCGCCACAGCGGGGCAGTTTCCTGCCTTCAGCCCCAACAATACCTTCGTCATGCAGGATGACACTCCATACCAGTTCGATGACCGCTTCATCGGCCAAAGCTTCACCATTCCCGGCACGGCGACAGCAGCAGGGACACGCGGTTTCGGTGCCATCTTTGTCGATGTAGAAAAAGCTGGCAGCAGCAGCATCGAATACTTCGGTCATGACAGCAGCGGACACGAGATCAGCCTCGGCACCTTTAATGTGCCCACGGGTACCAGCGGCGAACCGCAGTTCCTCGGTGTGCTGTTCGATCAGCCGGTGGTGACGGACGTGAAACTGGCTGTGGGGACAAACACCCTGTTCAACTTCGATGGCACTCATTTTCAGTCCTTTGGCGGTGAAAATCTTGCTGCCGGTACTGATCTTGCCGTCACCGATGATTTCGTCTACGCGGAACCGACCGTGGCAGCAGCCATTCCCGAGCCGTCATCTTATGCCTTGATGCTGGCGGGCCTTAGCTTGCTTGGTTTGATTGCCTATCGCAAAAAATCCGCGTTTAACCAGCTCTAGCATCATTTCAAACAAACCCCATCTCAGCGAATGGGGTTTGTTTTTCAGCGACATTATTTTTATCGCCGTATTGCTGAGAAGGATTCAAAGTAACCAGCTGTTCCCGCAAACCACCCAAACGCTCTCAGCCCCTCTGCAATCGTATTTGCCTATAACCGGCTTATACACTCTATCGGTACTCCAGCGGCAATCACCGGCGATTGTACTCAATCCTAAAAACCGACGGCAGTAAACTCCAATCTTCCGCCTGTCGCGAAACCGCATCTGCCTCGCTGGTATTCAGGATAAATTCCACTTTGATAGCAATTCCAGAATAATCCAGGCACTAACGGACGAGCCTGGCAGGTATGTGGAATGGTTGCAAGTCTCGTGCAAACAGTCTGCTTTCCTGTACCCCTTCTCTCGAAAGGGAATCCCGAGGATCAGGAAATGCGTTAGAATATACGAACTTAAATTCTCTCCGGAGTTTGTGAATGTCAATGGCTGACCGCGACGGTGTGATCTGGAGTGATGGAAAGATGATTCCGTGGCGTGAGGCTACCACACATGTACTCACCCACACCCTGCATTATGGGATGGGGGTATTCGAAGGATTGCGTGCCTACGAAACCCCCCGCGGATCTGCAATTTTCCGTCTGAAAGAACACACCGATCGTTTGTTCAATTCCGCGCACATCTTCATGATGAAGATGCCCTATGACAAGGCGACGCTGATACAGGCGCAGTGCGATGTCGTAAGGCAGAACGATCTGAAGTCGTGTTATATCCGTCCCATCGTGTTTTATGGTTCCGAAGCCATGGGCATTTCAGCTAAAACGCTTTCGGTGCACGTGGCTATTGCAGCTTGGGCGTGGGGCACGTATCTTGGTCCTGATGGCCTCGAAAAAGGCATCCGTGTCAAGACTTCGTCATTTACGCGGCATCATGTGAATATCAATATGTGCCGTGCCAAGTCGGTCACGACCTATGCAAATTCCATCCTCGCGCATCAGGAGGTAGCGCATGATGGCTATGATGAGGCGCTGCTTCTCGATGTGGACGGCTATGTTGCTGAAGGGGCTGGTGAAAACATATTCATCGTGAAGCAGGGCAAATTGTATACGCCTGACTTGACTTCCTGTCTGGAAGGCATTACGCGCGCATCTCTCATAGAGCTTGCGGAAGAAATCGGAATCCCGGTTATCGAGAAGCGCATCACCCGCGATGAAGTCTATTGCGCGGATGAAGCCTTTTTCACCGGCACCGCAGCCGAGGTAACACCAATCAGGGAACTGGATAACCGCACGATCGGCAGCGGCAGGCGTGGTCCTATTACAGAAAAGCTCCAGGCCCTCTTTTTTGAATGTGCCAGAGGCAACGGCAAACATGCCGAGTGGCTCACCCATGTCTGATAAAACGTTATATCCTCACCGATACATTTAAGCGATACGTCCAGGAAAATCTGATGCAGAAGCTTGCCTCCAATACCCAGCGCGAGATCGAGGTGACACCCGATGATTTGCCGCTTCATTGTCCCACGCCTTCCATGCTGTTATGGAATTCGCACCCCCGTGTTTTTCTGCCCATAGAAGATACGGGGGAAGCGCTGTGTCCTTACTGCGGCACCCATTATGTACTCAAGGGCGGCGCAGTTGCAGGCCACCATTGACCTGAACATGCCCTAAAGTCCAAATACGAGCAGCACGGTCGTAAACGATGTGAATGCTGCCACTGAACAACTTTGATACCCTGATACAGCTGAAGTTCATCTCTTATCCGCCCATCATCCATGCGCCAACTTCCACCAGAAATCTTCAAAGCCTATGACATCCGAGGTGTTTTCGGAAAAACACTGACAGTTGAAGGTGCCGAAGCGATTGGTCATGCCATCGGCTCCGAGGGGCGTGCGCGCGGACTTGCCGCAATCACCATAGGGCGCGACGGCAGGTTGTCGGGCCCCGAGCTGGTGCAAGCCCTGGCCAGGGGTTTGCAAGGAAGTGGTATCAACGTAATCGATGTCGGTGCTGTCGCGACCCCGATGCTCTACTACGCGGCGCATGAATTGTCCGGTTATTCCGGCGTGATGGTAACCGGGAGCCATAACCCGCCGGAATACAATGGTTTTAAAATGGTATTGGGGGGAGAAACACTTGCTGCGGAATCAATACAAGCCTTGCGTGCGCGTATCGAAAATGAAAACCTTGCTCACGGCAATGGAAGCTACCACAAGCAGGATATTGCGGAAGGATATCTTCAGCGCATAGCAGCGGATATAAAGCTGGCGCGGCCCATGAAGATTATCGTTGATTGTGGCAATGGGATCCCCGGTTTATATGCTCCGGAACTGTACCGCAGGCTTGGATGCGATGTAACCGAGCTGTTTTGCGAGGTCGACGGCACTTTTCCCAATCATCATCCGGATCCCTCGGTACCCGGGAATCTTCGGGATGTGGTGCAGGCGCTTGAAACGACTGATGCCGAGATAGGGCTGGCGTTCGATGGAGATGGTGACCGCGTGGGTGTGGTTACCAAAAATGGAACGGTCATTTATCCGGATCGGCAACTGATGTTGTTTGCAGCCGATGTATTATCGCGGAATCCGGGTGGGCGGGTCATTTTCGATGTGAAATGTACGCGTAACCTGGCGCCATGGATCATGCAGCACGGAGGCGAGCCGATCATGTGGAAAACCGGGCACTCTTTCATCAAGGGGAAACTGAAGGAAACCGGGGCGCTGCTGGCGGGAGAGATGAGTGGGCATATCTTTTTCAAGGAGCGCTGGTATGGCTTCGACGACGGACTCTATGCCGGAGCGCGTTTGCTGGAGCTGCTCAGTTCCAGGATGGATATCGACGCGGTATTCAACTCGATTCCGGATGCGGTCAGCACGCCGGAGTTGCAGATCGGGTTGAAGGAAGGGGAAAACTACGCGATTATCGCGCAGTTGCAGAAAACAGCGCACTTTGCCCGGGCTGAACGCATCATTACCACCGATGGAATGCGAGTCGAATATGAAGACGGTTTTGGTCTTGCGCGTTCATCCAATACCATGCCGGTAATCGTGCTGCGTTTCGAGGCGGATAGCGAGGCAGCTTTGCAGCGTATTCAGAAGGATTTTTGCACAGCGATCCTGAAAATCAAACCGGATGCGGAACTGCCTCATCAGCTGAGGGGAAATCTCCTTTCCTCCACATGCTGATGAGCTGCTGAATGTTCTGAAGGACGTTGCCATCAAGTCGCAGGAATGGAAATCCCGAGCGGGAAGTCAAGCTGAGATATAACTGAATATGATGAACAGGAGAGAGGGCGCCAGGACCAACGTTTTGTTCGTTTGCATGGGCAATATCTGTCGCTCGCCCACCGCGGAGGCCGTTTTCCGGCACCAGGTCATCGCGGCTGGCGTGGAGGAAGAAATTTACATCGACTCTGCCGGTACACATGATTACCACATCGGCGAGCCGCCGGATGAAAGGGCGCAAAGAGCAGCGGGAAGAAGGGGTTATGACACAAAAGCATTGCGTGCTCGCATTGTAGATGAAAAGGATTTTGAGTTTTTTCACTATATTCTGGCAATGGACAGGGCGAATCTTGCTGTTCTTCAGAGAGAATGTCCAGCGGAATACAGTCATAAGCTCGGATTATTGATGCAGTACAGTGAGAAGTTCTCCGAAGGAGTACAGGAAGTGCCGGATCCTTATTTTGGGGGAAGCCAGGGCTTCGAGCATGTGCTCAACCTGGTGGAGGATGCCGGTCGGGGATTGCTTAACCGGATTCGTAACGGAAAATAAAGCGAGCCAGAATAGGAACTACGAGTCTGCTCTATCCGCCGGGGGCGGAATGGAATATATGCCGTTCGTATCCTATTCGGTAGGAGAGGTAATATACTATACTGAAAGTATAGGTTTGGCCTTTGGCAGGCTTGCCTGAATCTTTAAAAGAGGCGACGTTTGTCGCCTCTTTCTTTTATGAGACTTTTATTTATGGGTCTCCACCTGTACCAGCGCTTCCTGCTGCTCGATTACCGGGGG
The DNA here is from genome assembly GCF_000196355.1 of Nitrosospira multiformis ATCC 25196. Classification (NCBI taxonomy): domain Bacteria; kingdom Pseudomonadati; phylum Pseudomonadota; class Betaproteobacteria; order Nitrosomonadales; family Nitrosomonadaceae; genus Nitrosospira; species Nitrosospira multiformis. Next base: position 1,229,269 of record NC_007614.1, read on the forward strand.
AGGAGGCGTTCTTCTACGTCGAGGCTGTGCTTTCATTGCTTCTCCTTCTGCTTCGGTTTCAGCAGGTCTTATTTTTTCGGGAAGGGTCTCGATCATGATCAGACCGGCCGCACCTAAATCGAGAGATGGCGTAGCCCCTGGTTGCTGAGGAGGCACTGCTTGGTGTCCTTCTTTTGCAGGAACTTCTTCCTGTTCGATTTTTGTATGGGGCATAGCCGTTTCCAAGGCGCTCAGGGGAATCTGGGAGGGGATGTCCTCCGGAACGACTCTTGCTGCTTCAACTTCAACCAGCGGCTCTGACGCAATTAAAATCGGCGCACCGGTAACGGTAACTGCTGCTGCGGTCGCTGCCTCTCTCCGATCCTCAGGAAGTCTGTCAGGTGACTCAGGAGTAATCTGCTGTTCATTCGCCAGAGCCACTTTTTCGGCTATCGTGACCGCCGGAGCAGAGGTAGATTCCATCGCAGCCACTTGGGGTACGACTTCGGGCGAAGCTTCGGATACAGCTTCGGGCATAATTACCGGCAAAGTTCTATCTGTCCGCAAAAGTTCGGAAGGGGTATTATTCTTTGCTCCTGCAGGGGATTCCTTTGATGCCTCTTTTTGCTCCAGAGGGGTAGAAGCCAAGATAAGTGGCGGTATTCCATTTATGGCTCCCGAAATGAGATCTGCCGCAGGATTTTCCTCGTGCGCTACCTGCTCGGCAGATTGCTGGAGAGGAGAATCCTTTGCAATTGCCTGCCTAGCTTCACGCGCTGCACGATCCAGGCGCTCGCTCCGGTCGCGTTGCCTGCCACCACGCCGTCTGCGGCGGCTGCCTTCCTCACTCGGCTGTACGGCTTCTTCCGTGGCAGGGGGTAGCTCGGAAGAGGGTTTGAGTTCCGTCCGCGGCTTTTCTTCACGCTGCGACCGGGGATGTTTTTTTGCAGCAGCTCTTTCACCCTGAGTTTTTGCCTCGCTGCGTTCCTGGCGCTGCGGCACAGCTTCGCGCGTCAAGTCCGGAGCACCGCTTGGGCTGATTTCGGCCCCTCGCTCCGCGCGTGCATCGCGTGGACGTTGGACGGCGCGTGCTGCCTTTTCATTTTCGCCAATGCGTCCTTCCCGGCGGTCACGACGTCCCTGACCCCGTTCCTCAGGATGTGCAGCAGCGACAGGCGGTTCGTGCCGAACGGTCTTTTCGCCGACCCCCCCCTGTTTAAACCAGCCGAATATTTTATCGAGCAGGGAAAGCGGTTCCGGTTCATGCTGCGGTTTTTGCTCGCGTACCGGAGCAGGTTGTGCCGGTGTGATGCCTCGTACCGCTGCCTGCTGCCGCATAGGCTTGGGCTCCTGTCCGCTGGAAGGCAGAGGGATATCTTGGGCGGGTTTTTCCACCATCTGGTAACTCGTCTGAACTTCACCAAGTTTTACGTCGTCATGACGCAGGCGGGTGATGCTGTAATTGGGCGTTTCGAGATGGATGTTGGGGATCAGAACGACACTTACTTTCAGGCGTGCTTCGATTGCATGAATTTCCGCCCGTTTTTCGTTCAGCAGATAAGTCGCTACATCTACCGGCACCTGAGCATGCAGCACTGCCGTATTCTCCTTCATCGCTTCTTCCTGAATGATTCTGAGGATATGCAACGCCGAGGAATCGGTACCCCGGATGTGACCGGTACCGTGGCAGCGCGGACAGGAAATATAGCTGCTTTCCCCCAGGGAAGGCCGCAGGCGCTGGCGCGATAATTCAAGCAAACCGAAGCGGGAAATCTTGCCCATTTGCACCCGTGCCCGATCGTAGCGCAACGCGTCGTGCAACCGGTTTTCCACCTCCCGCTGGTTGCGGGAGACTTCCATGTCGATAAAGTCGATGACCACAAGTCCGCCGAGGTCGCGCAGGCGCAGTTGCCGCGCAATTTCATCTGCCGCCTCCAGATTGGTAGCCAGGGCCGTCTGCTCGATGTCGGAACCGCGGGTGGCACGGGCTGAATTTACGTCCACCGAAACCAGGGCTTCCGTATGGTCGATCACGATCGCGCCGCCCGAGGGGAGGGTAACCTGCCGCGAATATGCGGTTTCGATCTGGTGCTCGATTTGAAAGCGGGAAAACAGGGGCACGTCATCCCGATAGAGCTTGACCCGCGCTACGTTGCCGGGCATGACATGACCCATGAACTGGCATGCCTGCTCATAGATGCTTTCCGTATCAATCAGGATTTCACCGATTTCCTGATTGAAGTAATCCCGGATTGCCCTGATGACGAGACTGCTTTCCTGGTAAATAAGGAAAGCACCGCTCTGGCCTTTGGAAGCATCTTCAATAGCACGCCACAACTGCAGCAGGTAGTTGAGGTCCCACTGCAACTCTTCTTCGGTGCGTCCTATCCCCGCCGTCCGCGCAATGATGCTCATGCCCTGAGGAATGTTCAAATGCGACATGACATCGCGCAGTTCGGCGCGATCTTCGCCTTCTATGCGGCGCGAGACACCTCCCCCGCGCGGATTATTGGGCATCAGCACCAGATAACGGCCCGCGAGCGAGATATAGGTGGTAAGTGCGGCTCCTTTTGTTCCCCGTTCGTCCTTGTCCACCTGGACGATGAGTTCCTGGCCTTCATGAAGCGCGTCCTGGACTCGGACCCGCCCAGGGTCCGGACTCTCTTTCAAATAGGAGCGGGAAATCTCCTTGAACGGCAGAAAACCATGCCGCTCCCCCCCGTACTCGACGAAGGCGGCTTCGAGGCTCGGTTCAAGACGGGTGATAACAGCTTTGTAGATATTGCTCTTGCGTTGTTCCTTGCCGGCAGATTCAATGTCGAGATCGATGAGCTTTTGACCATCGACAATAGCGACACGCAATTCCTCCGGCTGTGTCGCATTAAATAGCATGCGTTTCATTTTATGCCTCCCGCGCTCTAGTCACGGCAGACAGCCTACGCGCGCAGGAGAACATGTCCTGCGCGGCGTATACGAGAGCTTTTAGTCAGACAACTTGATCATGGCGTCAGGGCTGCTTGTTAAAAATGGCCATTTCTCTGGCTTATTCTCTGGCTTGTCACTGTGGCCCTGCTTTATTTCGCAAGCAGAACCAGGAAATTAGTTTCAATCAGGCTTCGACTAGGGCTGCCCGTAACCAGGCGCTTCGAAACTGAAAACTGAAATCGACGTGTGCTTTGAGCGCGTAAATCCATTACTATCGCTACTTTATTGGTGAGCGACATTAACCATATCTTGAGGTCAGCTCTTTTCCCTCGGATAAAATCCCATCAACAGTACCACTTCGTGCACCGGATAAAGGATAGGCTGGAACCCTGACTTGATAAGTATAAGTAGAGTTAAAGATTTACGCAAAGAATTTCCTCCAAGTCCTGCGGTGAGGGAAATCATAGGGGAGGAGAGCAAAGGGCAGCGTATTGATAATTTTTTAATCAAACGCTTGAAAAACGTGCCCAAAAGTCACGTCTACCGGTTGTTGCGCAGCGGGCAGGTGCGCATCAACAGCAAGCGCGCCCCCCCGGACTACCATCTCCAATCCGGAGATATTGTTCGCATACCCCCGGTGAGAACGGTGGAAAAATCGGCGCTGCCCCCGAAGAAATTGAGCAAACCGGGTTTTATTGCATTCCAGGTTTTGTTCGAGGATGATGCACTGATTGCTGTCAACAAGCCTCCGGGAGTTGCGGTGCATGGTGGAAGCGGCATAAGTTTCGGCGTGATAGAGCAATTGCGCGCTCAACATCCTGACTGGAGATTTCTGGAGCTCGCACATCGCCTGGACAGGGAAACTTCTGGCGTGCTGCTCCTTGCCAAGAACCGGGCGGCACTTGTAGAGTTGCATCGGCAACTCCGCATGGGAGAGGTGGAAAAACACTACCTGACCCTGGTCAAGGGCAGGTGGCGTAATGGGCGGCAGAGTGTCAGGCTGTCGCTCAGGAAATATCTGACACCCGGCGGCGAACGGAGGGTAGCGGTGGAAAAGGATGCAGATGAAAAAAAAGGTGGAATGAGCGCTCATACCGTTTTCATCCTGCGGGAATCATGGCAGAGCTTCAGCCTGCTGGAGGCTGAACTGAAAACCGGGCGTACGCATCAGATTCGTGTGCACCTTGCCTATCTCGGTTTCCCTATAGCGGGAGACGACAAATATGGCGATTTTGTCTTGAATAAGGATATTGCCCGGCGTGTTCCTGGTTTGGGACGGATGTTTCTCCATGCTTGGGCGGTCGAATTCACGCATCCCGTCACGCATGAGAAACTTCGTCTTGAAGCGCCCCTGCCGGACGATCTGCAAAAATTTCTGGATGTGATGAATAACCCCGATAAACCACCGAAGCTTCCGGCGGAAAGGACATTCTCCTGACTTTCCCTAACGGCAGTTCAAGTATCTTATTCAATAGAGATCGCTACAGGGTATGTAGCCGGAGGCGGAAACAACGAGCAGTTTTGGCAGTTTCATATTTTGGCCTGTCGCTGCGGCAGGGCGCTTTATTTGACTTGAAGGATCAAAATAATCATGTCTGATTCACAGAATCGAAACGAAGGTTGGGACAGGCAGGTGCTGGAAAAGCTGGTGTTCTCCACCTTGCAGGAACAGCGCCGCACGCGGCAGTGGGGGGTGTTTTTCAAGTCCCTTACTTTTATCTGGCTGTTTATCCTCCTGTTTTTCGGTCTTGGCTGGTTTGGAGACAGCAGTATGTCCATTTCCGGCAAGCATACCGCTCTCGTCGATTTGCGCGGTGTAATCTCTCCCGATAGCATCAGCAGCGCGGAAAACATCACTGCCGGCCTGCAGCAGGCATTCAAGGACGCAAAAACGCAGGGGGTGATCCTGCGCATCAACAGTCCCGGGGGGAGTCCCGTTCAGGCAGGATACATCAACGATGAGATACGCCGCCTGCGTGCAGAATATCCTGAAATACCCCTCTACGCTGTCGTGGAAGATATCTGCGCTTCGGGCGGCTATTATGTAGCGGTTGCCGCCGACAAGATATATGTGGACAAGGCAAGTATCATTGGTTCCATCGGCGTCCTGATAAACGGGTTCGGTTTTACAAAAGCAATGGAAAAACTTGGCATCGAAAGGCGCTTGATCACGGCAGGAGAAAACAAGGCTTTTCTCGATCCATTTTCTCCCAACAATCGCGAGCAGGAGGAATATGCCAAGAAAATGCTGGGTGATATCCATGAGCAATTCATTCAGGTAGTTCAGCAAGGCCGGGGCGAACGCCTGAAGGAAAAGCCGGAAATATTCAGCGGCAAGGTGTGGACAGGTCAAAAAAGTGTCGAACTGGGACTTGCTGACGGAATGGGCAGCGCGGAATACGTGGCGCGGGAAATTATCAAGGCGGAACACATCGTCGACTATACGACCCGGGAGGGAGTTGCCGAGCGCCTCGCCAAACGCTTTGGAGGAGTCCTGGCGGAAACGCTGAGTGGTTTGGGAATGAGTGCGGAACTCCACTAACCCGGATATTTCGCCGGAGCACCCTCGGGGCGACCGTGGCGGGTGGAGCAGTAGCTTCCGAAGGAAGATTCGATCCCGAAACGGGAAACTGCAAGGCGACCCCGCGGGGAAAAGTATCTCTGTGACGATACGCTTCCCCCAAGCGTACACGCTGACATAGGGCGTGGTCGCGGCGCCCTGCCCAATCCCGTTTGCGGGCCTGGGCCTATGCTCTCGGGGCGCCTCCATGCAACAAAAAGACAGCCGGTTTGTTGCTGATGTCGGGCGAAACGCGCTTCCATTCCTTGATGGTCCTGGTGGCGATGAATTCGTCTGCGACGGTGAGGTTGCATGCGATACAGAGAGCCGTTCCTTCGCGGCAGGTGGCATTAATCACCTCCAGCAGCCTTTGATTGCGATAAGGCGTTTCGATGAATATCTGGGTTTGATCGCCGGTAATGGAATTCTTTTCCAGTTCAATGATTTTTTTTATACGCTTGCTATTTTCAACCGGCAGATAGCCATGAAACGCAAAGCGCTGACCATTCAATCCGGAGGACATCAGCGCGAGAAGAATGGAGGAGGGACCGACGAGAGGAACTACCCGGATGTTCTTCTGGTGGGCCACGCGCACCAGCCCAGTTCCCGGATCGGCTATTGCGGGGCAGCCAGCCTCCGATAACAATCCTGTATCTATTCCCGCGAGCAGTGGCGCAAGCAGATTCTCAAACTCCCTGGCTTGAGTGTGTTCGTCCAACACCTGCATGGTAATCTGCTGCAAGGGGAGAGCACAGCCCACCTGTTTCAGGAATTGCCTGGCTGTTTTTGGATGCTCGACAATATAACGATCAAGTCGGGCAATACATTCACGGACCGCGGGAGGCACTGTCCAGCCAATATCGCTGTTGCCCAGTGGGGCAGGGATGAGATAGAGCGTTCCTGTACTCAAACTATCTCGACACCTTCAAGCGTCAGCATTTCAACAAGCGCAATCAGCGGTAAACCGATCAATGCGGTGGGATCCTCTCCTTCCATATGCTCTATGAGGGCGATCCCGAGCCCCTCGAGCTTCGAACTGGCCGCACAATGATAGGGTTGTTCCTTATCGAGATAATTTTCTATCTGACGGTCGCTTAATAGACGGAATTTGACGCGCGAGGGCACGAGGCGTGCCCGCGTCGTGTCTTGAGCACTATTGAAAAGGCAGAGTGCAGTATAAAACGAAACTTCTTTTCCCCGGATAAGCTGCAACTGCCGGGTGGCGTTGAGATGGTTCAGGGGTTTTCCAAGCTGGATACCCTCGAAAACCGCCACCTGGTCGGCACCAATAATTAAAGCGCCAGGATGAGTTGCTGCAACTGCACGGGTTTTTGCAGCAGCCAGGCGAACGGCAGTAGCGTCCGGAGTTTCACCGGGCAAAGGCGTTTCATCGATATCCGGATTACTTACGTCGAAGGGGATCTGTAGGCGCTGGAGAAGATCCCGGCGATAAATGGAACTGGATCCTAATATAAGCTGTTGCGCAATCTGCTGTGTTTTCAATGTTTATTATTTTGGAGGGGAGGGAGCTTTTTTGACACTCAAGGGCAAAAAATATATCATGCGCGCCGTATAACGCTGCAAATTCACCGGGATTGTAATACCAAGTACGCGCCGACATCAATTGAGTACCAGGCGGGCTTGCGGATATAAAGCATATAAAGTCATGGCTTATGTCAGGCAACCCTATCATCCCGGGTATTTCCAGAAAGGCAGCGAGATTTTGAAGCCGGCAGGAGACAAGAGCGTAACGTTTATGGCTGTCCCGCTTGTCATAGATTCCCTGGATTTCGCATGTAACGCGGAAGTGCGCCGTGGTAAGATCGCGATTGCCAGATTTCAGCGCCTGCAGGATTATCTGGTTAACGACTCCGGTGAACTTGGATACACAGTTACTGGAGCGGTGGATGCAAACGGAAGACCGGTTTTACGCGTAGACATTCAAAGCGTCGTAAGCCTCCGATGCCAGCGTTGTCTGGAGGAGCTTGAGCATGTGCTCGACATCCATACAGAGTTGCTACTGGCGCAAAATGAGCAAGAGCTCAAGAGCCTTGATGAGGACGAATTTGTGGACTGTATTCTGGCTCAGCCCGAAATGGACGTTCTATTGCTTATCGAGGATGAAATCATTCTGGCTCTGCCCGTATCCCCGCGCCATGAACAGGACGGATGTATGCCTGGCGGACGGGAGGATGGGAAAGCAATAAGGGAAGCATCTCCCTTTGCCGCTCTGGCGGCATTGAAAAAAACACATTGAATTTATTGAGGAGTCGAATTTATGGCAGTGCAACAAAACAAGAAGTCCCCCTCCAAACGGGGCATGCACCGATCGCATGACTTCCTGAGGACGACGCCCTTGTCGGTTGATCCCGGCACGGGTGAGGTGCATTTGCGCCATCACATCAGCCCTAACGGCTATTATCGCGGCAAAAAGGTCATCAAAACAAAAGAAGATTGAATTTCGCCTGTTGATTTTTCGGTCCGAAGTTTATTCCGGCCTTAAGGGCAGAAATTGACTATAACCGTAGCTGTAGACTGCATGGGCGGCGATCACGGCCCTCATGTGACGGTTCCTGCAACCGTCAGCTATCTCCAAAGTAACCCCGCAATCGACGTGGTTCTGGTAGGGTTGCCCGATGTTATTGAATCCGAATTGCGCGCCTTGGGGTATACGCAGAGCCCTCGGCTCAGGATTCATGCTGCAAGCGAGGTTGTCGGCATGGACGAGTCTCCGGCCACGGCATTACGGGGTAAAAAAAATTCTTCGATGCGCGTTGCGCTCAACCTGGTCAAGAGCGGCGAAGCCCAGGCCTGCGTCAGCGCCGGTAACACCGGAGCGTTGTTAGCGACTTCCCGATTTGTGCTGAAGACGCTTCCTGGCATCGACCGGCCAGCGCTTGCTGTAGTATTGCCTACCATGAGAGGGCATACCTATGTGCTTGATCTCGGTGCAAACGTGGATTGCACTGCGGAGCACCTGCTTCAATTCGGTGTGATGGGCGCCACCTTGGTATCGAGCATCGAGAACAAGGAAAAACCGAGTATCGGTTTGTTGAATATCGGCGAGGAAGAGATCAAAGGAAATGATGTGGTGAAGCGCGCGGCTGAGCTGCTACGTGACAGTGGGCTTAATTTCTACGGAAATATCGAGGGAAACGATATCTATAAAGGAACGACCGATGTGGTTGTGTGCGACGGCTTCGTCGGCAATGTTGCGCTGAAAACCTCGGAGGGCGTGGCTCAAATGCTTTCCCATTACCTGCGCGAAGAATTCAGGCGAAACCTTCTCACCAAACTTGCGGGACTTATCGCCTTGCCTGTGATCAGTGCCTTCAAGCGCCGTGTCGATCATCGGCGCTATAACGGGGCCAGTTTGCTGGGACTCCGGGGCATCGTCATCAAGAGCCATGGTTCGGCTGACAGGCGCGCCTTCGGCTTTGCAATTGCGCGCGCCGTGGATGAAGTACGGGGCGGCATGTTGCGCCATATAAGCGAGCGGGTGGCGCAATTATCGCATCAATCCATGCAATCCTCCTCATACCGCCGGTCGCTCCCGGAAGAGAGCCCGGTATGAAGTACGCCAGAGTCATTGGAACAGGCAGTTATTTGCCCGAGAAAATTCTCACCAATCATGATCTGGAGCGCATGGTCGACACGAGCGACGAGTGGATCCGGACCCGTACCGGCATTGCACAACGGCACATCGCCGCCGACTCGGAAATGGCGAGCGATCTCGCCTTGAACGCGAGCCGTGAAGCAATAAAGGCAGGTGGGATCGACGCGCGGGAGATCGAGCTGGTAATTGTCGCCACCACTACGCCCGACATGATATTTCCCAGCACGGCGTGCATCCTGCAGGACAAGCTCGGTATCGGGGATTGCGCCGCATTTGATGTACAGGCGGTATGCAGCGGTTTTATCTACGCGCTTGCCACTGCAGATATGTTCATTCGAGCCGGGAAATGCCAGACGGCGCTGGTTGTTGGGGCAGAAGTCTATTCACGTATATTGGACTGGAGCGACCGCAGCACTTGCGTATTGTTCGGTGACGGCGCCGGCGCTGTGCTGCTGACGGGCGATGAACGGCCCGGAGTCCTTTCAACGCATTTGCATGCGGACGGGAGCCAGAGCAAGATTCTTTCCGCGCCGGCTAACATCTGTGGCGGCAAAGTACAAGGCAAACCCTTTGTCGTGATGGAGGGTAATACGGTTTTCAAGTTTGCAGTAAAGGTTCTTGAAGAAGTCGTACACGAGGCTTTGACTGAAAACAATCTGGAGTCGTCGGATATCGATTGGCTGATCCCGCACCAGGCCAATATCCGTATTATTGCTTCGACCGCAAAAAAACTCGGCATTCCCATGGATAAGGTCGTTGCCACCGTGGATAAGCACGGCAACACTTCCGCCGCCTCGATTCCGCTTGCCCTCGACATCGCTGCCCGCGACGGACGCATCAAATCCGGCCAGCATGTGCTTCTGGAAGGCGTGGGGGGAGGTTTTACCTGGGGAGCGGCATTGATCCGCTGGTAAGCCAGTTCCTGCTGCTTGCCTCCTACATTTTAATTATTCTTGTTTCAGTTCCCTTTTCAGCCGGATTTTAACAACTTTTTTTCTTCGGCTCGAAGGTTTTTCGCTACCTGCCGCAGATGGAACTGTCGAAGGATTGGTACTGATACTGATGAGCGCACAGGTTAAATTTGCATGTGTTTTCCCGGGACAGGGGTCTCAGTCCATAGGGATGATGGCCGGATATGATAGCTTTCCGGTGGTACGGCAGACTTTTGCTGAAGCATCCGATGTGCTGAAGCTGGATTTGTGGGGGATGGTGTGTGACGGTCCGGCCGAAACCCTCAACCTGACCGTTAATACTCAGCCGCTGATGCTGACTGCCGGAGTAGCGATTTACCGGGCGTGGCAGACCTTGGGTGGAGTGAGGCCCTCTTTCGTGGCCGGCCATAGTCTCGGGGAATATACGGCGCTGGTAGCTTCTGAGGCATTGTCTTTTGCTGATGCCTTGCCATTGGTACGCTTTCGTGCGGAGATAATGCAGCAGGCTGTACCTGAAGGAGTGGGTGCGATGGCGGCGATTCTCGGACTCGATGATGACGTTGTACGGTCGATCTGTCAGGAGGTTACAGAAGCATCGAATGGGGAGTCGCTGGAACCTGCAAACTTCAACTCACCCGGCCAAGTCGTGGTTGCGGGGCACAAAAACGCGGTGGTTCGCGGCATGGAAGCGGCAAGGTCTAAAGGCGCAAAGCGGACCGTCATATTGCCCATGAGCATTCCTTCGCACTGCTCCCTGATGAAACCCGCAGCGGAAAAAATGCGCCAACAACTGGCACAAGTAACACTTCGTTCACCCAAAATCCCGCTATTGCACAATGCGGATGTGGAACAGCACGAGGATATTGAGAGCATCAAGGAAATTCTGGTCCGGCAGTTGTTTAATCCTGTCCGCTGGACGGAAATCATTCGTTTTATTTCCGGAGCCGGAATCCATCATGTGGTGGAATGCGGCCCCGGCAAAGTCCTGTCAGGACTCAACAAACGTATAGATGCGAATTTGCAGAGCCTGGCATTGACTGACGAGGCGGCGCTGGGTCATGCAGCGGCTTTGGCAGGATAAAGGTCAGGCGGGCATATCCAGCAGGGCCGCATTGCTCATCATTGAACGACGTACTGGAAGATCATGCTGCAAAATCAGATAGCACTTGTAACCGGCGCCAGTCGGGGAATCGGACAAGCCATTGCCCTTGAACTCGGCAGACAGGGGATTACCGTCATCGGTACAGCCACAACAGAGGAGGGCGCCCGAAATGTCGATCACTTCCTGAAAGAGGCTGGCTGCAAAGGCAGGGGGATGGCATTGAACGTGAATAATCCTTCCCAGGTGGAAAGTGTTGTCAAGGCAGTACAAGAGGAGTTTGGCGGGATCACAATTCTGGTGAACAATGCCGGCATCACCCGCGACAACCTGCTTCTCCGCATGAAGGACGAGGAATGGGATGAGATCATGGAAACGGATCTCAAATCCGTGTTTCGCTTGAGCCGCGCCGTGCTGAGATCAATGGTGAGAGTTCGGTACGGGCGCATCATCAATATTTCCTCGATAGTCGGCGCGACCGGAAATATCGGCCAAGCTAATTATGCCGCTGCAAAGGCCGGAATATTCGGTTTCAGCAAGTCCCTGGCTCGGGAGGTAGCTGGTCGCAATATCACGGTCAACTGTATTGCGCCCGGGTTCATTGCAACAGACATGACTCAATCCCTTACAGAAAAACAACAGCAGGCATTATTTCAGCAGATTCCGCTTGGAAGACTTGGATGCCCCGAAGATGTGGCGGCAGCAGTGGCTTTTATTGCCTCACCCGCCGCTGCATACATAACGGGCGTCACCCTTCACGTGAACGGTGGAATGTATATGGATTAGCAACGGGAACGGCGCGCCATAAATGGATTCCATCTCATCCAGCCGCAATATGGGGCTATGAAGCTTTCAGGGTGAGTTTTGATGTCCGGGGTCTTCAGTCTGGAATGCGTCGATTTTACTAATATGGAAAACTTGCTAGAATGGCGGCGTTTTTTCTTACGGAGAGAGGTTATCTAGATGGAAAACGTGGAACAACGTATAAAAAAAATCGTAGCGGAGCAATTGGGCGTCAACGAGGCTGATGTCAAAAGCGAATCCTCCTTTGTGGATGATCTGGGGGCCGATTCGCTCGATACAGTGGAGCTTGTGATGGCGCTGGAAGAGGAATTCGAGTGCGAAATTCCTGACGAACAGGCTGAGAAAATAAATACTGTTCAACAGGCAATCGACTATATCAATTCTCACAGCAACTGATTTTGTTTCCAGTAAATCCATATCGGAGTCATTTTGTCGAAACGTAGGGTAGTGATCACCGGACTAGGCATAATCTCGCCGGTCGGTAATTCGGTTTCAGATGCCTGGGCCAATATTCTTGCCGGAAAATCCGGGGTTACTCGAATCAGCCGTTTCGACTCTTCCCCCTTCGCTTCTCAGATAGCCGGAGAAGTCAAAGGTTTTGATATCACGAATTATCTTACCGCCAAGGACGCACGTCGAATGGATGTGTTCATTCATTACGGCATGGCTGCAGGGATTCAGGCGGTAAAGGATGCGGGTATTGGAGACATAGCCGCCAGTAAGCTCGATCCTGAACGAATCGGCGTCAATATTGGCTCCGGTATCGGGGGACTGTCCATGATCGAGGGAACGTATGACGCCTATCACGCTGGTGGCGTGCGCAAGATTTCCCCATTTTTCATTCCCAGCACCATCATCAACATGATCGCAGGTAACCTGTCCATCATGTATGGTTTTCAAGGACCGAATCTGGCCATTGTCACCGCTTGCACCACCGCTACCCACTGTGTGGGGGATTCAGCCCGGTTGATAGAATATGGCGATGTGGATGTGATGATCGCGGGTGGAGCCGAATCCTGTGTAACGCCCCTGGCGATAGGGGGATTTGCGGCAGCACGGGCGCTTTCCACCCGTAATGATGACCCTGCCACTGCCAGTCGGCCATGGGATAAGGGGCGCGATGGTTTTGTCCTGGGCGAGGGAGCCGGTGTTCTGGTGCTGGAAGAGATGGAGCATGCCCGACGTCGCGGAGCCAGGATTTATGCTGAGCTTGCCGGTTTTGGCATGAGTGCCGATGCGTACCACATGACTGCACCCTCTGAAGACGGGGAGGGCGCTGCGCGTTGCATGACGAATGCGCTCCGGAATGCCGGGCTGAACGCAGATGAGGTCGACTATATCAATGCCCATGGTACATCGACGCCATTGGGGGATGTTGCAGAAACCGTTGCAGTAAAGCGATGCTTTGGAGAGCATGCAAAACAGCTCGTGATGAATTCTACAAAATCCATGACGGGTCATCTGCTCGGTGCGGCAGGCGGGGTAGAAGCAATATTCAGTGCACTGGCCGTACACCACCAGGTTTCACCTCCCACGATCAATATTTTCGATCAGGACCCGGAGTGCGATCTGGATTATGTTCCCAACCATGCGCGAGAAATGAAGATCGATGTGGCAATGTCGAACTCATTTGGTTTTGGCGGCACGAATGGCACCTTGATTTTCCGAAGAGCCTGATTTTTGCTTTGTGGCGAAACTACTGAAGCGCTTCATCCGCGTCATTTTTCTGGGAATGGCGTTCTTTTCCGCATGGGTGGGGTATAGAGTCAGCAAACCTGTTGAGCTTCCCATCGTTCCTTATGAATTTTCGATCGAGCAAGGCAGCAGTGTAAAAACCATAGCCAGTCAACTGGCGTATGCCGGTGTTTTGCCTGACGCTTGGTCTTTTGTCCTGTTGTCGCGCTTGATGGGTGTCGCTACATCGCTCAAGGCGGGGGACTATGAGCTCACTGCGAGCATTTCGCCATTTCAATTGCTACAGCGGATAACCAGGGGTGATAGCAGCCAGAGTGAAATCAGATTCATTGAGGGTTGGACGTTTTCCCAACTCAGGCGAATATTGGATGAGCACCCGGCTCTCCGTCACCAGACCACTCACCTGAGCAATGCGGAGATTCTGCGGCTGATCGGAGCAACCGAGACTGCGGCAGAGGGGCTGTTTTTTCCGGACACCTATTTCTTTGCCCGCGGGAGCAGCGATGTGGCAGTATTGAAACGCGCCTATCGCGCGATGCGCAACCACATGGATAGCGCCTGGGCACAGCGGGCAGCAAACCTTCCTCTGAAAGATCCGTACGAGGCACTGATCCTGGCATCGATCGTTGAAAAGGAAACAGGCCGGGAGGATGATCGCGGAATGGTTGCAGCCGTGTTTATCAACCGCTTGCGGTCACGCATGTTGCTACAGACGGATCCGACAGTTATTTATGGTCTGGGCGATAAATTCGATGGCAATCTGCGTAAAAAAGATCTCTTGAGCGACCAGGAATATAACACTTACATACGTCCTGGCTTGCCACCAACTCCCATTGCCTTGCCTGGTTTGGCTTCAATCCGCGCCGTGCTCAACCCCGCAACGACTGACGCGCTGTATTTTGTTGCGAAAGGGAACGGAGAGTCGCATTTTTCCAGCAATCTGTCTGACCATAACCGGGCCGTTTCCAAATATCAGAAACGGTAGCATCCGCTCCCATGACATATGTGTACCCGCACTCGTGAAAGGTAGCACTTTTTCCCTTATTTAATCCTGATTTCAACCCCTTTCGCAAAAGTTAAATTGAATATTACCTTCTTCAAAAGTAAAATAGTGCGTTATTTATCACAACGATAAGCAGAGCTGAGCCGGATGTCTTCAGCCATCCGGGCCGCGCCAGTTCCCCTCCCCATCAGTCTCCAAAATTAAATAACTCAATCAGGAAGGAGCAAATGAGTCATACACTATATGAAGCCTCTGTCATTCGTGTGCAACGATGCGAACTGGCTGTTCCCGGTTCAAATCCTGGCATGTTCGAGAAAGCCCTGAAAAGCGGGGTAGATTTCGTTTTTCTCGATCTCGAAGACGCCGTTGCCCCGGATGACAAGCTGACTGCGCGAAAAAACGTTATCGAGGCGCTCAACGACCTGGATTGGAGAGGTCACGGGGTGACTGTTTCAGTACGGATAAACGGTCTGGATACCCAGTTCATGGTTCGTGATGTGGTGGATGTGGTCGAAAAAGCAGGCCATAAACTGGATACCATACTGATCCCGAAGGTGGGAGTATATTCTGATGTCTATATGGTTGAAGCCATGCTCAACCAGCTGGAGATGCAGCAGGGATTGAAAAACCGGATAGGCATTGAAGCATTGATTGAAACGGCCCTGGGTATGGCGAATGTGGAAGACATCGCGCGCCATGGTGTGCGCGGACGGCTGGAGGCGCTCCACTTCGGGGTGGCGGATTACGCGGCCAGCAATCGCGCCAGAACGACAAATATCGGCGGCCTCAATCCGGACTATCCTGGGGACCAGTGGCATGCCGCCATCAGCCGGATGACTGTCGCCTGCCGTGCCTATGGTTTAAGGCCGATAGATGGTCCTTTTGGCGATATCCAGGATCCGGAAGGCTATAAAGCGGCGGCCCGACGAGCTGCCGCTTTGGGCTGTGAAGGTAAATGGGCTATCCATCCGTCGCAAATCGATCTTGCCAACGAGGTTTTCACGCCACCTCCATCCGAAGTTGAAAAAGCACAACGTATCCTTGCGGCATTGCAGGAAGCGGCAGCTCAAGGGAAAGGGGCAGCTGCGCTGGACGGGCGCCTGATCGATGCCGCATCCGCAAGAATGGCCAATAACGTGGTAAAAATGGCAGAGGCGATAGGCGCAACCGCGACATAGCCTTCCGACCGCATCGAGCGGTCTTTCTTTTTCTCCTGATCCTGCCGGTGGAGACACTCAGGTTGGCCGGTACATTACTGTGAAGTGTGAAGCCGTTTCCATCAGGCAGGTTCGCTTTGTGCTTGAGCAATTCAAGGAATCCATGAAGCCTCCTGAATTGCGAGAGTCATGACCCCGGGGAATAGTGAAAATCATTGTTGATAAATAAGGTGACGCATTGGATATACATGAGTATCAGGCAAAAGAAATTTTAATGAGGTATGGGGTCAAGATAGCGGAAGGGGGGTTGGCATATACGATAGAAGAAAGTGTGCAGCGTGCCAGGGAAATCGACGGCAATGTATGGGTGGTGAAGGCGCAGATCCATTCGGGGGGGCGGGGCAAGGCGGGCGGCATCAAGGTATGCAGGACTCATGACGAAGTCCGGGCAGCCTCTGAGGAGTTGCTGGGAAAGATTCTGGTGACCCGTCAGACCGGAGCCGTGGGGAAGGTGTGTACACGGGTATATGTGGAAGCGGGCACGCACATTGCCAGGGAGATGTATCTCTGCTTTCTGATAGACAGGAGTTCGGAGCGCATCGTCATGATAGGCTCGGGGCAGGGTGGAATGGAAATCGAGGAACTGGCTCACACAAATCCTCAGGCCATCAAGAAGATTTTTATCGAACCCGCAGTTGGGTTGCAGGATTTTCAAGCGAGAGAGATGGCTTTTGCACTAGGGGTGGAAGCGGCACAACTGCCTCATGCCGTTAAAACCATTCGGGGGTGTTACCGCGCCTTGCGTGATCTGGATGCGAACATGGTGGAAATCAACCCCCTCGTGATCACTGGGAGCGGCGAACTTCTTGCTCTTGACGCAAAAATGAGCTTCGACGAAAACGCCTTGTTTCGCCGGCACGAGGTTGCCGAATTGCGTGATAAAACACAAGCCGATCCTCGGGAGGTGGCAGCCTCCGATCATGGCTTGAGCTACATCGGATTGAACGGTGACATCGGATGCATGATAAACGGCGCCGGGCTTGCCATGGCAACGATGGATATGATCAAGCTCGCGGGCGGCGAGCCGGCAAATTTCCTTGATGTGGGAGGAGGGGCGTCCGCGGAGCGTACGGAAAAGGCGTTTCGCCTGGTTTTGGCTGATAAAGGAGTCAAGGCGATGCTGGTCAATATTTTTGCAGGTATTAATCGCTGCGACTGGATTGCGCAAGGCGTCGTGCAGGCGGTAAGAAATATCGATATGAAAATCCCGCTGGTCGTGCGCTTGTCCGGTACAAATGTCGAGGAGGGCCAGCGGATCATTGCCGAAAGCGGTTTGCCGATCATCACAGCGGGAACGCTGGCGGAAGCAGCGGAGAAGGTTGTCCAGGCGCGCAATGGCGCGGTTGCGGAAGAGTGCAAAGGGATATAAATGGCGATTTTAATTGATGAGAACACACGGATCATAGTTCAGGGTTTCACCGGCAAGATCGGTACCTTTCATGCACAGGATATGATCAATTACGGTTCCAACATTGTCGGCGGCGTAACCCCCGGTAAAGGGGGGCAACAGCATCTGGGGCGACCGGTTTTCAATACGGTGAAAGAGGCTGTTCAGCAAGTCGGTGCGAATGCAAGCATCGTGTTTGTGCCTCCGGCATTTGCAGCGGACTCGATCATGGAAGCAGCCGACGCAGGCATCAAATATTGCGTTGCCATTACTGACGGTATTCCTACGCAGGATATGATGACGGTCAAGAACTTTTTACGCCGCTTTCCTATCGAAGAACGCATGGTACTTACCGGGCCGAATTGTGCGGGTACGATCAGCCCGGGCAGGGCGATGCTGGGAATCATGCCGGGCCATATCTACATGGCGGGTGATGTGGGCGTCGTTGGCCGTTCCGGAACCTTGGGGTATGAAGCCGCAGATCAAATGCGGACATTGGGCATCGGCATATCGACATCGGTCGGGATTGGCGGAGACCCGATTATTGGCAGTTCCCATCGCGATATTCTGGAGAGATTCGAAGAGGATCCCGAAACAAAAGTAGTGGTCATGATTGGAGAAATTGGAGGACCCCAGGAAGTCGAGGCAGGCATTTTCTCCAGAGACTACATGAGCAAACCCCTGGTGGCGTATATTGCCGGACTGACCGCACCGGAAGGGCGTCGCATGGGACATGCGGGTGCGATTATCTCCGCGGCGGGTGAAAGCGCTGCGGAAAAAGTTGCCATCTTGAAAGAACTTGGGGTCACCATTTCCCCCACTCCTTCAGCCATAGGGGAGACAGTCGCAAAGGTCTTGGCTAAGATGTAAGCGCGCAAAAGATTTTGCCCCGCACTTTTTGAAATGAACGTGGAGGCTTGATATGTCAATCTGGATGACAGCGTTAAAAATCATTCCCTGGGGGAATGTGGTGGAATCCGCACCGCATATCGTAAAGGCGGCCAAACACCTTTTTTCTGCCACAAAGAAGGAAACAGCCGATTTCTCGGCCGATTGGCAGACAGGAGATATCTCCGGCAGCCTGGATAAACGCGTTCGTTTCTTGGAGGCAAAACTCATCGAGTTGAGCGATGAGCAAAGGTCTTCTGCCGAATTGATAAAGTCGCTCGCCGAGCAGAACGCCCTGATGGTCGAGGCAATCGAGGTTTTTCGAGTTCGTGTGAAAATGTTGCTTACTGTTTGTATCCTGCTTCTGGGGGGGTTTGCCGCTGTCATATTCAGGCTCGTGGTCTGATTTCAATTTTCTTGACATGGGATGTGTGTCCGGTTAGGCTACGCGCTGTTTTGGTCTGACCCCGTTACGTGGGTCTTTCCGGGCGCAGCGGATATGTGCAGGGGAGGCCGTATTCAATATGGATGCGGTGATGCAGATATCCGGGGAACATTGAATGATTTCGCGGAATTGCAGCATTTTTTGCGCCTTCCGGTTATCCCGATTTTACTCTGCGACGTCCTTTCGCAAGGACTTGTTCAACGTTCCTGATAAACAACAACATCATTACGGAGTAAAGGAGAGAAGCAGATGTTAATGAAGCCTTGGCTGAGGCTGGTTACGCTTGCGTGTGGGGTGCTGTTTGCGGGCGCCACGTGGGCTAACTTTCCCAGCGTTCCCAAAGAGACGTATAAGGCGCTGAAGCTGGAGCAGTCGGCCTCGCCGAAGGAACTGCATTCGGCGCTGGTGAAGCGATACAAGGATCCTGCGCAGGGAGCGGGGCGCGGCACGCTGGCGAAGTACTGGGAGCCGATCCCGATGAGCATGTACTTTGACCCTGCCTCGTACTACAAGCCGCCGACCTCGATGAAGGAAGTAGCGGCGCGTGAGGAATGCGTCAAATGCCACACGGACGAATCGCCGGTATGGGTGAGTGCGTGGAAGCGGAGCACGCACGCGAACCTGGACAAGATCCGGAACCTGAAGCCTGAAGACCCGACGTACTACAAGAAGGCGAAGCTTGAAGACGTGGAGAAGAATCTTCGCTCGATGGGCAAGCTTGGGGCCAACGACAAGCTCAAGGAAGTAGGATGCATCGACTGTCACGTTGACATCAACAAGAAGGACAAGGCAGACCACATGAAGGATCTGCGGATGCCGACGGCGGACGTATGCGGCACCTGCCACCTGCAGGAATTTGCCGAACGCGAATCCGAGCGCGACACGCTGGTATGGCCGAACAAGCAATGGCCGCAGGGACGCCCCTCGCACTCGCTGGACTGGAAGGCCAACGTAGAAGTAGCGGTATTTGCCTCCATGCCGCAGCGCGAGATTGCCGAAGGCTGCAGCATGTGCCACACCAACCAGAACAAATGCGACTCCTGCCACACGCGGCACGAATTCTCTGCTGCCGAGTCGCGTCATCCTGAAGCGTGCGCCACCTGCCACAGCGGGGTAGACCACAACAACTGGGAAGCCTACTCCATGAGCAAGCACGGCAAGACCGTAGCGATCATGGGGGACAAGTGGAACTGGAATGCGCCGCTCAAGGACGCCTACACCAAGGGCGGGCAGACTGCGCCCACCTGTGCCGGCTGCCACTTCGAATATGAAGGCAAGTACAGCCACAACGTCGTGAGGAAGATACGCTGGGCCAACTACCCTGCGGTTCCCGGCATAGCCGAGAACATCAACAGCGAATGGTCGGAAGCGCGGCTTGACTCCTGGGTCAAGACCTGCACCTCCTGCCACTCCGAGCGTTTTGCCCGCTCCTATCTTGAATTCATGGACAAGGGCACGCTGCACGGCATCGCCAAGTACAAGGAAGCGCACGCGGTGGCTGAGAAGCTCTACAAGGAAGGGCTGCTGACCGGCCAGAAGACCAACCGTCCGACGCCGCTGCCGCCCGACAAGGAAATGTTCGCAGGCTTCACCCAGCTCTACTGGAGCAAGGACAACAACCCTGCTGCGATCGAGCTCAAGGTACTGGAAATGGGAGAGAACAACCTTCCCAAACTGCACGTAGGGCTGGCGCACGTCAACCCGGGCGGCTGGACCTATACCGAAGGCTGGGGCCCGATGAACCGCGACTACGTCGAAGTCATGGACGAGAACACCAAGATCCGTGAAATGGCGGCGTTGCAGGCGAAGGTAGCGAAGCTCGAGGCCAAGCGCAAGGCAAGCCTGTTCGACCTTGACAGCAGCGAGAAGCTCTCGCTTGGCGGTCTGGGTGGCGGCATGCTGCTAGCTGGCACGCTTGCCCTGGCAGGCTGGCGCCGGCGCGAGAAAAGCGAGCGTCAGTAAGCACTATCAGCACTGAAGGTTAGATAACAAGTTTGACAGCCTCAACTTCCAGCCGCGCCGCTGCCCCCACCCCGGGGGCGCGGCCTGGCTCTAAACTCCTCCCCTCACTGGGCATTCTCCTGGTGGCGGGAGGAATTCTTTTGCTCCTGTGGTTTGCCTGGGCATGGTTCAATCCCGGGCCTGCCCCCTACCGCTACCAGCTGGCGGAAGAAGGCAGCGCAGACAAATTCCCGCAGCTTGGACTGGGCAAGTGGCCGGACCTTTCCATTGCCCGGTATGAAGTCTTTGCCGAAGACATTCCCCAGCCGCTGGCGGTGCTGCATGCGGCACGTCAGGCCAATGGCCCGCAGGTGAGGCTCGACTGGGAAAACCGCACGAGTGAGCTGCTGCTCACGACCGATCTCAAACTCAACGAACTGGCCACTCTGGCTGCCGCCATCGACAAGTACGCGGGCAAGGATGCGCTGGTGCTTGGCTGGTGGGACACCTCGCGCCAGCTCAAGCTTCTCTCGAAGCGCGACACCCTGTTCAGCGGACAGTTCTCCGATTACCTCGTCATACCGACGCCGTGGCAGAAGCAGGCTGACGCCATCCGCAAATACGAAGACGACTTCTGGGGCGGCAAGGCAGGACGGGAAGAAGAGCAGAAATTCGAGCGCTTTGCCGATGCCCTGATGGCCGAACCTCAAGCGGGGGCTGCCATCCTGCGCGAACTGGCGGGCGATCGCGAAGCCTATCTTGCCATTCATGTCACCGACCTGTACAAGCTTGGCGTCATGCGTCCGGGGCGGTTCGACGTTGCCTATCGCAACTTCCCCATGGAAGGCAACATGCATGGCATGGTCGACTATCTCAAGCGATGGGTGCTGGACAACAACTACAAGACCTACACCCTGCAATCCCTCTCGGACAGGCTGGTGCGCGGCTACTTCCTCAAGGATGACAAAAGCGACCAGACCCTGATTGCGCAGATGCTGCCCTTCACCCAGTCGATGCCGCTTGACCTGACCGCGGTGCAGCTCATCTACCAGACCGGGGGCTACTGGGTGTACAGGATACCGGGCGGCAAGGAACCTGCCTCAGCCGGCGCCACCCCGGAGGATGCCGCCTCCTTTCCGGCGCCCGTCCTGCCTCCGGCCGCCGAGTAAATCCGCTATCGCGGTTGACGCAAACGGCACAGGTTAATGACCACCCACTTCTGCCGACAACCGCATCTGTAGGGCCACCTCATCAAACGTAGCAACACAGCCCGGCTTTGCCCGGGCTGTTTTTATTTACCTGAAGCAGGCCAGGTTCTGCCTGACAGCTTGTTGAGTCCTGATTCAGAATGCGGAACAGGTCATGTCTGTTGCCCGCGTTTCTTCCATTCATCTGTAGCCCTTGTCCCCGACCGACGCTGAGCCTGTCGCAGATCCTCTGCGCATCTGCACCCGGCACGGCCGCGGTACTTCTCAAGGCGATCGAACTGCAAAGCGGCCTGCACGGGAACAAGGATTTTTGCTGTAGCAAGCCGAAACACGATACCGGATATAAGCTGCGGGAAGGGATCGCGCGTGGGAAAAAAGAATTCGGCGACGATACAGCCATGCATCCGTACACTTTGTATCAGGCGCGATCCCGGCGCCCCCCCGCTGCCCGATCCCGCTTTGCGGGCCCCTCGCGCCGCGCTCCGGGTCCCCCTGCCCGACCCCGCTTTGCGGGTCCCCCGTGCTGCGCTGGGGGTGCCACCGGTACCAGTGGTACCAGAAAGAGTGATGGTACTGGTGCTACCCGTCTGTATGAACCAGAGATACAGTATGGACACAATAAAAAGTGTGTCCTGACATTGCGATCATTGCAAGCGCATTACAATAACAGGGAAATACAGTAAAAAAGAACAAGAACAAGAACAAGCAGCAGGAAGCAATGAAAAACAGGATGCGGATCAGGTTGCAGTCGCATGGAGCTGGAAGAAATACAAGAATCGAATCCAGGGATATAACGGAAACAACGGATATATTTGCCGAAAGAAAAAAGGAGGAAGGATGAACCATCGCATGACACTCGCCCTGGCCGCAGCAGCCCTGTTTGCGGTCATGGCCGGCAGCGCCTCTGCCGAATCGTTTGAAGGCCGCAAGAAATGCAGTTCCTGTCACAAGAGCCAGGCCGAATCCTGGGGCAGCACGGCGCACGCCAAGGCCATGGACTCGCTGAAGCCCAACAACAAGGCCGAAGCCAAGAAGAAGGCCAAGCTCGATCCTGCCAAGGACTACACCAAGGACAAGGACTGCGTCGGCTGTCATGTGGATGGCTGGGGCAAGGAAGGCGGCTACACGATTGACGACCCGAGCAAGTTCCTGACCGGGGTAGGCTGCGAATCCTGCCATGGACCCGGCTCCAAGTACCGCGGCATCCACCGCAAATCCGGCGCCGCTTTCGAGAAATCGAAGAAGACCACCTCCCGCCAGGTGCTGGCCGATGCCGGGCAGGACTTCAGCTTCGAGGAAAGCTGCAATGCCTGCCACATGAACTACAAGGGCAGCCCGTGGAAAGGTGCCAAGGAACCCTACACCCCCTTCACCCCGGACGTGGACAAGAAATACACCTTCGACTTTGACAAGTACGTCAAGGACACCAAGGCCATGCACGAGCACTACAAGCTCGATGGGGTCTTCACGGGGGATCCGAAGTTCAAGTACCACGATGAATTCCAGTCCAGCGCCAAGGTAGGCGAGAAAGGTTCGGACGACTGACATGGCGATGAAGACAGGTAGTGCCCTCCTGGTGGGCACACTCTTGGGCGTGGTGATGGTGGCGGTGGTATTGGGCGGCGAAGCGGCCGTCTCCACCACCGAATTCTGCACCAGTTGCCACTCCATGACTTATCCGGCCGAGGAGTTGAAGGAATCCTCGCACTATGGCGCCCTGGGCGCCAACCCCGGTTGCAAGGACTGCCACATCCCGCAGGGATTGCAGAACTTCCACCTGGCGGTGGCGACCCATGTGGTGGACGGAGCGCGCGAGCTTTATCTGGAGATGGTCAATGACTACTCCACGCTGGAGAAATTCAACGAGCGCCGCCTGATCATGGCGCACGATGCGCGCATGAATCTCAAGAAGTGGGACAGCCGCACCTGCCGCGCCTGCCACAAGAATCCGCAGCCTCCCGGAGCCGATGCCAAGGCCGCGCACAAGAAGATGGAGACGGAAGGCGCCACCTGCATCGACTGCCACCAGAACCTGGTGCACAAGGAAGTTGCAGAAACCGACCTGAACGAGAGCATCAAGCAGGGCAAGATGGTGCTCAAGCCCGAAAAAAAGGATGACGACGACGAGGATGAGGAAGACGAGGAGTAAGCCGGATCTCGGCAGAGAGCAGGGTGTTCCCTTGCTGCTGCTGTAATTACCGATCCAGTTTATACTTTCTCGTTGCCTCCGGTGTTTTCACTGGATTCGAAGCCGAATCCAGTGAAACATTCTGCGATCTGCTATGCTTCCCGCTTAACCGGTTCAGCCTGAATTTCCTGATCGAGAATCCGATTCCTGTCGTTATGGGTTATTCTCAGGACGCTGCGTTTATATAACAGCGTTCGGGATTAACCCCCGATGGCATAATCACCGAATGATTTTCTGGCTCCCCCATAGCGAGAGTGGATTTCTTTTGTGTGAATGGTTGTCACGAAACTGTAACATTCCCATCATACTATTTAGGCCCCTCCCAATGGTCTCACTTCAAGGTGCAGTTCCCTGTGACAGCGCGCCGTTCCGATAATAATTCCGACTCCAGTGCACTCGGATATAACTATCGACGTCATCTGAGTGAGCGTTTTATTGAAGCCGTGCTTTTTTTGACGGCATTCGTTTCTGTCGCCATTACTCTTGCGATTGTCGTGATGCTGGTCACGGAATCCCTTTCATTTTTCAAGCATGTCTCTCTTTGGGAATTTCTTACTGACACGCAGTGGACGCCTCTTTTCGATAATGCGCATTACGGTATACTTCCACTCGTTTCCGGCACCGTAGTAAGCTCTGCTGTGGCCCTGCTCGTTGCCATCCCGATGGGCACCATCACCGCAATCTATCTATCCGAGTTCGCGCCTTTCACCGTTCGTGAGATGGCCAAGCCCTTTCTTGAACTGCTTGGGGGCGTTCCAACAGTTGTATACGGTTACTTTGCATTGCTGTTTGTTACGCCTCTATTGCAGAAAATTTTTCCGGAATTGCCCGGTTTCAGTCTTCTTTCGGCAGGACTGGTGATGGGTATCATGATCATTCCCTATGTAAGTTCCATGGCGGAAGATGCGATGCGCGCAGTACCCATGCATCTGCGGGAAGGCTCTTATGCAATGGGGGCGACCCGGTTTCAGACGGCTGTTCGCGTGGTGATGCCGGGGGCATTCTCCGGCATTGCCGCGGCTTATATTCTGGGTATTTCCCGGGCGGTGGGGGAAACGATGGTGGTTGCGATAGCAGCGGGAATGCAGCCAAATCTTACTTGGAATCCGATGGAGCCTGCAGCTACCATCACCGCTTATATCGTTCAGGTAAGTCTGGGCGATCTGCCGCACGGCAGTATCGGATACCAGACTATCTTTGCAGCGGGATTGACCCTGCTGCTTATAACTTTGGTATTCAACATTATCGGACATCTTCTGCGCAAGCGTTTCCGCGAGGTATATTGAAGCATGGTTCGATACCTGTGTTCATGACCAATTCATTTCATCTCGAAAATTCCGGGGGCGGTTCCTGTTGAATTCAACCCCCACGGTTTTCATTTCCTTTGCAAGAATGCGCCCATGAGTGACAGTGATGCTCAAAATCTGAGGGAGATTCGCGCTATCATCGCCCGGCACAAGCTGGGGGATCTGATTTTCCTTGTTACCGGCTTGCTTGTGCTGATGATTGCCGTACTTACGTTCATCGCCTTGTTTTCGCACATGCTTATTGATGGTCTTCCTCGCTTGTCCTGGGATTTCTTCACGTCTTTCCCCTCGCGGCGTCCAGAATCGGCGGGCATACTCTCCGCCTGGGTGGGAACCACCCTCGTAATGATAGTGACAGCCGCGGCAGCGGTGCCTCTGGGAGTTGGAGCAGGCATCTATCTGGAAGAATATGCCCCTAAAAATATTCTTACCGAGATCATCGAGATCAATGTGACCAACCTTGCCGGCGTGCCATCGATTATCTACGGGCTTCTGGCACTGAGCCTGTTTGTTCATCAACTTGGATTCGGGCAAAGCATTCTCTCCGCAGGACTTGCGCTGGCCCTGCTCATTCTTCCGATCGTTATCGTTGCGACCCGGGAGGCAATACGCGCGATTCCGGTCACCATACGTGAAGGCGCCTATGCGCTGGGGGCAACCAAATGGCAGACTGTTTCTGACCATCTTCTGCCTTATTCCGCAGCCGGCATTCTTACCGGCATCATAATCGGCCTTGCGCGTGCAATTGGAGAGACGGCTCCCATTATCACCATCGGTGCCTTGACCTTTATTGCTTTTCTACCGCCATCTCCTTTCAAGGAAGAGTTTCCTTATATTTCCTTCGAATGGCTGATGGCGCCATTTACCGTCATGCCTATCCAGATGTTCAACTGGGTATCACGGCCGGAAGAAGCGTTTCAGATGAACGCCGCCGCGGCTGGCTTGGTACTGGTGATAATGACTCTCACCATGAATGCGCTCGCGATCTATCTGCGCTACCGGATGCGCAAGAATCTCAAATGGTAAAAGATTTTTCGTCCCAGCATCCGCTGGGAGATGTTTCGCCCTCCCAATACAAGTCCGAAGTCAGGAATCTGAGTTTCTACTACGGTTCATTTTTGGCACTCAAGAATATCAACATGATGCTGCATGAAAAAAAGGTGACCGCCTTGATCGGTCCCTCGGGGTGCGGCAAATCGACGTTCTTGCGCTGCTTCAACCGCATGCATGATCTCTATCCAGGGAATCGCTACATGGGAGACATTATTCTTCACCCGGATAATGTCAATATTCTTTCCCGGAGCGTGGACCCTATTGAAGTACGCATGCGCATCAGCATGGTATTTCAGAAACCCAATCCTTTTCCGAAATCCATTTATGAGAACGTTGCCTATGGTTTACGGGTCCGGGGTGTCAGACGCCGCGCGATACTGGATGAAAAAGTGGAAGACGCACTCAGGGGTGCCGCTCTGTGGGATGAAGTGAAGGATCGCCTGCATCAGCTTGCCTACAATCTTTCGGGCGGACAGCAGCAGCGGTTGTGCATCGCGCGCGCACTTGCAACCGACCCTGAAATTCTCCTGTTCGATGAACCCACTTCTGCACTTGACCCCATTGCCACGGCGAGTATAGAGGAACTTATAGCTGATCTGAAAGATAAGGTAACGATCCTGATCGTTACACATAACATGCAGCAAGCTGCCCGTGTGTCGGATTACACCGCCTACATGTACCTGGGCGAAGTGATCGAGTTTGGTGTGACGGATACGATTTTCATCAAACCTAAAAACAAGCAGACGGAAGATTACATTACCGGGCGCTTTGGATAAGGAGTGCTTCGCTCCGATTTTTCCCTCTTTTCCCTTTTCGGTTGCCGGGAAATTGTTATTCATTCAGTCGTAAGGCTTTCTGTCTGAAAAATACGGGCTTGCAGGAATACTTGTCTGCCGAGCGGTTCAAGGCTTGACGCAGACCCCGATTGACCCCGTATCCATTCACGGGTAACATTCGCAGCTTTCAAGTTAAAGGCGAATCCTTCATGGCTATACGTTCCAAGCTGGTTGCGGGTAATTGGAAAATGCACGGCGGAACGCTGCAGAACCGGGATTTGCTGAATGCGGTTCTTTCTGCGACGGCAGACCTGAGCGGAGTCGAGTTGGCGGTATGCGTACCTTATCCTTACTTACCCCAAGTGCAATCGATTCTGCAAGGTACGAACGTTTCCTGGGGCGCCCAGAACGTGAGTCAGCACGAAAAAGGCGCCTATACCGGTGAAGTTTCAGCGTCCATGCTGCTGGATTTTGGCTGTCGCTACGTGATTGTCGGTCACTCCGAGCGGCGGGCGCTGTATGGTGAGGATAGCCACACTGTAGCGCTCAAATTCAGGGCGGCACAAAGCGTCGGCGTGATACCTATTTTATGTGTGGGTGAAACGCTCGAGCAGCGGGAGGCCGGGATTACGGAGCAGGTTGTGGCAAAGCAGTTGGAGGCGGTGGTGAAGTCGGCGGGAATAAATGCCTTGGGTACGGCGGTGCTGGCTTATGAACCGGTATGGGCCATCGGCACCGGCAAGACCGCGAGCCCTGCTCAGGCTCAGGAGGTACATTCGTTTATTCGCGGCAGAATTGCTGCCGACGCAGCGGAAGTAGCCGAGGGATTGAAGATTCTTTATGGCGGCAGTGTCAAGGCGGCCAACGCCGCTGAGCTCTTCGCCATGCCCGACATTGACGGTGGATTGATTGGCGGCGCTTCGCTCGTTGCCGAAGAATTTATCGCGATTGCCCGGGCCGCGAAAGACTAATTCTTATTGGAGCAACTTTGGAAACACTGATCTGGATACTACATGTCTTGTCCGCAGCGGGCGTAATCGTCCTGGTTCTGCTGCAGCACGGCAAAGGCGCGGATATGGGCGCGGCTTTTGGCAGTGGCTCGTCAGGAAGTTTGTTTGGCGCCAGTGGTTCCGCGAACTTCCTCAGCCGGACGACAGGCGTTCTGGCTGCCGTATTTTTCATGACCAGCCTTGGCCTGACCTATCTTTCCACCAACAGGAGCGAGAGTGGAGGAGTGATGGACAAAGCTGTGCCGATTCAATCTGTCAAGCCCGCGGAGCCCGCTCCGCCAGCGCCTGCAGCAGAAGAGGAACCTTCCAAGGCAACAGAAATACCTGAGTAAGTTAATGCTGAGCTAATTGAACAACCGGTTGGAATTGTGTTCTAACCAGATTACGTTCCGACCCGGTGTTCAGATTAAACGGCATTCAGATTAAGCTGCCGACGTGGTGGAATTGGTAGACACGCCGTCTTGAGGGGGCGGTGGCGAAAGCTGTGCGAGTTCGAGTCTCGCCGTCGGCACCATTTGCAGCAACAGGGCTGAGTATCAGGCCAGCAGAAGATACCGACAAAGGTATATAAACGCTACCTGGAAACAAGTCTTATATTTGTTCGATAGCTAACACATTACATGCTCGAAAACTATTTTCCTATTCTGTTGTTTATCCTGCTTGGCCTTGCCATAGGAGCTTTGGCAATGGGTTTTGGCTGGCTGTTCGGTCCCAATCGTCCGGACAGCGAAAAACTGTCTCCATATGAATGCGGATTCGAGGCATTTGAAGACGCACGCATGAAATTCGACGTGCGCTACTACCTGGTAGCTATTCTATTTATTCTGTTCGATCTGGAGATAGCGTTTCTGTTCCCATGGGCAGTGGTACTGAATGAAATCGGTCTGTTCGGTTTTATTGCAATGATGGTTTTTCTCGGCATCCTTGTCGTCGGCTTCATCTACGAGTGGACGAAGGGCGCTCTGGAGTGGGATTGAGGCCATGAGTACGAACGGAGTAATGGAAAAAGGCTTTGTCACTACCAGCCTTGACTCGGTCATCAACTGGGGGCGTACCGGCTCGATGTGGCCGATGACTTTTGGCCTGGCATGCTGCGCCGTCGAAATGATGCAGGCAGGCGCATCCCGTTACGATCTCGACCGCTTTGGAATTGTGTTTCGTCCCAGCCCGCGTCAGTCGGACGTCATGATTGTTGCCGGAACCCTTTGTAATAAAATGGCGCCTGCCCTCCGCAAGGTGTATGACCAGATGGCGGAGCCGCGCTGGGTGATATCCATGGGCTCCTGCGCCAATGGCGGCGGTTATTATCATTACTCCTACTCGGTGGTGCGTGGATGTGATCGTATCGTCCCGGTCGATATTTATGTTCCCGGTTGCCCGCCTACCGCAGAAGCCCTGCTGTACGGCATTATCCAGCTCCAGAACAAGATCCATCGCACCAATACCATCGCTCGTTAGGCTCATCTATGTCGTCCACTCGTCTGGAAACGCTCGCCCTTTGCCTTCAGAATGTGTTGGCGGATAAACTTGCCAACGTCGATCAGCAACTGGACCAGCTCATCATTACGGTGTCTCCGGTTAACCTGTTGCCGGTGATGAGCGTCTTGCGCGACCATCCCGAACTGGGTTTCGAGATGCTCATCGACCTGTGTGGAGTGGATTACTCCATCTATGGAGTAGAGCCCACTTCGGAGCAGGGACGTGAGGGCAAACGCTTCGCTGTCGTTTATCACCTGCTTTCGATCCGGCATAACCGCAGAGTGCGTGTAAAGGCATTCCCCGAGGATGACGAATTTCCGGTTGTGGTCTCGGTAATAGATATATGGCCTTCCGCCAACTGGTTTGAACGCGAAGCATTCGATCTTTATGGCATCGTGTTCACCGGTCACCCCGACCTGCGCCGTATCCTCACGGATTACGGATTTATCGGTAACCCATTCCGCAAGGATTTTCCGCTCAGTGGCAATGTGGAGATGCGCTACGATCCCGACCAACAGCGGGTCGTCTATCAGCCGGTCACCATAGAACCGCGCCAGATCACGCCGCGCGTTATCCGGGAAGAGCATTATGGGGACTCTGAATGAGATTTTTGTGGGCTGTTAACGATGGCTGAGATACGTAATTACACGATGAACTTCGGCCCGCAGCATCCGGCCGCCCACGGTGTCTTGCGACTGGTGCTGGAGCTCGACGGGGAAGTCATACAACGTGCCGATCCGCACATCGGTCTGCTGCATCGTGCAACGGAAAAGCTTGCCGAGTACAAGACATATATCCAGTCAGTCCCTTACATGGACAGATTGGACTACGTCTCCATGATGGCCAACGAGCACGCGTATGTGATGGCGATCGAGAAGTTGCTTCAACTCGAAGTGCCCATACGCGCGCAGTATATCCGGGTGATGTTCGACGAAATCACGCGGATACTCAATCATCTTCTGTGGCTGGGAGCACACGCGCTGGATGTGGGCGCGATGACGGTATTCCTTTACGCTTTCCGTGACCGGGAAGACTTGATGGATGCCTACGAATCGGTTTCGGGCGCAAGGATGCATGCCGCTTACTATCGGCCTGGCGGCGTTTATCGGGACTTGCCGGATTCAATGCCGCAGTATAAGGCGTCAAAAATTCACGACGAAAAAACAACCAAGGCGCGCAATGAAAACCGCCAGGGTTCGCTGCTCGATTTCATCGAAGACTTCACCAACCGGTTTCCCACGTACGTCGATGAGTACGAGACCCTGCTTACCGATAACCGTATCTGGAAACAGAGACTGGTAGGCATTGGAACGGTTTCGCCCGAGCGGGCCATGGCTCTGGGATTCACCGGCCCCATGCTGCGCGGGTCCGGCGTCGAATGGGATCTGCGGAAGAAGCAGCCCTATGAAGTTTATGATCAGCTCGATTTCGATATACCTGTCGGCGTCAATGGGGATTGCTACGACCGCTATCTGGTCCGGATCGAAGAATTCCGGCAGTCCAATCGCATCATCAGGCAATGTGTCGACTGGCTTCGTAAAAATCCGGGGCCGGTCATAACGGATAACCACAAGGTCGCGCCGCCTTCCCGTGTGAACATGAAGCAGAACATGGAGGAACTGATCCATCATTTCAAGCTTTTCACTGAAGGGTTTCACGTGCCGCCCGGTGAAACCTATGCGGCAGTCGAGCACCCGAAAGGGGAATTCGGCATTTACCTGATATCGGATGGCGCCAACATGCCTTACCGCATGAAAATCCGCGCTCCCGGCTTTGCCCATCTGGCAGCGCTGGACGAGATGTCGCGCGGCCATATGATTGCCGATGTGGTTGCCATCATTGGTACCCAGGATATTGTGTTTGGTGAAATAGACAGATGACGTACTGAAGGTGAAACGGCTATCAACATGCTAAGCGCAGAGTCTCTGAAAAAAATCGATTACGAGTTGACCAAGTATCCCGCAGACCAGAAGCAATCCGCGGTAATGTCGGCGCTCGCCATCGCCCAGGATGAGAAAGGGTGGCTGACCACCGAAACGATGGATTTTGTGGCGGAGTACTTGGGCATGCCGTCGATCGCCGTATACGAAGTGGCTACTTTCTACACCATGTACAATTTGCAGCCCATCGGAAAATACAAGATCACGGTCTGCACGAATCTTCCATGTGCGCTGTCCGGCGCAAACGAGGCAGTCGCCCATTTCCGGGAAAAGCTGGGAATAGGCTTCAACGAAACCACTGCGGACGGAAAATTTACCTTGAAAGAAGGGGAGTGTATGGGTGCATGTGGAGATGCGCCGGTTCTCCTGGTCAATAACAAACGCATGTGCAGTTTCATGTCCAACGACAAGATCGACCAGTTGCTGGAGGATTTGAGCAAATGAACCAGCCTGCCCAGATACTGCTGGCCGGATTGAATCCATCGGATCCCAACGATTGGCGGCTGAATAATTACGAACAGCGTGAAGGATATGCTGCGCTCAGAAAAATCCTGAGCGATAAAATTCCTCCGGAAAAGATCATCGAGGAGGTAAAGAAATCCGCCTTGCGGGGTCGCGGCGGAGCCGGTTTTCCGACCGGGTTGAAATGGAGTTTCATGCCCAAGCAGTACGAAGGCGACAAATACCTGGTATGCAATTCGGATGAAGGCGAACCTGGCACCTTCAAGGATCGTGACATCATGCGTTACAACCCTCATATGCTGATCGAGGGCATGCTGATCGGAGCCTATGCGATGGGCATCAGGGCGGGCTACAACTACGTGCATGGCGAAATCTGGGACGTCTACGAGCGCATGGAGGAGGCAGTGGATGAAGCCCGTGCGGCGGGTTATCTCGGGGATAACATCCTCGGTTCCGATTTCAGCTTCCAGTTATACAACCATCATGGCTACGGCGCCTATATCTGCGGCGAGGAAACAGCGCTGCTCGAGTCGCTGGAGGGCAAAAAAGGTCAGCCGCGCTTCAAGCCGCCTTTTCCCGCAAGTTTCGGTCTCTATGGTAAACCGACTACCATCAACAACACGGAGACATTCGCGTCGGTCCCCTGGATTATCAGGCACGGGGGTGACAAGTTTCTGCAACTGGGTAAGCCAAACAATGGCGGAACCAAGATTTTTTCCGTTTCCGGGCACGTGAACAAGCCCGGCAATTATGAAGTGCCTCTTGGCACGCCATTCGCAGCCTTGCTGGAGATGGCTGGTGGCATGCGCGGCGGACGCAAGCTGAAAGGCTGTATTCCCGGAGGTTCATCCATGCCGGTATTGCCGGGTGATGTCATGATGCAGACCGACATGGACTATGACTCGATTGCCAAGGCAGGATCATTTCTCGGTTCAGGCGCGGTCATTATCATGGACGATACGACCTGCATGGTCAGGGCCCTGGAGCGCTTATCCTATTTTTACTATGAAGAATCCTGCGGCCAGTGCACCCCCTGCCGTGAAGGCACGGGATGGCTTTACCGCATCGTCCACCGGATCGAAACAGGAAAAGGCCGCATGGAAGACCTGGATTTGCTCAATAATCTCGCCGACAACATTCAGGGGCGTACCATCTGCGCATTGGGTGACGCGGCCGCCATGCCGGTGCGCGCCATGATTCAGCATTTCCGTGACGAATTTGCGTATCACGTCGAACACAAGAAATGCCTGGTGTGACACGGATGAAGTCATGAGTCTTTTCTTGTTTGCGGCTGCTTGTTGCCCCGGAGCACATAAGTAATGATCAATTTCGAAATCGACGGTAAACCGGTGTCCGTGCCCAAGAATGGCACTGTCATGGATGGTGCCAATCAGCTCGGCATATACATTCCTCATTTCTGCTATCACAAGAAGCTCTCCATTGCCGCCAACTGCCGCATGTGCCTCGTGCAGGTGGAGAAGGCCCCCAAGCCCCTGCCGGCGTGTGCCACGCCCGCGATGGAGGGCATGAAGGTTTTCACCCACTCCGGGCAGGCAGTAACGGCGCAGAAAGGTGTGATGGAATTCCTGCTCATCAATCACCCCCTGGACTGTCCGATTTGTGATCAGGGCGGAGAGTGTCAGTTACAGGATCTGGCCGTGGGCTATGGAGCAAGCTCATCGCGTTATACCGAAGCCAAGCGTGTGGTGGCGAACAAGAATCTCGGTCCGCTGATTTCCACCGACATGACCCGTTGTATTCATTGCACGCGTTGCGTCCGCTTCGGGCAGGAAATCGCGGGGATCATGGAATTGGGCATGGCGGGACGTGGAGAGCATTCGGAGATACTCGCCTTTGTCGGTAAAACCGTGGATTCGGAGTTATCCGGCAATGTGATCGATCTATGCCCCGTGGGCGCCCTTGTCAGCAAGCCATTCCGCTATTCCGCGCGCACTTGGGAGCTATCACGCCGAAAATCCATAAGCCCGCATTGCGGCCTCGGCTCCAACCTCATTGTCCAGATAAAACAGAACCGCGTGATGCGTGTGCTGCCCCGCGAGAACGAGGAAATCAACGAGTGCTGGTTATCGGACAAAGACCGTTTTTCCTACGAGGGTTTAAACTCTGAGGAGCGTCTTACCAGGCCGATGATAAAGCAGGGAGGCGTGTGGCAGGAATGCGACTGGCAAACTGCGCTGGAGTTTGTGGCCAATGGCCTCAAAGATGTGAAAGAAAAGTATGGAGCGGAAAGCATCGGCGCGCTGGGTTCTGCTCACAGCACGCTTGAAGAACTTTACCTGTTGCAGAAACTTGTAAGGGGATTAGGCAGCGCAAGCGTGGATCATCGCGTGCGTCAGAGCGATTTTCGCGCGGACTCGCAGATGCAGGGTGCTCCCTGGTTGGGAATGCCCATTGCCGAAGTTGCGCAATTGAAGTCATTACTCGTCATAGGCAGTATCTTGCGAAAGGATCATCCTCTCCTTGCGCATCGTATCCGCCAGGCAGTGAAGCACGGCGCGGAATTGAATGTGATCAATCCGGTCGACGATGACCTGCTGACCAAGGTAAGAAATCGTGCTATTGTTGCGCCCGACAAAATGGTATCCATGCTGGCAGAGGTGTTGAAAGCCATTGCCGAGTTGAAGGGCGTGGAGATTCCCGATGACGCTAAAAACGCCTTGAGCACTGTCAGCGCGAGCGATACTGCCCGTGCGATGGCGACCAGTCTCAGCGACAACAAACCCGCTGCAATTTTCATCGGGAATCTCGCGCAACACCACCCCCGCTACACGGATATCTGCAAGCTTGCCCAGCATATCGCACAAATTTCCGGCGTCCGCTTCGGAGTACTGGGAGAGGCTGCCAACAGCGTCGGAGCTTATATTGCCGGTGCGGTTCCCTTTGGTAACCATGACGCAGATATTGCCGGGGACAGGCATGGAGGGCAGGGCGCCAATGCCTCACAAATGCTCGGCATGGACGAGATGGCAAGCGGAACCGGGTGCAAGGCATACATCCTGTTGAACCTGGAGCCGGAGCTGGATTGCTACAACACCCGGCGCGCAGTCAAAACGCTGGCAGCGGCCGATCTGGTTGTAATGATGAGCGCATACAAGAACCATTCCGCCATTCAGGACAACTATGCGGATGTATTGCTGCCGATCGCGCCCTTCACGGAAACCTCGGGTACTTTCGTCAGCACGGAAGGGCGGGTGCAAAGCTTCAACGGAGTGGTTGCGCCGCTCGGGGAAACGCGTCCCGCATGGAAGGTATTGCGGGTGCTGGGCAATATCCTGCAACTCAATGGCTTCGATTATGAAACATCGGAGCAGGTGCGGGCGGACGTTCTTCCAGCCGGGAACGACGTCAGTGCGTGGTTGAATAGCAATCTGGGAAGCCTTGCCGTGAATCCCATTGAAGCCGGTGAGGAAAATAAGGGAAGCGAAGGATTGCAACGTATCGGTGAGGTTCCGATTTATCAGGCTGACCTCATCGTGCGGCGGGCGGAGTCGTTGCAGCGCACGCGCGATGCGGCGGCGCCTTTAGCATGGATGTCGGGCAGCCTCATGGCACAGTTGAACCTGCAGACCGAAGAAGTCATACGGCTGAGGCAGGGAGAAGGTGAGGTGCAATTGCCCGTCGCACAGGATGACAAGTTGCCTGCCAACTGTATAAGGGTTGCCTCCGCCCATCCTTCGACTGCGGCCTTGGGCGGAATGTTTGATCTGATCACGGTGGAAAAATCGTGACGAACGATACTCGGATTATCTGATGGAATACGCGCAACAACTGTTCGGGGATTTTTTCGGTCCTGAGTGGGGACCTGCTCTTTTCCTGCTGGTGAAGAATGTCCTTCTGATCGTGGCCATCGTGCTGCCACTGATGCTGGCGGTTGCCTATCTCACATTTGCCGAACGCAAGATCATTGGCTATATGCAGTTGCGCGTGGGTCCCAATCGGGTAACGTTCTTTGGCATTCCCTGGCTGGGGGGGTGGGCGCAGCCCATTGCCGATGCGGTAAAGGCGGTGATGAAAGAAATCATCATCCCGAGCGGAGCGAACAAAGTCCTGTTCGTGCTTGCGCCCATACTGACGTTCGCGCCGGCACTGGCGGCCTGGGCGGTCATTCCCTTTTCTCCGGATGTGGTTCTGGCGGACATCAATGCAGGTCTGCTTTATATTCTGGCCATGACCTCGATGGGAGTCTATGGCATTATCATTGCGGGGTGGGCCTCCAACTCCAAATACGCATTCCTGGGAGCAATGCGTTCGGCGGCTCAAGTGGTTTCCTACGAACTGGCCATGGGTTTTGCGCTGGTGTGCGTGCTCATGATGTCCCAGAGCCTGAACCTGGGTGACATTGTCAAGGGCCAGCAAGGGGCCAGCATGCTGAACTGGT
The DNA here is from genome assembly GCF_000196355.1 of Nitrosospira multiformis ATCC 25196. NCBI lineage: Bacteria > Pseudomonadati > Pseudomonadota > Betaproteobacteria > Nitrosomonadales > Nitrosomonadaceae > Nitrosospira > Nitrosospira multiformis. Next base: position 1,265,582 of record NC_007614.1, read on the forward strand.
ATCTGATACCGCTGTTTCCCATGTTTCTGGTTTATTTTATTTCCGGCGTCGCGGAAACCAATCGTGCTCCATTCGATGTCGCCGAGGGTGAGTCCGAAATCGTGGCAGGTTTTCATGTCGAGTATTCGGGCATGGCGTTCACGGTGTTTTTCCTGGCCGAATATTCCAACATGATTCTGGTGGCCATGCTTGCAAGCATCATATTCCTGGGTGGCTGGCTGCCTCCTGTCAACGTTGCGCCGTTTACCCTTGTTCCCGGCTTCATCTGGCTGATCCTGAAAGCATCATTTCTATTGTTCTGTTTTCTCTGGTTCCGGGCCACGTTTCCACGTTATCGTTACGACCAGATCATGCGTCTTGGCTGGAAGGTATTCATTCCGATCACGCTCGTCTGGATAGTGGTGCTTGGCCTGGTGATGCAGCTTCCGGCATCGATTCGGGGCGCATTCCCGCTTAACTTGTGGTTTCACTGACACAGGAGGAAACCATGAACCGAATCAAGGATTTTTTCCGCACTTTCCTACTGTTCGAGCTCATCAAAGGAATGATGCTGACAGGGCGAAACATGTTCGCGCGGAAGATCACGGTGTATTTTCCCGAAGAAAAGACGCCGCAATCCCCTCGTTTCAGAGGTTTGCATGCCTTGCGCAGATATCCTAACGGAGAAGAGCGCTGCATAGCTTGCAAGCTGTGTGAAGCGGTATGCCCGGCATTGGCGATTACCATCGAATCCGAGCAGCGCGAGGATGGTACGCGCCGTACCACGCGATATGACATCGATCTGACGAAGTGCATATTTTGCGGTTTCTGCGAGGAATCCTGTCCGGTGGATTCCATCGTCGAGACGCGCATTCTGGAATACCACGGAGAGAAGCGTGGCGACCTCATCTATACCAAGCAGATGCTGCTGGCGGTCGGGGATCGGTACGAGGAACAGATAGCAAAGGATCGGGCAGCTGATGCAGGTTACCGATGAATCGTGCCTGGTTCGCCAATATTGGCAGCGGATATTCTCATCAACCCCGGACTTGCACTGTCTTCCGTCGTGCGAGCGCTGGACTGTTGCCGCTCGTCACGCTTATCCGCAGAAACAAGCGGAAGGCATTTTCATGAGTTCATCTTTATCTTACGTGAACCCTTCCAGACCCCCAGATTTCTAGAAGTAGCCATATGAGTTTTACAGATATAATCTTCTACTTTTTTTCCGCGGTATTAGTGGCATCGGCCCTCGGAGTCATCACCGCGCGCAATCCGGTGCATTCGGCGTTGCTGCTGGTGCTGGCCTTTTTTGCCTCCGCCGGATTATGGCTGCTGCTGGAAGCGGAATTTCTTGCCATTACCCTGGTGTTGGTCTACGTGGGAGCAGTGATGGTACTGTTCCTGTTCGTCGTGATGATGCTCGACATCAATCTTGCCCGGCTTCGGGAAGGCTTCTGGAAGTGGTTTCCGTTCGGATTATTGCTCGGCCTGGTGATGTCGATTGAGATGGCCATGGTTCTGACGGGCAAACAGTTCGGTGCCAACGAGCTTCCCGCTCCGGCGGCGCGGGCGGCCGACTACAGCAATACCAAGGAACTGGGGCGCCTGATCTATACCGAATACGTTTATGCCTTTGAGCTCGCGGCGGTGATCCTGCTGGTTGCGATCGTGGCTGCAATCGCGCTCACCTTGCGTCAGCGGGGCGAGAGCAAATCCATGGATGTCGCCAAACAGGTAGCGGTGAAGCGTGAAGACCGCATCCGCATCGTGTCGATGGCATCCGAGAAGAAAGAATAAAAGTAATATATTGCGGCGTTTTTACGCCGCCATGAAAGGGGGTGTAGTGGTTTCGTTATCCCATTATCTTGTTATCGGTGCGATTCTGTTTGCCATCAGCATTGTCGGTATCTTCCTCAACAGAAAGAACGTGATCATCCTGTTGATGGCCATTGAACTGATGCTATTGGCGGTAAACATGAATTTTGTTGCTTTTTCGCATTATCTGCAGGACGCATCCGGTCAAGTGTTCGTGTTTTTCATCCTTACCGTTGCTGCAGCGGAATCTGCCATCGGGCTTGCGATACTGGTTGTGCTGTTTCGTGGCCTGCGCACCATCGATGTCGATGACCTGGATAGCCTTAAAGGCTGACGGGCTAATCCAGGGTCAATAGTTCGGAGTCGGTATCGCTGGTTCAAAAACAAAAACCTGAATTTCATGACTGAGATGCAAAATCTATACCTGTTGGTGCCTCTGGCGCCGCTGGCGGGGGCGCTCATAGCCGGCCTGCTTGGACGTGTGATTGGTCCTGCCGCAAGCCATCGCGTCACCATTGCCCTTATGTTCGTTTGCCTGGCAGCGTCCATTGCCGTGTTCCTCGATGTGCTGAAAGGAAACGTGTACAACGGCACGGTTTATACCTGGCTGACATCGGGCGGTGTGCGTTTCGAAGTAGGGTTTCTGATCGATCAGCTTTCCGCGACCATGATGATTGTGGTGAGTTTCGTATCGCTGATGGTGCATATCTATACCATCGGTTATATGCATGACGACCCAGGCTATCAGCGCTTTTTCAGCTATATCTCGCTTTTTACCTTCTCCATGCTGATGCTGGTGATGTCCAACAATTTCCTCCAGCTGTTCTTCGGATGGGAAGCGGTAGGGCTGGTCTCATATCTCCTGATCGGCTTCTGGTATACGCGCCCGACGGCCATTTACGCGAATCTGAAGGCGTTCCTGGTCAATCGTGTCGGGGACTTCGGTTTTCTCCTCGGCATCGGTCTAGTACTGGTGTATTTCGGCACGCTGGATTATGCTGCCGTGTTTGCCCAGGCGCCCAACGTCGCGGCTGAGACGATCGAAATCACTTCCGGTTCGCCTTGGGCAATACTGACCGTCATCTGTATCCTGCTTTTCGTCGGCGCCATGGGTAAATCGGCTCAGTTCCCGCTCCATGTATGGCTGCCGGATTCGATGGAAGGTCCCACGCCCATTTCGGCGCTGATTCATGCTGCAACCATGGTTACCGCCGGTATTTTCATGGTGGCGCGCATGTCACCCCTGTTCGAACTGACCGAGACCGCACTCTCCGTAGTGCTGGTGATAGGCGGCATCACGACCTTGTTCATGGCGCTGGTGGCGATCGTCCAGTATGACATCAAGCGCGTCGTGGCATACTCGACCCTGTCGCAACTCGGCTACATGACGGTGGCGCTCGGGGCGTCCGCTTATCCGGCCGCGATTTTTCACCTCATGACGCATGCCTTTTTCAAGGCGGTGCTGTTCCTGGGCGCAGGTTCCGTGATTATTGCGATGCATCATGAACAGGATATGCGCAAGATGGGCGGGCTCAAGAAATACATGCCCATTACTTACTGGACAATGTTTGTTGCCGCACTCGCCAGTGCCGGTGTCCCGGGCCTCTCGGGCTTCTTCTCGAAGGAGTCGATCATAGAAGCGGTGCACCTTGCCGATATCCCCGGGGCTGGCTTTGCCTATTTCTGTGCCGTGGCTACTGTCTTCGTAACCGCATTTTATACCTTTCGCCTGCTGTTCATGACGTTCCACGGTCAGCCGCGCATGGACCATCACACTGAAGAGCACTTGCATGAATCTCCCTGGGTAGTGACCCTGCCTCTCGTTGCTCTCGCCATACCGACCGTCGGCGCAGGCTGGCTGATAGGCCCGATGCTGTTTGGCGATTACTTTGCCAATACGATACAGATCGCGCCTCAACACGAAGCAATGGCGAAATTGGCAGCGGAGTTTCACGGCATACCGGAAATGATGAGGCATGCGCTTTCCACCATCCCCTTCTGGTTATCCGTTGCTGGTATCTTTGCCGCCTGGTATCTCTATATTGCAAAACCCGATCTGCCCGGGAAAATCAAGTGGGCGGCGGGACCGTTTGCAACGCTGCTTGAGCGCAAATACTTCATAGACGAACTCTATTCCTGGCTGTTTGCAGGCGGTGCGCGCCTGCTTGGCCGGGGATTGTGGAAGTTCGGGGATGTCAAGGTAATTGACGGGTTCTTTGTGAATGGCACGGCGGGGTTAGTAGCCGGAGCCTCCACATTGATGCGCCGCTTCCAGACCGGCTACATCTATCACTACGCGTTTACCATGATCGTTGGCGTGTTTATACTGATGAGTTTGTGGTTGTTCTGGTAATGGGACAACGAAAAATACAATAAAAATGTTAGTTGTGGGACCCTCCCGCATCCGCTGCACGCTAATGAAAAAAATGGAATAGACATGTTGTTTGGTTTCCCCCTGTTAAGTCTGGTTATCTGGCTGCCTATCCTCGCCGGTGTTGCTGTACTCGCTACCGGTGGAGATCGTAATGCTCCCCTTGCGCGCATGATCGCCCTCGTCGGATCTATTGCGGGTTTTCTGGTGGCGATTCCGCTTTATACCAGCTTCGATCCGTCGACGAGCACTATGCAATTTGTCGAGAGCCATGTGTGGATCGAACGCTTCAACGTCCACTATCACCTCGGGGTGGATGGAATCGCCATGCCCCTGATACTGCTGAATGCTTTTACCACCCCTCTGGTAGTGATCGCGGGATGGGAAGTGATTACCCGGCGCGTATCGCAGTATATGGGGGCCTTTCTCATCATGTCCGGCATCGTCAACGGTGTTTTTTCGTCGCTGGATGCAATTCTCTTCTATGTCTTCTGGGAAGCTTCCCTCATTCCGATGTTTCTTATCATTGGCGTGTGGGGGGGACCCAACCGGGTTTATGCGGCAATCAAGTTTTTCCTTTATACGCTGCTCGGTTCACTGCTGATGCTGGTGGCATTCATCTATCTTTACCAGGTTTCCGAGGGTAGCTTCTCGATACTTGAATATCATAAACTGCCGTTGTCGATGGCATCGCAGATCCTGATATTCATCGCCTTCCTGCTGGCTTTTGCTGTCAAAGTCCCCATGTGGCCCGTCCATACGTGGCTACCCGACGCGCACGTGGAAGCGCCGACCGGAGGTTCGGTGGTGCTTGCCGCTATCCTGCTGAAAATGGGAGGCTACGGGTTCCTGCGGTTTTCGCTGCCGATCCTGCCGGATGCGAGTCACCAGCTCGCGGGCATGATGATCGCATTGTCGCTGATCGCGGTCGTCTATATCGGCCTGGTTGCCCTGGTGCAGGCGGACATGAAAAAGCTGATCGCCTACTCATCGGTGGCACATATGGGTTTCGTCACCCTCGGTTTTTTCCTGTTCAATAATTACGGCCTCGAAGGCGCCATGGTCCAGATGGTTTCACATGGTTTTATTTCGGCTGCAATGTTTCTTTGTATTGGCGTCATGTATGACAGGCTGCATTCCCGCCAGATCGTGGATTATGGGGGAGTGGCGCACCGCATGCCTGCCTTTGCCGCTTTTTTCATGCTGTTTGCCATGGCTAACTCCGGGTTGCCCGGCACCAGCGGTTTCGTCGGCGAGTTCATGGTCATCATGGCATCGATGAAAGTGAATTTCTGGTATGCGTTTCTGGCCGCCACGACGCTCATCACAGGCGCAGCTTATACCCTGTGGATGTACAAGCGCGTGATATTCGGCGCCGTTGTACATCCCGCAGTGGAGGAAATGAAAGATATCGGCGCGCGCGAGATTCTTGTATTGACCGTACTCGCGGTGGCGGTATTGGGGATGGGACTATATCCGCTACCCTTGACGGAAGTCATGCATACCACAGTTGATGATTTACTTGCGCATGTTGCTCGCAGCAAATTGCAGTGAGTGAAGCGCTCCGACTCGGCTAAGGATGATAAATGAATTTTATGCTGCCTAATTTCGCGCCAGCCTATCCGGAAATATTCCTTCTGGTGATGGTGTGCGGAGTATTAATGGCTGATCTTGCCTGGGGCGACAAGAAGCCCGGCACTGCCTATCTTTTAGCCCAACTGACGTTGTTCGGCTGCATGCTGATCACCTTCGGTACCTTGCAACCCGACACAGTCCATACGTTTTCCGGCATGTTTGTCGATGACAGGCTCGCCGACATTCTCAAGATGCTGGTTTATATCACCGTCTCCATAGTCCTGGTTTATTCCCGTACTTATATTTCGGAGCGGGGAATACTCAGCGGAGAATTCTTCAGCCTGGCGCTGTTCGCGACCCTCGGAATGATGGTCATGATTTCCGCCACCCACTTCATGACACTCTACCTGGGGTTGGAACTCCTTTCCTTGTCCCTCTATGCGATGGTTGCGTTGAGGCGTGACTCGGCAGGAGCCACGGAGGCCGCAATAAAGTTTTTTGTCCTGGGTGCTCTGGCATCCGGCTTTCTGCTGTATGGCATGTCGATGATTTATGGGGCCACTGGCTCGCTTGATATCGCCAGTGTGACAAAAGCGATCGAAGGCGGAATCATCAGCCGGGGTGTGCTGGTTGTCGGTCTGGTTTTCATTGTGGCCGGCATTAGTTTCAAGCTGAGCGCAGCGCCTTTCCATATGTGGGCGCCCGATGTTTATGAAGGAGCGTCTTCAGCAGTGGTGCTGTTTGTCGGTTCAGCGCCGAAGCTCGCGGCATTCGGTTTTGTCATGCGCCTGCTGGTGGAAGGCCTGGGTGCAATGTCCGGCGACTGGCAGGGCATGCTGATCATACTTGCAATCACGTCAATGGTGATCGGCAATATTGCCGCTATCGCCCAGAGCAACATCAAGCGCATGCTGGCCTATTCCACCATCTCGCACATGGGGTTCATGCTGCTTGGCCTTATCGGCGCGAATGAAAACGGCTACAGTGCCGCAATGTTTTACGTCGTGGTCTACGTGCTCATGACAATGGGTACGTTCGGCATTATCATGCTTCTCTCGCGCGCGGGTTTTGAAGCCGACAAACTGGATGATTACAAAGGGCTCAACCGGCGCAATCCATGGTATGCTTTTATCATGCTGCTGCTGATGTTCTCCATGGCTGGCATCCCCCCCACCGTGGGCATTTATGCCAAGCTGTCAGTGCTTCAGGCCGTGCTGAACGCAGGGTACACCTGGCTCGCCGTGCTGGCTGTGCTCCTTTCGCTGATCGGGGTATTCTATTACCTGCGTATCGTCAAGCTCATGTATTTCGACGAGCCTGAAACCGATGCGGTCATCGCACCAAAAGGTGACGTAAAGGTATTGCTGAGCGCCAACGGCCTCGCAATACTCGCATTCGGCATCTTCCCCCAGTCGCTTATTGCCCTCTGCACCTACGCGATACAGCAATCTGCTTGATCCGCCTTTCCGCATCACAAGCCGCCTATTCCTGCATAAGGGACAGGCGGCGCTTGCAGACGATTCCGTATCTGGACGCGTGAAGAGGTTTCCATTTATTGCACGCAGAACCGCGCCTGCTCTCTCTTCCTTATAGAGGAGGTGCGGCAACGGGCAACTCCAATGGAAGTTAACCAATGAATAGCAACAGATAGACGAAAGTACCCGTGACGAGCAGAAATGGCAGGGAGTAGGCATGAAATATCAACCATGCTTTTCTGTCCCGGGCGAGCCGTAGGGCTATTAAATTGGCGAGAGAGCCCAATACTAAGCCAAATCCCCCAACGTTCACTGCGTAGGCAATCAGTTGCCAGTTGCTTGAATAACCGGCCAATAAAATTGCAGCAGGCACATTGCTCATGATCTGTGCAAGCCCGATCCCCGCAAAGTAAAGCCGCTCAGGCTCGTCCAGCCTCAATTCTGTAAAAAATGAATGAATAGTGTGGCTATCAGCAATAAGGCGCATGTTCACGAACATGAGGGCAAGTACGAGAATGAGGCCCCAATCCACATTCCCGAGAATGCTGCGATGCCGGATAAAGAAGACCATGAGTATCAGCAAAACCGCCAGTTCCGCCTGATGGAGATCAATAAGAATCAGAAATGGTAGATAGAGAATCAAGGATGAATGGAATAGCCTGTTGTTCGCTATTGGCATATCAACCTCTTCCCTGACCTGAATGCGATTGCTATCGAACATGAATGCGATCAACACCAGGAGACTGGTGATGAGGATGAGCGCTAGAGGCAGCATCGCTTGTACGTATTCGTGAAAGGATACACCGGATACTTTCCACAAAAACAGGTTTTGTGGGTTGCCGATCGGTGTAAGAGCTGAACCTGCATTTACAGCCAATGCCTCGACCACGATGAGGCGCGT